>NZ_SDLH01000007.1:0-148662 GCF_013096955.1 Anoxybacillus sp. EFIL | reverse complement strand
CGGGATGGACGCACCGCTGGTGTACCAGTTGTCCCGCCAGGGGCACAGCTGGGTAGCTATGTGCGGAAGGGATAAGCGCTGAAAGCATCTAAGCGTGAAGCCCCCCTCAAGATGAGATTTCCCATCGCGTCAAGCGAGTAAGATCCCTTGAAGATGACAAGGTAGATAGGTCCGAGGTGGACGCGTGGCGACACGTGCAGCTGACGGATACTAATCGATCGAGGACTTAACTAAGCACACAAGAAAAGCGGAGAACGGTTCTTGACGTAGTCAAGAAAACATCCGACAGAGCCAAAAGCTTTTGACGAAGACGTGCGTGCACGTCGAACGGAAAAAGCGAAGGCGTAGGAGGATGTTAGTTCGAAGCTAGACACAAGAAAAGCGTAGGCGACTACACAAAACCTGTTATCTAGTTTTGAAGGAATAATCCTTCACGCCTAACATGGCGCTATGAAAAAGCATGTTTGCTCGGTGACGATGGCGGAGAGGTCACACCCGTTCCCATCCCGAACACGGAAGTTAAGCTCTCCAGCGCCGATGGTAGTTGGCGGGACACCGCCTGCGAGAGTAGGACGTTGCCGGGCGGACATAGCAAGTTAGAGAGCATCTCCATTTTGTTCTCTAACTTTTTTTGTCCATGTATTTGCGTTTAACGCTTTTACAATCCTCTCCCCCATAGTGAAGAGCTAACCGATATTGGTTAGCTCATTTTTTATTTAATTTCTACTTTTCTTTTTATATGATCGGGAACGAGGCGATGAAGATGAATAAAAAGTAGCCCATTCTCGTATACAGCGTCGACTTTTTCTCCTACAGGGAAAGGAAGTTGCATGACTCGCTCAAACGGTCCTTGTGTAATGCCTTCTTCAATTAATTCAAACCCTTCAAAATGTAATTGAACGTTCGCTTTGATTTCTAACGTATTATAATGAATATATACTTCCGCATCGTGTACATCCTCTAAACCTGGGATTGCAACGATGACGAGTAATTCATTTTCACGACGATACATATTGATGCCAGGTGTGTGAGAAGAAAAAACGTTTGATGAATTCCAAAAAGGATTAGAAAAAAACGCTTCCCATTGTTTCGTCCAGTCCATTAGTTTTCCTCCTTTCTCTTTTTCTTTTTACTATACGATACAATAAATAAAATGGTGATTTTTAAGTAAAAACCGAACATTAAATATTTCATTTTTAAAAATGTTCGATTTTGTGTTGACATCCATTAAAAATGGTTGGTAAGATGAAAGTAAGTGAATACGTTATGGAACCCTCATATAATTTTGGGAATATGGCCCGAAAGTCTCTACCCAATAACCGTAAATTATTGGACTATGAGGGAAAGGATCTTATTGGCTTTTTTCACCCCATGGGCGAAATATGTCCAGAACGATGCTTTCCCTTATTATCGAGGGCATCGTTCTGGATTTTTTTCTGAATGATAAAAAGAGGTGAAAATATAGATGCAGTCACTTGTAGCTGTTATTATGGGCAGTCAGTCAGACTGGGAAACGATGCGTTATGCGTGCGATATATTAGAAGAGTTACATGTTCCGTTCGAAAAAAAAGTTGTTTCAGCCCATCGTACGCCAGACTATATGTTTGCATATGCCGAATCAGCGGAAGAGCGCGGAATAAAAGTGATCATTGCTGGAGCGGGCGGGGCTGCACATTTACCGGGAATGGTAGCAGCAAAAACGACGCTTCCTGTCATTGGGGTACCAATAAAATCCCAGACGCTCAACGGTTTAGATTCTTTACTCTCCATTGTTCAAATGCCAGGTGGAGTGCCAGTAGCGACAGTGGCAATCGGAAAAGCAGGTGCGATAAACGCAGCGTTGCTTGCCGTTTCGATTCTTGGAACGTATGAGCCAACGTATATGGAAGCATTGCGCAAGCGACGTGAAGCGATTCGAAAACAAGTGATGGAAAGTAGTGATCAGCTTGAATAAAACGATTGTTCCAGGTCAAACGATCGGTATTATTGGTGGAGGACAACTAGGAAGAATGATGGCGATTGCGGCAAAAGAGATGGGATTTTTTGTGGCAGTACTCGACCCTACCCCACAATCTCCGTGTGCTCAAGTAGCTGATATTGAAATTGTTGCTTCATATAGCGATGAAGAAGCGTTACATCAATTAGCTGAAATAAGTGATGTCGTTACGTATGAGTTTGAAAACATTGATGCCGACGCATTAAAACGGTTGGCAAAGAAGGGATACGTGCCGCAAGGAAGCGAGTTGCTTGCTATGACACAACATCGCTGGAAAGAAAAACGAGCCGTTCAGTCTGTAGGCTTACCTGTTGCGCCTTATCGTCTCGTACTTAAAGAAGAAGAGTTAGAAGAAGCGATTCAAGAGATTGGTATTCCATCTGTGTTGAAAACGTGTCGGGGTGGATATGATGGGAAAGGGCAAGTTGTCATTCGTTGCTTAAATGATATAGGTACCGCACGTTCCCTTTTAACTTATGGTGAGTGTGTATTGGAAGCATGGATACCGTTTGTAAAAGAGTTATCTATTATCGTTGCCCGAAATGTTTCTGGTGAAATGGCGCTTTTTCCTGTCGTTGAAAACATTCATCGCGACAACATTTTGCATGAAACAATTGCTCCTGCCCAAGTTAGTCGTTCAATTATCGAACAGGCAGAAACATATGCGAAACAGTTAGCAGGAGCGTTCCAACTCGTTGGCACGTTAGCAATTGAAATGTTTTTGACAAAAGACGGGCAATTATATGTTAACGAACTTGCCCCTAGACCGCACAACTCAGGTCATTATACAATAAACGGTTGTATCACATCGCAATTTCAACAACATATTCGTGCTGTGTGCAATTGGCCGCTTGGCAGTACGAAATTATTAAAACCTTCAATTATGGTCAATATTTTAGGAGAACATGTTGACGACGTGATCCGAAACATCGATCAATTTCGTGATGCTCATGTTCACTTTTATGGAAAAAAAGAAGCGAAGCCGAAGCGGAAAATGGGGCATATCACGTGGTTAGTTGACGATGTCGATGAGGTGCAACGAAAAATAGACGAATTTGCGATTTGGACAGATCGGAGGATGAACGTATGATTGAACGTTACACAAGACCGGAAATGGGAGCGATTTGGACGGAGGAAAACCGGTTTCGTGCTTGGTTAGAAGTCGAAATTTTAGCGTGTGAAGCATGGGCAGAATTAGGTGTCATTCCGAAAGAAGATGTGGAAAAAATTCGTCAACATGCATCATTTAACATTGAACGTATTAAAGAAATTGAAGAAGAAACGCGCCATGATGTTGTTGCCTTTACGCGTGCCGTATCAGAGACGTTAGGAGAAGAGCGAAAATGGGTACATTACGGCCTTACATCTACGGATGTCGTTGATACAGCATTATCGTATTTACTAAAACAAGCAAATGAAATTTTATTGCGCGATTTAGAAAATTTTATTGCGGTATTAAAGGAGAAGGCGATCGAACATAAATATACGGTGATGATGGGGCGGACACACGGTGTGCATGCTGAACCGACAACGTTCGGATTAAAATTGGCGCTTTGGTATGCAGAAATGGAGCGAAATTTGGAACGTTTTAAGCAAGCGGCGGAAACCGTGCGCGTTGGAAAAATTTCTGGTGCGGTTGGCACGTATGCAAACATTGATCCGTTTGTCGAACAGTACGTATGTGAAAAACTTGGCTTACAGCCTGCACCAATTTCAACGCAAACATTGCAGCGTGATCGTCATGCGCACTACATGGCGACGCTCGCTTTAATTGCGACATCCATTGAAAAATTTGCAGTTGAAATTCGTGGATTACAAAAAAGTGAAACGCGTGAAGTGGAAGAATTTTTTGCAAAGGGACAAAAAGGCTCATCAGCTATGCCGCATAAGCGCAATCCGATCGGTTCAGAAAACATGACAGGCATGGCGCGCGTCATTCGCGGCTATATGTTAACTGCCTATGAAAATGTACCGCTTTGGCATGAACGCGACATTTCACACTCGTCTGCGGAGCGTATTATTTTACCGGATGCAACGATCGCTCTAAACTACATGCTTCATCGTTTTACAAACATTGTGAAAAACTTGACGGTATTCCCTGAAAACATGAAGAAAAATATGGATCGTACCCTGGGACTTATTTATTCGCAGCGCGTATTATTGGCGCTTATTGATACAGGGATGACGCGCGAGGAAGCATATGATCTTGTACAGCCGAAAGCGATGGAAGCGTGGGAAAAACAAGTGCCGTTCCGCTCGTTAATTGAAGCAGACGAAGTAATTACAAGTCGTTTAACAAAGGAACAAATCGCAGATTGCTTTGATTACAACTATCATTTAAAACATGTTGATACGATTTTTAGCCGACTTGGTTTGCAGTAGGTAAGGCAGATTGCCTTACCTATATATAAAAAGTTGCTAATATTCTGGATAAATGGGGGAGAGAACATGGAAAAGCAACACCTTCTATATGAAGGAAAAGCGAAAAAAGTGTATGCAACAAATGAAAAAGGGATGTTATGGATTGAATATAAAGATGAAGCAACGGCATTTAATGGTGAGAAAAAGGCAACGATTGCTGGAAAAGGGAGATTAAATAACGAGATTACGAGTTTACTATTTTCCTTGTTGCATGAAGCGGGTGTGAACAATCATTTTATTCGTAAAATATCTGACACCGAACAGCTTGTGCGACAAGTGACGATTATTCCCCTCGAAGTTGTTGTCCGCAATATTGTCGCCGGTAGTCTAGCGAAACGAATCGGTCTTCAGGAAGGGGCCGTCATCGAGAAGCCGATTGTAGAATTTTACTACAAAAATGACGACTTAGGCGATCCTCTATTAACAGAAGATCATATCGCTCTGTTGCAGCTTGCTACCCCCGATGAGCTCGTGCACATGAAGCAAATGGCGTTTCGCGTGAACGACATTTTAACTTCTTTATTTCGCTCGTGTGACTTACAGCTTGTCGATTTTAAATTAGAGTTTGGAAAAGATGAAACGGGAGCGGTGCTGTTGGCGGATGAAATTTCCCCAGATACGTGTCGATTATGGGATGTACACACGAAAGAGAAATTTGATAAAGATGTATTTCGCCGCGATTTAGGCGACTTAACAGAAACATATACGAAACTTTTACAACGATTAGGAGGATTATCATGTATAAAGTAAAGGTGTATGTCACATTGCGTGAAAACGTATTAGATCCACAAGGCAATGCGGTGAAAGGGGCATTGCATAGCTTAAACTATGGTGAAGTGCAAGATGTACGGATTGGAAAGTTTATGGAGTTGATCGTGGAAAAAAGCGACCGCGATATTGATGCAATCGTGAAGGAAATGTGTGAAAAATTGTTAGCGAACACAGTCATTGAAGATTATCGCTATGAGATTGAGGAGGTCGTCGTTCAGTGAAATTTGCGGTCGTTGTATTTCCAGGTTCAAACTGTGATATCGACATGTATCATGCCATTTCGGATGAATTAGGAGAAGAAGTGGAATACGTTTGGCATGATGCAGATTGTTTAGATGAGTTTGATGCGATTCTGTTACCGGGCGGTTTTTCATATGGTGATTATTTACGCTCTGGAGCGATTGCCCGTTTTTCTAACGTGATGAAAGCGATCAAAAAAGCAGCCGATGACGGAAAACCGATTTTAGGTGTATGTAACGGATTTCAAATTTTACTCGAAGCAGGGCTTCTTCCAGGGGCGATGCGACGCAACAATAAGTTAACGTTTATTTGCCGCCCGGTAAAGCTCCGTGTTGAAAATAACGAAACGATGTTTACATCTCAATACGAACGGGGAGAAATCATTACGATTCCGATTGCACACGGAGAAGGAAACTATTATTGTGATGAACAAACGTTACAACAGCTCATTGCCAACAACCAAATCGTTTTTCGATACGAGGGAGAAAATCCAAACGGTAGTTTGCATAATATTGCGGGCATCGTGAATGAGAAAGGAAACGTGCTCGGCATGATGCCACACCCTGAACGAGCTGTTCATGAATTGCTTGGAGGAGCTGATGGATTAAAACTATTTCAATCAATTGTGACATATTGGAGGGACGCACATGTCGTTACTACTTGAGCCAAGTCCAGCAATAATTAAAGAGCAAAAATTATATCGTGAAATGGGATTAACAGACGAAGAATTTGCGATGGTGGAACGTATTCTTGGGCGCTCGCCAAATTATACAGAAACGGGCATTTTCTCTGTCATGTGGTCGGAACATTGCAGCTATAAAAATTCGAAGCCTGTATTAAAAAAGTTTCCAACGGAAGGAAAGCATGTGCTCCAAGGGCCAGGAGAAGGTGCAGGCATTGTAGATATCGGGGATGGATTAGCGGTAGCGTTTAAAATTGAAAGCCATAACCACCCGTCTGCGATTGAACCGTACCAAGGAGCTGCAACGGGTGTTGGAGGAATTATTCGCGATGTATTCTCAATGGGTGCGCGACCAATTGCATTATTAAACTCGCTTCGCTTTGGCGAATTAACGTCACCGCGTGTGAAATATTTATTTGAGCGCGTTGTCGCAGGCATTGCTGGATACGGAAATTGCGTCGGCATTCCGACCGTTGGCGGTGAAGTGCAATTTGATGCGGTATACGAAGGGAATCCGCTTGTAAATGCCATGTGCGTTGGGCTTATTCGCCATGAAGATATTCAAAAAGGAATCGCATCAGGCGTTGGAAATACGGTCATGTATGTCGGAGCAAAAACGGGGCGTGACGGAATTCACGGAGCGACATTTGCATCGGAAGAATTAACGGAACAATCTGAACAAAAACGTCCAGCTGTGCAAGTCGGAGATCCATTTATGGAAAAATTGCTCCTTGAAGCTTGTTTAGAAGTCATTCATTCCGATGCGCTTGTTGGGATGCAAGATATGGGAGCTGCTGGCTTAACAAGCTCGTCAGCGGAAATGGCGAGCAAAGCAGGTTCTGGGATCGAACTGAATTTAGATCTCGTGCCACAACGCGAAACAGGGATGACGCCGTATGAAATGATGTTATCCGAGTCACAAGAGCGCATGCTTCTTGTCGTCAAAAAAGGTCGTGAACAAGAAATTGCAGATGTATTTGCAAAATACGGACTCGAGGCGAAAGCGATTGGCCGTGTAACAGATGATCATATGTTGCGGTTGTATCATCGCGGAGAAGTCGTTGCTGAAATCCCGGTTGATGCGCTTGCCAAAGATGCGCCTGTTTATCATAAACCTTCGCAAGAACCAGCGTATTATCGGGAGTTCCAAGCGATGGAATACACACCGACAGTTGATAATTACGAAGAAACGCTGCTTGCGCTATTAAGTCAGCCAACGATTGCAAGTAAAGAATGGGTGTATGAACAATACGATTATATGGTGCGAACAAATACGGTTGTTGCTCCAGGGTCTGATGCAGCTGTTTTACGCATTCGTGGCACAAATAAAGCGCTGGCGATGACAACCGATTGTAATTCTCGCTACGTATATTTAGATCCAGAAGTCGGTGGGAAAATTGCGATCGCAGAAGCAGCACGCAACATCGTATGTTCCGGTGCTCAGCCACTTGCCGTTACCGATTGTTTGAATTTTGGAAATCCGGAAAAACCAGAAATTTTTTGGCAACTAGAAAAAGCGGTAGAAGGAATGAGTGAAGCGTGTCGAGTGCTAGAGACGCCTGTCATTAGCGGAAATGTATCGCTTTATAATGAAACGAACGGCGAAGCCATTTATCCGACACCGATTGTCGGCATGGTTGGGGTCGTTGAACATATCAGCCATATTACGACACAAACATTTAAACAACCTGGCGACTTGATTTATGTCATTGGGGAAGCTAAGCGAGAATTTGGCGGGAGCGAGCTACAAAAATGGTTAACAGGCCGCATTTTCGGTAAAGCTCCAACGATTGATTTACACGTTGAGGCGACAAGACAACGACAGCTTCTCACTGCTATTCGGGCGGGAGTTGTGGCCTCTGCGCACGATGTATCCGAGGGTGGTCTAGCGGTTGCGCTTGCGGAATGTTTAATCGATGCCCAAGGTTTAGGTGCACGTGTGACGATTAGTGGCGACGTCGTTTCTGAACTATTTAGCGAAACGCAATCACGCTTTGTCGTTTCTGTGAAAAAGGAACATCAACAAACGTTTGAACAGCTTGTTCAAGCAGCATGTATCGGAGAAGTGACAAACGATGGAACGCTTCATGTGACAAATGGAGATACATGCATTCTCCACGTTCCAGTAGAAACGATGCGAAATGTATGGAAAGGAGCTATTCCATGCTTGCTGAAATCAAAGGATTAAATGAAGAGTGTGGGATTTTTGGCATTTGGGGACATGAGGAAGCAGCAACGTTGACGTATTACGGATTGCACAGTTTACAACATCGTGGACAAGAAGGTGCAGGAATTGTTGTTGGAGGCAACGGAACGTTACAATTTCATAAAGGACTTGGTTTAGTCACAGAGGTGTTTAGTCGCGGTGAACTAGAACAATTAACGGGCATGGCTGCGATCGGCCACGTCCGTTACTCTACTGCTGGTGGGGGCGGATATACGAATGTTCAACCGCTTTTGTTCCGTTCTCAAGGTGGCAGTTTAGCGCTTGCACATAACGGAAATTTAGTCAATGCCGATGAGTTACGCTTGCGTTTAGAGCAACAAGGAAGTATTTTTCAAACGACGTCTGATACAGAAGTGCTCGCTCATTTAATTAAGCGTAGCGATGAACCGATTTTAAAAGAGAGGATTAAAGAAGCGTTGACGCATTTACGTGGCGCTTTTGCCTTTTTAATTTTAACGGAAACAGAAATGTATATCGCTCTTGATCCACATGGCTTTCGCCCTTTATCGCTTGGACGTTTAGGCGAGGCGTACGTTGTGGCGTCGGAAACGTGTGCGTTTGATGTCATTGGTGCCACATACGAGCGAGAAGTGGAACCGGGGGAGCTCATTATGATCAATAAGCAAGGTGTTCGCTCTGAACGTTTTGCTCCTAAGGTCGCTCGCTCCATTTGCAGTATGGAATATATTTATTTCGCTCGTCCGGATAGCAATGTGGATGGCATTAACATTCATACCGCGAGAAAAAATCTTGGGAAGCGATTAGCATTTGAAGCACCTGTTGAAGCAGATATCGTCACTGGTGTACCGGATTCAAGTATTTCGGTAGCCATTGGTTATGCGGAAGCAACAGGTATTCCATACGAGTTAGGGTTAATTAAAAATCGGTATGTTGGACGGACGTTTATTCAACCGTCGCAATCACTTCGGGAACAAGGGGTAAAAATGAAACTGTCGCCCGTTCGAGGGGTTGTAGCAGGGAAACGAGTCGTCATGGTTGATGACTCTATTGTGCGTGGAACGACGAGCAAGCGTATTGTACGCATGCTTCGTGAGGCAGGAGCAACGGAAGTGCATGTGCGCATTAGCTCCCCACCAATTACGCATCCATGTTTTTATGGTATTGATACATCAACGAGAGAAGAGCTGATTGCAGCTAATCATACCATCGAACAAATTCGACAACTCATTGAAGCGGACTCCCTTGCGTTTTTAAGCCAAGAAGGGCTTTTGCAAGCTATTGGAAGACCGAACGATTCCGCAAACTGTGGGCAATGTTTAGCTTGTTTTACAGGTCAATATCCGACGAAGATAGGAGGGGAGCACGTTGGCACATGCGTACAAGCAAGCTGGTGTGAATATTGAAGCTGGTTATGAAGCTGTAGAGCGGATGAAAAAACATGTCGCAAAAACAGCTCGGATGGGTGTATTTGGAAGCTTAGGCGGCTTTGGAGGAACGTTTGATCTATCTTTGCTCGGGTATAAACAACCTGTCCTTGTATCAGGAACAGACGGAGTAGGAACGAAACTGATGCTTGCGTTCGCTTTAGATCGGCACGATAAAATTGGAGTAGACTGTGTAGCGATGTGTGTGAATGATATTGTCGTACAAGGAGCAGAGCCGCTTTTTTTCCTTGACTACATCGCCTGCGGAAAAGCAGTACCTGAAAAAATCGAGCATATTGTAAAAGGAATTTCTGATGGTTGCATCGAAGCAGGCTGTGCGCTCATTGGAGGGGAAACAGCAGAAATGCCAGGCATGTACGGTGAAGATGAATATGATGTAGCTGGGTTTGCAGTTGGTGTGGTAGAAAAAGAAAAGCTCGTGACAGGTGAGGCGATTGTCCCTGGTGATGTGCTAATCGGTTTAGCTTCAAGTGGTTTGCATAGTAATGGATATTCGCTTGTTAGAAAAATTATAAAAGATGCTCATTTACAGTTAAATCATATATATGAACCGTTTTCTCGCTCGCTTGGCGAGGAGTTGTTAACGCCTACACGCATTTACGTCCGATCGGTACTTGAGGCATTAAAACAATTTCGTGTGAAAGGAATGGCACATATTACAGGGGGCGGTTTTATCGAAAACATTCCACGTATGTTGCCAAAAGGATTGCAAGCCGAAATAGACTACGGTTCATGGCCGATTCCACCGATTTTTAACTTTTTACAACAACATGGACAACTACAACGAATGGAAATGTTCAATATTTTTAATATGGGAATCGGTTTTGTATTAGCTGTCGATAGCGATGTTGTGCCAGACGTTGTGCAGTTGCTTGAATCGTGCGGAGAGAAAGTATATATCATCGGTCGGATCAAAGAGGGAGCAGGTGTATCGTTTGCTGGGGGAAAAATCGAATGAAGCGAATAGCTATTTTTGCGTCGGGAAGCGGAACGAATTTTCAAGCGATTATCGATGCTGTAAAAAAAGGAGATATTCAAGCAGAAGTAGCGCTTCTCGTATGTGATCGACCGCATGCCAAAGTGATTGAACGAGCGATTCGTGAACACGTGCCGGTATTTGTTTTTAACCCTAAACATTACGAAACAAAACAACAGTTTGAACGTGAGATTTTACAACAACTACAACAAAAAGAAATCGACTGGATCGTTCTTGCGGGCTATATGCGGCTCATCGGTTCGACGCTCTTACAGGCGTACCCAAATAAAATTGTAAACATTCATCCTTCTCTTTTGCCGTCGTTTCCGGGTAAAAATGCAATTGGTCAAGCATACCGTTATGGCGTGAAAGTGACGGGGGTCACCGTGCATTACGTTGATGAAGGAATGGATATCGGACCAATTATTGCGCAACAAGCGCTATATATTGATGATGGAGAGCCGCTAGAAAGCGTTGAGCGTCGTATTCATGAGATCGAGCATGTATTGTATCCGAAAGTTATTCAGCAGCTGGTAAGTGAGAAAGGAAGGGCGGAAGATGAAAAAGCGAGCGATTATTAGCGTGTCAAATAAAAAAGGAATTGTTACATTCGCCAAGCAACTAGCTGAGCTTGAAGTGGAAATCATTTCAACAGGTGGCACGAAGCGTGTATTAGCAGAACACGGAATCCCTGTGACAAGCATTTCTGATGTCACAAACTTCCCAGAAATTTTAGATGGGCGGGTGAAAACATTACATCCAAACATTCATGGCGGGCTGTTAGCTGTTCGAGATGACGAAACACATAAACAGCAACTGAAAGCACATGACATTACACCGATCGATTTTGTCGTTGTTAATTTATATCCATTTCAAGAAACGATTGCAAAGCCGAACGTGACATTGATGGAAGCGATTGAAAATATCGATATTGGCGGTCCGACTATGCTGAGAGCGGCGGCGAAAAACCATGCTTATGTCACAGCTGTCGTCGATCCTACTGACTATGAGTTAGTCATTGAACAGCTCAAACAATATGGCGAAGTATTGCTTGAGACGAGACGGGCATTAGCTGCGAAAGTATTTCGCCATACAGCAGCATATGATGCGATGATTGCGCAATATTTGACAAACATTGTTGGAGAAACGTATCCGGAAACGATGACGATGACGTTTGTGAAAAAACAATCGTTACGATACGGTGAAAATCCGCATCAAACGGCTGCATTTTACGAAAAACCGCTCAGCTCACCGTTTTCTATTGCAGCAGCAAAGCAGTTGCACGGAAAAGAGTTGTCGTACAACAACATTAACGATGCCAACGCAGCGCTACAAATTGTTGCGGAATTTGCCGAACCGGCAGCGGTGGCGGTGAAGCATATGAATCCGTGTGGAGTGGGTGTCGGTGAAACGATCGCTGAAGCGTTTCAAAAAGCTTATGAGGCTGATGCGACGTCGATTTTTGGCGGCATTGTGGCGTTAAATCGTGAAGTTGATGAGCAAACGGCCGCGAAGTTAAACGACATTTTTTTAGAAATCGTTATCGCCCCGTCATTTACAGAACAAGCGCTAGACATTTTAACGAGAAAGAAAAACATTCGTTTGTTAACTGTTGATTTCCAAGCAGAGCGGAAACAAGAGCCGTTTATCGTATCGGTGCGCGGCGGATTGCTCGTCCAAGATGAAGATACATATACAATTGATGATGCAACGCTGCAAGTCGTGACAGAAAGGAAGCCGACCGAAGAAGAATGGGCGAATTTAACGTTTGCTTGGCGTGTGGTGAAGCATGTCAAGTCGAATGCGATTGTACTAGCAAAAAACGGAATGACGATTGGTGTTGGCGCTGGACAAATGAATCGTGTAGGAGCGGCAAAAATTGCGATAGAACAAGCTGGTGAGCATGCGAAAGGCGCTGTATTAGCCTCTGATGCTTTTTTTCCGATGAGCGATACCGTTGAGGCCGCTGCACAGGCGGGAGTGACTGCCATTATTCAGCCAGGCGGCTCGATTCGTGATGAAGATTCCATTCAAAAAGCAAATGAATATGGAATTGCAATGGTATTTACAGGGGTTCGTCATTTTAAACATTAAAGGGGGCGACAACGGATGAAAGTGCTCATTATCGGACGTGGCGGTCGCGAGCACGCGCTTGCATGGAAAGTATCGCAAAGTCCACGTGTCAATCATGTATATGTGGCGCCTGGAAATGACGGAATGAATTCGATTGCTACGTGCGTTCCAATTTCAGAAACTGATGTCGAAGCGCTCGTGCAATGGGCGAAAAAAGAAGCGATCGATTTGACGATCGTTGGTCCAGAAGCACCGCTATTAGCTGGTATTGTCGATCGTTTTGAAAGGGAAGGATTGCGCATTTTTGGTCCGAAACAAAAAGCCGCATTAATCGAAGGAAGCAAAGCGTTTGCGAAAGAAATCATGAGAAAATACAACATCCCAACCGCAAATTATGCGACGTTTACAAATTACGAGGAAGCTGTTCATTATGTGCGTGAACAAGGGGCTCCGATTGTCATTAAAGCGGATGGACTTGCTGCTGGAAAAGGTGTAACGGTGGCGATGACGATCGACGAAGCGCTTCATGCGTTGCATGATATAATGGTTGCAAAAAAGTTCGGTGAAGCTGGTGCACAAGTTGTTATTGAGCAATATTTACAAGGTGAAGAATTTTCACTTATGGCGTTTGTGCATAGAGAACACGTTTATCCGATGGTTATTGCGCAAGATCATAAGCGTGCGTTTGATGGCGATCAAGGACCGAACACAGGGGGGATGGGCGCCTATTCTCCTGTTCCGCAAATAAGTGAACAAACTGTTTATGCAGCAATTGAAACAATTGTAAAGCCGACAGCGAAGGCATTACTACAAGAAGGATGTGCATTTACAGGATTTTTATATGCCGGATTAATCGCAACAGAGGAAGGACCAAAGGTAATTGAGTTTAATGCGCGATTTGGTGATCCAGAAGCGCAAGTCATTTTACCGCGGTTAAAAAATGATCTTGTTGAAGTAATCGTTTCGCTTTTAGAAGATCAACCGATTACATTACATTGGAGCGATGAAGCAACCGTTGGGGTTGTTTTAGCGGCGAAAGGATATCCTGAACAATATGAAAAAGGCGCTGTTATTCGAGGGCTTGAACAAGTAACGAAAGCGCAAATTTTCCATGCTGGCACGAAGCGTATAAACGATGAGTGGGTAACAGATGGGGGACGAGTGCTCCTTGTTGTTGCGAGCGGAAAAACATTAAAAGAAGCACAACGTCTTGTGTACGAAGAAATGCAACATATTGAATGCGATCAACTGTTTTATCGGCGTGATATTGGCCATAAAGCTATCGGGCACGTCGCTTGCGAACATATACAAAACTAAGTGCAACGAAGCTGCCGATTAAAAGAATAAGAATGAAAAACGTATCTGTTATATATTCAGCAATCATATTCGTTCTCTCCTTTTTTACCCCCTTGTACGTGTACAAGGGGGTTATTGTTACGAAGGGTTGACTGGTTCAATCGGAATCGCTTTTTCGTTCTGATCGTTGTGATCACATTGGCATTGATACCGTTCAAATAACGCCATGACAGGACAGAAACGAACAATACCTTCCGCAATTTTCATTGCAGCGAGCATGATGACCCATATATACGATTCGCGCCACGGCTTGCGAGAAAGACTTGCTGTTGCCCAAGCAAGCATTGTAAACCCGAATGTAATGCGAATCATCGCGTTAATGACACCGATGTTTTGTTTCATGTGAATCCTCCTTTTTGTTTGTGAAATTCGCTTTCATCCGTTAAAATGTGTATAGATGATGGTACGATTTAGGAGGAAAGCGATCATGATGGAAAAACGATATCGATGGAAAAGTGAACAAATTCGCAAACACGTTGCGATAGTTGACGGAAAGCAAGCGCCAACAAAAGTGTTAATGAACGCAACATATTTACATCCATACATACGTCAATGGGTGCAAGGGAACGTATGGATTTGCGACGACCGGATTGTGTACGTCGGTCCAAATAAACCGAAGCAATTAAATTCATGTGAAGTCATCGACTGCACGAATCAAGTGCTCGTTCCTGGCTATATTGAGCCTCATGCTCATCCGTTTCAGTTATATAATCCCCAAACGCTTGCTGAATATGCAGCGCAGTTCGGTACGACAACACTGATTAACGACAATTTATTTCTTTTTTTACAGTTGACAAAAAAGAAAGCGTTTTCTTTTTTGTCCGCTATGGAAAAACAACCGGTGACGATGTATTGGTGGTGCCGACTTGATCCCCAAACAGAAATGGAAGGAGAAGAACATCTTTTTTCATATAAAAACATGAAAGGATGGCTTGAAAACGATGCGGTGTTACAAGTCGGTGAATTGACTGGATGGCCAAAACTGTTAGAAGGGGATGATTTCGTTCTCCATTGGATGCAAGAGGCGAAAAAACTTGGTAAAAAAGTGGAAGGTCATTTTCCCGGCGCCTCAGATCGTACGCTGACGAAAATGAAGTTATTTGGGGCGGATGCTGATCATGAATCGATGACCGGAAACGATGTGTATAAGCGATTAATGCACGGGTATACCGTATCATTGCGTCATTCGTCCATCCGACCGGATTTGCCGACATTGCTTAAAGAGATGAAACAATTCGGTATTCATCATTACGATCAATGCATGTTTACAACAGACGGATCGACGCCTGCCTTTTATGAAAAAGGATTGATCGACGAAATGATTCGCATCGCATTGCAAGAAGGAGTACGTGACATTGATGCATACAGCATGGCCACATGGAACATCGCTCGTTATTACAATATCGATCATTTGCACGGAAGCATTACGCCAGGGCGCATTGCGCATATTAACATTCTTGAACATGCGTCAAATCCGACACCGATTTCTGTTTTAGCGAGCGGACAGTGGGTCAAACGTGATGGTGTACCTGTCTCTGCTTTTTCAGCCGTTGAATGGGACGTACATGGTCTTGCGCCGCTCTCTTTATCTTGGGATTTACAGATGGATGATTTGCAATTTTCGATGCCATTAGGGATGTACATGGAAAACTCAGTCATTATTAAGCCATATTCGATTTCGATTGATACATCTGCTGATGAGTTATCAACCGATCACGATGAAAGTTTTTTAATGCTTATTGATCGTCACGGAAAATGGCGTGTAAACACCGTATTAAAAGGATTTGCGACACATGTGCAAGCACTTGTTAGCTCGTATTCAAATACAGGAGATATTCTTTTGATCGGAAAAAGTAAACGCGATTTATTGGTTGCATTTGAACGGATGAAACAAATGGGAGGCGGCATTGTGTTATGTGAACACGGGGAAGTCATCCACGACATTTCCCTTCCATTAGGCGGATTAATGTCAGCGAAGCCGATGAAAGAGCTAATAGAAGAAGAAAAAACGCTTGGAGAGTTGTTGCGAGCGCGTGGCTATACGTTTGCTGACCCGATTTACACTTTGCTCTTTTTATCGTCGACACATTTACCTTACATTCGCATCACACCAAAAGGAATTTACGATGTGATGCATAAAACAGTACTCTTTCCAACAATAATGCGTTAAAATATAAAAGGGACGAAAACGAAAGGTTGGGTTCATGTTGCGGCGATTATTTTTTCTATTTATGATCATGGCGGTGTTTTTGTTTAGCATCGGATGTCAACGTACAGAGTCAAATGTAAAAGAAAACAAGTCCCCACCGACAACAGTCGAACAGGAAAATAAAAAAGAAACAAAGGAAACATCATGGACGTTTCCGTTAACAGGCATGCCAACGAATGAAAAAACGATGCAACGAGCTGTGGCGGTGATGATTAATAACTATCCTGCCGCACGACCTCAATCGGGATTACACAAAGCAGATATCGTATATGAAGTGCTTGCGGAAGGAGATATTACACGGCTGTTAGCCATTTATCAAAGCGAGCAACCTGAAATCATCGGCCCTGTTCGAAGCGCAAGAGATTACTTTATTCAATTAAGCAATGGCTTTCATGCTTTATATGTCTGTCACGGATGGAGTCCAGAGGCGCAGAAGTTGTTAAAATCTGGTGCTGCGGATTATGTCAATGGACTGTTTTACGATGGAACATTGTTTTGGCGAGATCGCACACGAAAGGCACCGCACAACTCGTACATTTCCTTTGAAAATATTAAAAAAGGTGCTGAAAAAAACGGCTATGCGTTCGAAGAAGAAGTCAGACCGCTACCATTTTTCACAAACGATTTGACAAACGCTGTAAAAGCGACGAATATTGATGTGGTGTACTCTAAACGATCGTATGCTCACGTTCATTATGCGTACGACGGAACGAAATATGTTCGTTCGAGCGGTGGAGAGCCGACAGTGGATCGGGAGACGAATACACCGATTGCGGTAGAAAATGTGTTCGTCATTGAAGCGATGCATCAAATTATTGACGACTATGGTCGAAGAGACATTGACTTTACATCAGGTGGAAAAGGGTATTTATTTCAAGAAGGAACGGTGCAGGAAGTGGAGTGGAAAAATATTGACGGACGCCTCCTTCCTTATAAAGACGGTGTTCCGCTCGGATTTACCCGAGGAAAAACGTGGATTCAAGTCGTTCCGGACTTAAAGCAAGTACAATATGAATAGGGGGACGTATATGCAAATTAATAAATTGCGAGGCAGAGAGCTTGACCAATTATTTCGCGCGATTTTGTCATTGAAAGATTTAGAAGAATGTTATCGTTTTTTCGATGATTTATGTACCGTCAATGAAATACAAGCGCTTGCGCAACGGTTGGAAGTAGCTCGCATGTTGCGCGAAGGATATACGTATCATAAAATTGAAACAGAAACAGGGGCAAGCACAGCGACTATTTCGCGCGTAAAACGTTGCTTAAACTACGGAAATGATGCGTATGCGATGGCACTCGATCGCATTTATAATGAACAACAAGAGGAGGCTGGCTCACAATGAGTCAGCTTCTTTTTACGATTTTTTGTTATGATTTTTGTTATAATGAGATGAGGTGAAAAAACATGAATGAGATAACAACATGGCGCCATGTGTTTAAATTAGATCCGAATAAAGAGATAACAGATGAACAATTAGAACAAGTATGCGAATCAGGAACGGATGCGATCATTGTTGGCGGAACAGACGGTGTGACCCTTGAAAACGTCATCGATTTGCTTGCGCGCGTGCGCCGTTTTTCCGTTCCATGTGCATTAGAAGTATCAAATATTGAGGCGATTACACCTGGGTTTGACTATTATTTCATTCCAATGGTGCTAAATAGCCGTGATCTGACTTGGTTAATTGATTTGCATCACGAAGCGGTCAAACAGTTTGGTGACTTAATTAATTGGGAAGAACTGTTTGTTGAAGGGTATTGTATTTTAAATGACGAATGTAAAGCGGCATCATTAACGAGTGCACGAACGAATGTAACAGAAGAAGATGTTATTGCGTATGCTCGAATGGCGGAACATATGTACCATTTTCCAATTTTTTACATGGAATATAGCGGGCGATACGGAGATGTGGCGCTTGTAGAGAAAGTGAAACGGACGCTAGAACGCACACGTTTGTTTTATGGCGGTGGCATTCATACACCTGAACAAGCGAAAGAGATGGCGATGTGGGCCGACACGGTCGTTGTAGGAAATGCGATTTATACAAATTTACAAATGGCGTTACAAACAGTCGAAGCGGTAAAAGGAAAATCGGCATAAATGGAGAATAAAAAAGAGAACATATGTTTTGGTGGTGAAAAAATGAGTATGTCAGCACATATGCTGTTGGAAGGATTAAATGAAAAACAAAAAGAGGCTGTGAAAACGACGGAAGGTCCGCTTTTAATTATGGCGGGGGCAGGAAGTGGAAAGACGCGCGTGTTAACGCATCGCATCGCTTATTTAATGGCGGAGAAAGATGTTGCTCCATGGAACATTTTAGCGATTACATTTACAAACAAAGCAGCGCGTGAAATGAAAGAACGTGTAGAACGAATCGTTGGAAAGCAAGCGGAAGATATATGGATTTCTACGTTTCACTCGATGTGCGTTCGCATTTTGCGACGCGACATCGATCGGATCGGCATTCATGCTAATTTTTCCATTCTGGATCCAACCGATCAATTATCCGTGTTAAAACATATTTTAAAAGATCGCAATATTGATCCAAAAAAATATGATCCACGTGCGCTTTTAGGTACAATTAGCAGCGCGAAAAACGAATTGATGACGCCAGAAAAATATGCCGACCAAGCGGCAAGTCCATATGAGAAGCTTGTCGCGGATGTGTATAAAGAATATCAAAAGCGATTGTTGCGCAATCATGCCCTTGATTTCGATGACTTAATTATGACGACGATTCAACTATTTCAACGTGTTCCGGAAGTGTTGGAATATTATCAACGAAAGTTTCAGTACATTCATGTCGATGAATATCAAGATACGAACCGCTCGCAATATTTGCTCGTGAACATGCTTGCGAAACGATTTCAAAACTTATGTGTGGTCGGCGATTCTGATCAATCGATTTATCGTTGGCGCGGTGCCGATATTAGCAACATTTTATCGTTTGAAAAAGATTATCCGAACGCCAAAGTCATTTTGCTTGAGCAAAATTACCGCTCGACGAAACGTATTTTACAAGCAGCCAATGCAGTTATTGAGCATAACACGCAACGAAAACCGAAAAAGCTTTGGACGGAGAATAGCGAGGGACATGCACTTGTGTATTATGAGGCGATGACGGAAGTAGATGAAGCGCAATTTGTCGTTGGAAAAATTAAAGAATATGTCGATGCAGGAAAACGAGCGTATAAAGATTTTGCTGTTTTATATCGAACGAATGCGCAATCGCGCGTGCTTGAAGAAATGTTATTAAAGGCGAATATCCCATATAAAATTGTTGGCGGTTTAAAATTCTATGACCGAAAAGAAATTAAAGATATTTTAGCTTATTTACGCTTAATTGCGAATCCGAATGATGACATTAGTTTTACACGCATTATTAACGTTCCAAAACGCGGCATTGGGGCATCAACAATTGATAAAATTGCAGCATATGCTTCTAGCCGAGGAATATCGATGTTTGATGCGCTCGGTTCTATTGAAGAAATGGGAATTAGCGCTCGCATCGCTGCACCGCTCGTGCAATTTCGCGAACAAATTCATCATTGGAGCCAAATGCAACACTATTTATCCGTCACGGAGCTTGTCGAAGATGTGCTCGACCGTTCAGGTTATCGCGATATGCTTCGTGAAGAAAAAACGTTAGAGGCACACAGTCGACTTGAAAACATTGACGAGTTTTTATCAGTTACTCAACATTTTGAACAAGTAAACGAAGATAAGTCGCTCGTTGCCTTCTTAACGGACTTAGCGCTTGTTGCGGATATCGATCAGCTTGATAATGATAATGAAGGGCAAACAAACGATGCGGTTGTTTTAATGACACTTCATTCTGCAAAAGGATTAGAGTTTCCTGTCGTCTTTTTAGTCGGACTCGAAGAAGGGATCTTCCCGCATAACCGCTCATTAAACGATGAAGATGAAATGGAAGAGGAACGACGTTTAGCGTATGTTGGCATTACGCGTGCGGAAGAAGAACTTTTTTTAACGCGTGCGCATATGCGTACGTTATTCGGGCAAACGCATGTTAACGCCCCATCTCGTTTTATTGATGAAATTCCTGAAGAGCTCATTGAATATGCACATAAACGAGTGAAACAACAGGCGACATCTCAACGTCCATCTACCATGTTGCAAGGAGGATGGCGCGTAGGAGATAAGGTGAGCCATAAAGTGTGGGGCATTGGGACAATTGTGCGCGTAAAAGAAAGCGATGGTGATCAAGAGCTAGATGTCGCTTTTTCAAGCCCAATTGGCATTAAACGACTATTGGCGAAATTTGCTCCGATTACGAAAGTGTAGAGAGGATGAAGAACGTGGCACAACACGACGTTGAAAAGCAAATTGCCGAATTGCGCCAACAAATTGAGAAATATAACTATGAATATTACGTATTAGACAAACCTTCTATTTCTGATGCCGAGTACGATGAATTAATGAGAAAATTGATGGAGTTAGAGGAACAATATCCAAAATATAAAACACCGGATTCTCCGTCGCAACGCGTTGGCGGAGCGCCGTTAGAAGCGTTTGCAAAGGTGCTTCACCGCGTGCCGATGCTTAGTTTAAGCAACGCTTTTCATGAAGGGGATTTACGAGATTTTGACCGCCGTGTGCGCCAAGAAGTTGGTGACGTCCGTTACGTATGTGAATTGAAAATTGACGGTTTAGCCGTATCGCTCCGTTATGAAAATGGCTATTTCGTACAAGGAGCGACACGCGGAGATGGAACGACTGGAGAGGATATTACAGAAAATTTAAAAACGATTCGCTCATTGCCGCTTCGATTGCGTAAACAAGTGTCGATTGAAGTGCGTGGAGAAGCGTATATGCCGCGAAAATCGTTTGAAAAGCTAAATGAAAAGCGCAAAATGAACGGAGAAGAATTGTTTGCTAATCCGCGCAACGCGGCAGCTGGCTCGCTTCGTCAACTTGATCCAAAAGTCGTCGCGTCCCGTCAGTTAGATATATTTGTATATCATGTCGTCAATGCAGAAGAGCTCGGATTCGTTTCTCATAGTGAGTCGCTTAATTATTTAGACGAGCTCGGATTTAAAACAAATCCGGCTCGGCAAGTATGCGAAACGATAGATGATGTACTTTCTTACATTGAACAGTGGCATGAGCGACGCGCGTCATTGCCGTATGATATTGATGGAATCGTCATTAAAGTAGATGCGTTTGCGCAACAAAAGCAACTAGGAGCGACAGCGAAAAGTCCACGCTGGGCCATTGCTTATAAATTTCCGGCTGAAGAAGTTGTGACACAACTTGTTGATATTGAGCTAAGTGTCGGTCGAACAGGTGTGGTCACTCCAACAGCTATTTTACAGCCTGTGCGTGTGGCAGGTACGATTGTACAGCGTGCATCGCTCCATAATGAAGACTACATTCGTGAAAAAGATATTCGTCTTGGCGATTACGTCGTCATTAAAAAAGCGGGCGATATTATTCCAGAGGTTGTGCGTTCATTGCCAGAGCGGCGAACAGGACAAGAGAAGCCGTTCGATATGCCGACGCATTGCCCAGCATGCGCGAGTGAACTCGTTCGTCTCGATGATGAAGTCGCGCTTCGTTGCGTCAATCCGCAATGTCCGGCACAAATTCGAGAGGGACTTACTCATTTCGTTTCACGCCAAGCGATGAATATTGACGGATTAGGCGAAAAAGTGATCGCTCAACTATTTGAACACGGTCTCGTTCGTAGTGTGGCGGATTTGTATACGTTAACGAAAGACAAACTTGTCGCGTTAGAACGAATGGGAGAAAAATCAGCAACAAACTTACTGCAAGCGATTGAAACATCGAAACAAAATTCACTTGAGCGCTTATTGTTCGGGCTTGGTATTCGCCACGTGGGCGCAAAAGCGGCAAAAACGTTAGCGGAACATTTTGAAACGATGGAACGTCTTCAACAAGCGACGAAAGAAGAACTAACAGCCATTCATGAAATTGGTGAAAAAATGGCGGACTCAATTGTGACGTATTTTTCAAAAGAAGAAGTAAAGCAATTGCTTGAACGTTTGCGAGCATATGGCGTCAATATGACGTATAAAGGTGCGAAGCGGACAGCGGATATAAGCTCAACGTTTGCTGGGAAGACGTTTGTTTTAACAGGCACATTACAATCAATGTCGCGGAGCGAAGCAAAAGAAAAAATTGAAGCACTAGGTGGAAAAGTGACAGGAAGTGTCAGTAAAAAAACAGACGTTGTCGTTGTAGGTGAAGATGCTGGATCAAAATTAGAAAAAGCGAAACAGCTTGGCATTACGATTTGGGATGAAGCGCGTTTTCTTCAAGAAATACAACAATAAAAGCAGGTGTGAACGATGAAAAGGTTGATCATATTGCTCACTTGTACGCTTCTTACTTTGTCAGCATGCGCGCCAAAATTTAATCAAGAAGAGCAAGTTGTGCAAGAAACAGATAATAAAAAACAAAAGGCGATTATTCCAAAGTACAACATTTCTAACTCGTATTATCGCACAATTTTACCGTTTCAACCCGGAGAGGCGCGGGGGCTTGTCGTTGAAAATGTGAATACACGATTAGATATGGATGAATTTGAACTCGGTTTAATGCGCATTGCGCAAGACAAGTTTTCTCCGTCACAATATTTATTTCAACAAGGACAATATTTAGATCGAAAAACGATTGAGTCGTGGCTCAAACGAAAACAAGGAAATGGCGAAGGGTTGAATCCTGCGCTCGGAAATGAAGGGACAAATGAAGAAAAAAATAAAAAACATCCACTTTACATTTCACATATTTTAGAGCACAACTACTTAATAAAAACAGGAAACGATAAAGTGCAATTAGGTGGAGTCGTCATCGGACTTGCGATGAATTCCGTCCATTACTATGAAACGGAAGAAGGGTATCCGCGCGAAGTAAAAATTTCAAAAAGCGATATGGAGAAGGAAGGGAAAAAAGCAGCAGAAGAAATTGTTTCTCGTTTACGTCAAATCGATGGATTAAGGGAAGTGCCGATCGTTGTTGGCTTATTTGAACAACAACCGAAATCGTCCATTGTTCCAGGGCACTTTTTTGCGGTTGGTTATGTCGATAAGGGAAGTAACGCCATACAAGATTGGGAAAAAATAAATGAAGAATATTACGTGTTTCCATCGGATGAAGCGGAAAAAAACCATCGCGATGATTTAATCAAGTTTTTAAATTTGAAATCTGATATTGAAGAATTTTTTCCAAATTACACAGGGGTGATCGGTCGGGCATTTTACCGCGATGACCAACTACAACAATTGACAATTGACATCGTTATGCAGTTTTACGGAAAAGCAGAAGTTATCGGATTTACGCAATACGTCACAGGTCTTCTCATGGAAAAAATGCCTGATTATATGCCGATTTCCGTTTACATTTCTTCGGTGCGCGGACCGGAAAGTATTATTATAAAAAGCCCGGACAAAAATGAACCGTTTGTTCACATCTACCAACCATAAAAAATTTGAATATGTATGCTCCATCCGTTAGAATGAAATTGTGTGCATGAAAACGCTTTTGTAATTTCAACAAAGGGGGCTTACATATGGTACAACCTTACAAACACGAACCATTTACAGATTTTACAGTCGAAGCAAACAAAAAAGCGTTTGAAGAGGGATTGAAAACGGTACAGGCTTATCTCGGTCAAGATTATCCGCTTGTCATTGGTGGAGAACGAATCATGACGGAAGATAAGATTGTTTCGATCAACCCAGCGAATAAAACAGAAGTTGTCGGTCGCGTAGCGAAAGCGAATAAAGATTTAGCAGAAAAAGCGATGCAAACAGCCGATGCGGCGTTTACATGGTGGAGCAAGACGAAGCCAGAAATGCGCGCAGACATTTTATTCCGCGCCGCAGCGATTGTGCGCCGTCGCAAACATGAGTTTTCCGCATTGCTTGTGAAAGAAGCAGGGAAGCCGTGGAAAGAAGCAGATGCAGATACTGCTGAAGCGATTGACTTTATGGAATATTATGCTCGCCAAATGTTGAAATTAAAAGACGGCATTCCTGTGGAGAGTCGTCCGGGAGAAACAAACCGTTTCTTCTACATTCCGCTTGGCGTTGGCGTTGTCATTTCGCCATGGAACTTCCCATTTGCGATTATGGCGGGAACGACAGTCGCAGCGCTTGTGACAGGAAATACGGTGCTTTTAAAACCAGCAAGTGCAACACCAGTCGTTGCTTATAAGTTCGTGGAAGTGTTAGAAGAAGCAGGTCTTCCAGCAGGCGTATTAAACTACATTCCAGGAAGCGGCGCAGAAGTAGGCGATTATTTAGTCGACCATCCGCGCACACGTTTTATTAGCTTCACAGGCTCACGCGATGTCGGCATTCGCATTTATGAGCGTGCCGCTAAAGTGCATCCAGGACAAATTTGGCTCAAGCGCGTCATTGCGGAAATGGGCGGAAAAGACACGATCGTTGTTGATAAAGAAGCAGACCTTGAATTAGCTGCACAATCGATTGTGGCATCGGCATTCGGTTTCTCTGGTCAAAAATGTTCAGCATGCTCGCGCGTTGTTGCGCTTGAAGACGTATACGATCAAGTATTAAACCGCGTCGTCGAGTTAACGAAACAATTAAAAGTCGGCAATCCAGAAGAACAAAGCACATTTATGGGACCGGTTATCGATCAATCGGCATATAACAAAATTATGGAATATATCGAAATTGGTAAGCAAGAAGGCAAGCTTATGACAGGCGGCGAAGGAGACGACTCGAAAGGCTTCTTCATCCAGCCAACCGTGTTTGCCGATGTCGATCCGAAAGCGCGCATTATGCAAGAAGAAATCTTCGGTCCAGTCGTTGCTTTCACAAAAGCGAAAGACTTCGACCATGCGCTGGAAATCGCCAACAATACAGAATACGGCTTAACAGGCGCTGTCATTTCAAACAACCGCTTCCATTTAGAAAAAGCGCGCGAAGAGTTCCATGTTGGCAACCTTTACTTCAACCGCGGCTGCACAGGAGCGATCGTCGGCTACCACCCATTCGGTGGGTTCAATATGTCTGGAACAGACTCGAAAGCAGGTGGCCCAGACTACTTACTTCTTCATATGCAAGCAAAAACGGTATCAGAAATGTTTTAATGTGAAACCCCTCTTGGCGAAAATGCTAAGAGGGGTTTCAAATACGTAAGATAAGAGTGATAGGGTATAATGAAGAAAAACATCCTTCATATGATATAGAAGTGGGTGGTGATGGGCGATTGAGTACAAACATGTACGGATTAAAAAAGCAAACATTTTATAACCTTATTTGTGTGTTTCAAAGTTATGCGAACATCATTGAAAAAGTGATCTTGTTCGGATCAAGGGCAAGAGGCGATTATAAAGAAACATCAGACATCGACATTGCGATTAAGTTTAGAAGCCATAACGAGCAGCTGTACCGCATTCAAGACGATTTAGCAGAAGCAAATATCATTTATACGGTGGATGCTATTGATTATGAAAAGATCGGCAATGAAAAACTCAAATCGTATATTGATCTCGAAGGAAAGACAATTTTTTTAACAAATGAACGAGGGGAGGCCGTTGTGACGATGAATAAAATCATGGATAAACTATTTGACTTTGAAAAAGCATTAAATAAACTACATCAAAGCATTACGCGTGATGTGGAAAAAGACGACCTAGTTCTTGACGCGACAATTCAACGATTTGAATTTACGTACGAACTAGCATGGAAATGGATGAAAAGTTACTTAGAATATAACGGGAACAACGAAATGACAAGTCCGCGAAAAACGATTAAACAAGCATTTAAAGAAGGACTTATTCAAGATGGAGAAGCATGGATTCAAATGTTAGAAGATCGAAATAGGACATCACATACATACGATGAACAAATAGCGATGGAAATTTATGAACATATTCGCCAGCGATATGTTCATTTATTTGATCAGTTATTAGTAGAGATGAAAAAACGAGTTTCTGAATTAGAATAGTATGTAATTTTCGTCGGATGTATACACGCACTTTAAAACTTTGTATGACACCTTTTTTTCATAGTTATACCGCCTAAATATTTTATAAGATAATGGGTAATGTGGAAAACTCTCTATGAATTTCATCCTGATGCTGCAGGTACAAATGTCAATTATTTATTTCCTTTGTACCCCAATAAGAAAATCGCAGTGAGTAAGTAATTTTATATTAAAAGGGGATAGTATAAGTGAAAAAATTTTTAATAGGAGTTTTGTTGGCGTTTGTCACGTTTGCCCTTTCGCTCTCATTATTTAGCACTTTTTCTTTCTTTATTGCCATTTTTCCAATTGCAGTACTAGCTGTTCCGTTTATATGTGCAGTAACAGAGGCGCTCATTTCTTTTGTCGATGAAAAATGGGGATTTAAATGGGATTGGGCGGTTGTTTTAGGGATCGCAACGATTACGTCGCTTCCTTTTTATTCTTCTTTTGTTTTTACAGCTCCGATTTATATGGGAGCACTGGGATATTATGTAGGGAGAAGACTATGTGCTCGATTACATTAGAGGCAATGTAGGTGTGTTCGGGATTATTTAATCCATTTTTGCAAGTGATGTGATGTTTGATAGAGAGAATGATAAATGAAAGAAGCATATGAATCGAATTTCATAGAGAGGGAAATGCCCTCTCTATGAAAACAACCGATTTCTCATTTTGAAAAGCTCTCGTTCCGTCATCGTTGTTTTATGAACGGTGAAATCAACGTCAAGTTGGAGATTGTTAAGGCGTTCGTTGAATTGTTCGTAGTGGGAATCAACTTTTTCATGCAGTGCGTGGATTTCTTGCTTCATCGCAGTTATTTCACCGTGCATGCGATGGACGCCCATCGTTAAAGCTTCAAGCTTTGCGTCAGTTTCCTCCTGACGATGGAGAAGAGCGTTCATAAGATCGTAAAGCTCTTTTTGTCCATTTTTTAATGCTTGTTGCTCTTCGCGAATGAACTGTTGCTCTTTGCGGAATGCATTCATTTCCTCCCGTAACGAGTTTATTTCTTCGCGGAATGTTTTCTGCTCTTCGCGAATAGCCATTTGTTCTTCGCGGATGGCACGTTGTTCCTCACGAATGACTCGTTGTTCTTCACGAATGGCTCGTTGTTCTTCACGAATGGCTCGTTGTTCTTCACGAATGTCCTGCAACTCTTTTTGGATGTCTGTGACGACGAGTAAAATTTTCTCCAACACTTGTGCACTCATGTTCTCACCTCCTTTTATATACAACCATATTATAACATCATTCGACAAAAAGAGGGATAAAAAATCCCTCTATACCTCCACATCAATAAATTGAAACGATGAAACGTCAAATAAGCCTTGGTCGGTTAATTTGAGTTCTGGAATGACCGGCAAAGCTAAAAAGGCGAGTGTAATAAATGGGTTAAAGTCGGTTGCTGCCCCAATCGCTGTTAAGGCGTTGTGAATTGTTCGTAACCGTTCTAATACCTGCTCGTAACTTTTTGCTGTCATCAACCCACCGATTTCAAGTGGCAAGTGTGCCAACACGCGTCCGTTTTCGACAACAGCAAGTCCACCGTTTATATTTCTTATATGTTCAATCGTAACGATGATATCGTCATCGTTCGTTCCGGTCGCGATGATGTTATGCGAGTCGTGGGCAATCGATGAGGCAATCGCTCCTTTTTTCAATTGAAAGCCGTTGACGATGCCAACGCCGACGCCGAGACCGCGATGACGCTCGACGACAACGAGCTTTAGTAAATCGTGTTCAGTTGATGGTTGAAAAACCCCATTTGCAACAGGTACTTCTGTAACGAGCCGTTTTGTATGCAGATGGTTTGGGATAATTCGGATGACATTTGCTTGATTTCCGCGTGTAAACGGAATTTGCACATCTTCTTTCGTTACCTTTTTAGCGTGAACCGATTGTGTAATCGTTTGATCGATTGAAGTTGCTTTCGTTACGGAAAAGGTAACTCGTCCGTTTTCCGCAACGAGTACCCCTTTTTTATAGACGTGCGTAATCGAAAACGACTGCAAATCTTCCACAAGCAAAAAGTCGGCATCGTATCCAGGGGCGATCGCGCCTTTCGTATATAGGCGATAACATTCTGCGGCGTTTAATGTCGCCATTTGAATGGCTGTTATCGGCTCCATACCAGCTTGAATCGCTAGGCGAATATGATGATCGATGCTCCCTTCA
Organism: Anoxybacillus sp. EFIL; assembly: GCF_013096955.1. Classification (NCBI taxonomy): domain Bacteria; kingdom Bacillati; phylum Bacillota; class Bacilli; order Caryophanales; family Anoxybacillaceae; genus Anoxybacillus; species Anoxybacillus sp. EFIL. The sequence continues at coordinate 120,142 of NZ_SDLH01000007.1, read as the reverse complement.
GTGACAAGTTCGTCAATATGTTTATCGTCTGTACAAAATAAAAAGCGGCGCGCGTTATACGTATTGACTGCTGGAAGTAGTTTGTGCAAATCTTTTGCGACGGATCCTTCCCGAATTAAAACGTACATGCCACGTCGCACGCGAGCGAGCGCTTCGTCTACTGTGACACACTCGTGATCGGTATGAACATTGGCGCTTCGGTACACGTTAACGGCTGTTTCATCAAGACCAGCTAAATGGCCATCGATCAGTTTATTTGCTTCCATCGCAGCGGTCAGTTTAGCGAGCATATGTTGTTTTCCTTGCAAAAGCGACGGATAGTCCATCACTTCCGCAAGCCCAAGTACGCGCGGATGGGAAAAAAACGGTGCTAACTGTTCGGCATGAAGCGTCGCACCAGCGTGTTCAAAATCGGTTGCGGGTACGCACGACGGTAGCATTACATATACATCAAGTGGAATGTCGTTCGAATCGTTTAGCATAAATTCAATGCCTTTTGTTCCCGCGACGTTCGCAATTTCGTGTGGATCGGTAATGACGGTTGTGACGCCGTGTGGAACGACGACGCGAGCAAATTCGCTCGGTGTAACCATTGATGATTCAATGTGGACGTGTCCGTCAATTAGCCCAGGGCAAACGTATTTCCCTTTGGCGTCAATGACGGTGTGCCCATCATATGTACCGATACCGACAATTTTCCCATCGGCAATCGCCATATCCGCTTGCACGATTTCGTGTGTAAAGACGTTGATAATTTTTCCGTTTTTGACGACAGCATCGGCGAATTGTTTTTTTGAAGCTACAGCAAGTTGTTTCATTGATGTTCCTCCTCTCCAACTCGATACGAGGAGCAATCCCCGTAGTCAAACGATTTACGGTCGTTTGGTAGAAACTTTCGGACCATATTTCCGAAATTATACGAGTTGTTTTTTTTTGAAAATTTTTTTCATTCTACACTGACACTTTTTTTTTCGTCAATGAGAGATTTTTTACGTGAGCAAAATGAATGGCAAATGTTGCTTCACTGCGCGAAAGTTTGGTATCATCATAGTATTGTGAAAGGTCGATAATATCGGAGGTGAAACATATGTCACGAATTTCAATCGAGCAAGTCAAGCATGTGGCGCATTTAGCACGTTTAGCAATTACAGAAGAAGAAGCAGCGATGTTTGCGAAGCAATTAGATGCGATTATTACGTTTGCGGAGCAGTTAAACGAGCTAGATACAGAAAACGTTCCGCCAACGTCGCACGTGTTAAATATGAAAAATGTGATGCGTGAAGATGTACCGACGGCTGGACTTCCGCTAGAAGACGTATTGAAAAATGCACCAGACCATCAAGACGGCCAATTCCGTGTGCCAGCCATTTTAGAGTAAGGAGGGAAGAGTATGTCATTGTTCGATTATCGTGTATCTGAATTGCACAGTTTATTACATAAAAAAGAAATTTCCGTTTCGGATTTAGTAGATGAATCGTTTAAACGTATTCATGAAGTAGACGAAAAAGTACAAGCGTTTTTAACGTTAAACGAAGAGCAAGCTCGCACGAAAGCAAAAGAGTTAGATGAGAAACTTGCAACAGAAAAGGAATTCGGTTTACTTTTCGGGATGCCAATCGGCATTAAAGATAATATTGTGACAAAAGGACTTCGCACAACGTGTGCCAGCAAAATTTTATACAACTTCGATCCGATTTATGATGCAACAGTCGTTGAGCGTTTACATCAAGCTGATGCAGTAACGATCGGTAAATTAAATATGGACGAGTTTGCGATGGGATCGTCAACAGAAAACTCTGGGTTTCAACTTACGCGCAATCCATGGGATTTAGAACGTGTACCGGGTGGCTCAAGCGGGGGGTCAGCTGCAGCGGTAGCGGCAGGAGAAGTGCCATTTGCGCTCGGATCAGATACAGGTGGTTCGATTCGTCAACCAGCCGCGTTTTGTGGCGTCGTCGGTTTAAAGCCAACATATGGTCGCGTATCGCGCTATGGACTTGTCGCGTTTGCGTCCTCGCTTGACCAAATTGGCCCAATTACGCGCAACGTGGAAGATAACGCGTATTTACTACAAGTCATTTCTGGTGTAGACCCGATGGACTCTACTTCTGCCAATGTCGATGTACCTGACTACGTTTCTGCCTTAACAGGGGACATCCAAGGGTTAAAAATTGCCGTTCCGAAAGAATATTTAGGCGAAGGGGTATCAGAAGAAGTGCGCCAGTCGGTGCTCGATGCCCTAAAAGTATTAGAAGGCTTAGGTGCGACGTGGGAAGAAGTATCGCTTCCTCATTCGAAATACGCGCTTGCGACGTACTATTTGTTAGCGTCTTCTGAAGCATCGGCAAATCTCGCGCGCTTTGACGGTGTTCGTTACGGCTATCGGACAGACAATGCGAAAAACTTAATCGAAATGTACAAGCAAACGCGCAGTGAAGGGTTCGGCAACGAAGTGAAACGCCGCATTATGCTCGGAACGTTCGCGTTAAGCTCCGGCTATTATGATGCATATTACAAAAAAGCTCAAAAAGTGCGGACGCTCATTAAACAAGACTTTGAAAATGTCTTTGAAAAATATGACGTCATTATCGGGCCGACAACACCAACGCCAGCGTTTAAAATTGGCGAAAAAACGAGCGACCCGTTAACGATGTACGCAAACGATATTTTAACGATTCCAGTCAATCTTGCCGGCGTTCCAGGCATTTCGATTCCGTGCGGATTTGTCAACGGCTTGCCAGTCGGTCTGCAAATTATCGGCAAACATTTTGATGAAAGCACGATTTATCGTGTGGCACATGCGTTCGAACAAGCAACAGATTATCATAAACAAAAACCAACGTTGTAAGGGGGGAAATAGTGATGAATTTTGAAATTGTCATCGGACTTGAAGTGCACGTTGAGCTGAAAACGAAATCGAAAATTTTCTCAAGCAGCCCAAACGCATTCGGAGCGCCCCCAAACACGCAAACGAGCGTCATTGACTTAGGGTATCCAGGCGTTCTTCCGGTGTTAAACAAACAAGCGGTCGAATATGCAATGAAAGCAGCAATGGCATTAAACTGCGAAATCGCGACAGAAACGAAATTTGATCGGAAAAACTACTTTTATCCGGACAACCCGAAAGCGTATCAAATTTCACAATACGACCAACCGATTGGGCAAAACGGCTGGATCGAAATTGAAGTGAACGGCAAAAAGAAAAAAATCGGCATTACGCGCATTCATTTAGAAGAAGATGCAGGGAAACTAACACACACAGGGGACGGTTATTCGTTAGTTGACTTTAACCGCCAAGGCACACCGCTTATTGAAATCGTATCGGAACCGGACATTCGCTCGCCAGAGGAAGCGTATGCGTATTTAGAAAAATTAAAGTCAATTATTCAATATACAGGCGTATCCGATTGTAAAATGGAAGAAGGTTCGCTTCGTTGTGACGCGAACATTTCCCTTCGTCCAATCGGCTCAGACAAGTTTGGCACAAAAACGGAATTGAAAAACTTGAACTCGTTTAACTTCGTTCGCCAAGGATTGGAGTACGAAGCGAAGCGCCAAGAGAAAATTTTGTTGTCTGGCGGCGTCATCCAACAAGAAACGCGCCGTTTCGATGAAGCGACGAAAACAACGATTTTAATGCGCACGAAAGAAGGTTCAGAAGACTATCGCTACTTCCCAGAACCAGATTTAGTCATGCTTTATATTGACGATGAATGGAAAGAACGCGTGCGTGCGTCGATTCCAGAGCTTCCTGACGCACGGAAAAAACGGTACATTGAGGAACTTGGTTTGCCAGAGTACGATGCGAAAGTATTAACGTTGACAAAAGAAATGGCAGACTTTTTCGAAGCAACGGTTGCGAATGGAGCGGATCCGAAGCTTGCATCGAACTGGCTGATGGTTGAAGTATCTGCATATTTAAACGCAGAACAAAAAGAATTGCATGACATTGCTTTAACGCCAGAAAGCTTAGCAAGCATGATTAAACTCATTCAAAACGGCACGATTTCGTCAAAAATTGCGAAGAAAATCTTTAAAGAACTTGTGGAAAAAGGTGGCGATCCAGAGCAAATCGTCAAACAACAAGGTCTTGTGCAAATTTCTGACGAAGCAACGCTACGCAAAATCGTATTGGAAGTGCTCGATGCGAATCCACAATCGATTGAAGACTTTAAAAACGGAAAAGACCGTGCAATTGGCTTCTTAGTCGGTCAAATTATGAAAGCAACAAAAGGACAAGCAAACCCACCGCTTGTGAATAAGCTATTGCTTGAAGAGATAAATAAACGATAATGAAAAAGCGGCATTGCCATCGGACAATGCCGCTTTTCTTACAGATGAACAAGCTTTTGCAAGGTGCTTTCTACTTTAAATACACGATTGTTTAATACTTGGATGCTCGATTCGTGGTCGGTGAGGGCAGGGAGTACTTTCTCTTCTAGTATGTTGGTTAAGCGGGTGATGTTTCCTTGCATGTTGTGGACATCGAGTGCGAGTGCATCGTATTTTGCGGCGAGCACCTCTTGACCGTGACGAATCGCTTCACAAATCGCTTTCGTTTCGAGTGTTCGTTCGTCAAGTAGCTGTACTTTCTCGTCTAGCGCTTGAACTTTTTCGTCTAGCGCTTGAACTTTTTCGTCTAGTACTTGAACTTGTTCGCGTAAGGAAGATACTTCTTTTTCAATGGATTCCACCTTTTTCTCCACTGCTTCCACTCGTTTTTCTAGCGATTCGACTTTTTCTCGTGTTGCTTTTACTTCGTGAAGAATTTCGTAAAGCAACTGTTCCACCATGTCATTCACCTCCTTTTCGTTTCCATTTTACACGAATCGACAACGGATGACTAGCGAACAGTTTCATTTTTTAGACAAGCTGCTTATAGATGATCACATTTTCCAAACGATGTTTTAGTAGAGAACGGCTCGCGAATCGATTACAATGATAGTAGATGAATGGAAGAAGGGGAGCAAAAGATGGATACGTCATGGCTAAAGCCGATTACAGAGGCGAAATATTTAGTAGTGGACAACGCGTATCGATACCGCGCGATTTTGCGCTATTTTTATACACAGCACGAGCGAATGCGGCAATATTTGTTTCCGGAAGAAGTATACGCTTTTTTAAAACAGTTCGATGAATTTCAAACGTATACAGAAGAAGAGATGCAACAAGATTTGGAACAGCTCGTCAAATGGAAAAACTTAATCGCGCGGCAAGAAACGGGCCATATTCGGACGATTGAGGAATTTAAAAAGAAACGGTTTCGCTATCAATGCAGCCCATATACAGTCGAAATCGAACGAATGATTCGTACCCTTGAGCAACTAGGGGAAACTTTTGGCGGTTCGCTCGAGAAAACGCGGTTTGACCGCCTGTATGCCTCGCTTGTCCGGATGGAATCGATTATTGACAATGGATTCGGGGAAAAACGAGAAGAAATGAATCAAGTGTGGGAAGAAACGTTCGATTATTTTAAAAAAATCATCCAAAATTCTGCCGATTACATCGCTTATTTGAACGGAGAAAACATGGAAGAACGGATGATGTCTGATTCGTTTCTTGCGTATAAAGAACAGTTTACCGCCTATTTGCGTGATTTTATCGTCGCATTGCAAAAAACATCGATGCAAATTGAAAAGCTGCTCGAAGATTTGCCAGAGGACGGGGTGCGTCGGTTTATTGAGGAAGTAGTTGCTTACCAACTCGCCATTCCCCGTTTTGAAGGCGCCGTTTTTTCACGTGAACAGCTAACGGAAGAGAAGCTAGACACATGGCGCAGTTTAAAAGAATGGTTTTTAGGGAGAAACGGACATGAAAGCGAGCTATCGTTTTTACAAAAGCAAACGAACGAAGCGATTCGACGAATGACGCGCGTCGTCCAGCGGTTAGGAGAGCGCCATCATCATTTTCGCAGCCGAAAGAAAGACTACTTGCATTTAGCCAAATGGTTCTCGTCATTAGAAACGGTAGAAGAAGCGCATAAACTGTCCGCGGTTGTGTTCGGCTGTTTCCATACGAAACACATCGTCGCTGAAAACGATGCGACGGAAAACATGTACCGCGATATTTGGGAGGAACAGCCGACAGAATGGCTCGTCAAACCGCGCGTTCGCCATTACCGGGAAAAGAAAAAGCCAGAAGCAATGATTGATAGGCGAAAAGAAAAAGAGGAAACAATGACCGCCTATTTAGCAGAGAAACAACAAGAAGAAGAAGCGCTCGCACAGCTTATAACCGACGGGAAAATTGTGCTTCAAGAGCTTCCGATTGTTGCTCCACACATTCGTAAAACGTTGCTCGGCTGGATTGCGAAAGCGATGGGGCGAGAAGACAGGATTGTCCAAACGGAAAACGGGTGGAAAGTGAAAGTGGTCCAACGTGAAGGAACGATTACACTGGAAGCAGAAGATGGCATGTTAATGATGCCGAATTACGAAATCCATTTGCTAGATTAGGAGAAGAGAAAGAATGGAAAAAGAGTTTGATGAGAAAGCGAAAGAAGCGTTAACGGCATTGTTTGAACATTTTTGGATTGTTCGGGAAAAAGAGCCGGAGCTTTTTCAAAAAATACGCGAACGCGAAAAAGTATTAAAGCGGTATGTGCAAGAGAAATTTGGCTATCGGTTAATTATTCACCGCTACTTTGCTAAGCTCGAAAAGATACCAGCGGAGCCAGAAGCATGGATGGGCATTGAGTCGTTTCAAGAACCGCTCGATTACGCATTGTTTTGTTGCTTATTAGCATATTTAGAAGGAAAAGCGGTCGAAGAAAAATTTTTATTGTCTGACGTATGCGAAGAAATAAAAGCGATGTACCCAGGCGAAACAGCGCTTGATTGGACGAACTATCAACATCGGCGCGCCCTTATTCGCGTGTTGAAAACAGCCGAGCAAATCGGAATTGTACATCACGTCGACGGAGAACTCGAGGCGTTTGCCAATCAAGAAGACGAAGAAGCATTATATGAAGTCCCTGTATTGTCTCGCTATTTTATGCGGTCATATCCGAAAGATTTTATTCAATATGAAACGATCGAGCAACTGTTAGAAGAAGAATGGAAAGCAGCGCCCGACGACTACCGCCGCCACTTTATTTATCGGCAGCTCTTTTTATCGCCTGTCGTGTATCGTCGGCAAAAAGACGACCCAAACTTTTATTATTTGCGCAACTTCCGCCATCGGTTGCGTGACGACATCGAAGCGCATACCGATTTTCGCTATGAGCTATATAAAAACGCAGCGTTGCTGACGATTTCAGAACGGCAACATGTGTATACATTGTTTCCTAACCAAAAAGGAATATCGGATATCATTCTTCACTTTGCCGCCGTTGTGCGCGCTCACTTGGACAACTATCCGCCAGATGAATACGGGCAAATTCGTGTCACGATGCCGGAGTTTCATCAGTTGCTGAACCGGTGTATGGAGCAATACGGCGAAGGCTGGAGCAAAACGTATCGAGAAATGACATTGGCACAACTTTCATCTGAACTGCTCTCTGCTTTAAAAGAATGGAAAATGGCGGAGCATGAACAGGAAACGGGCATGGTGACTCTTTATCCGCTACTTGGACGGCTTGTCGGTCGATATCCGGACGATTTTCTAATGAAAGGAAGAGACGATGATGACGAATAAATGGGTGCTTCATCGCGCAGGATTGATTAATTTTTGGTATTACGATGAGCAATATTTTGAGTTTGCCGACGGTAAGTTGTTGCTTCGCGGAACGAACGGTTCTGGGAAGTCAGTGACGATGCAAAGCTTGCTTCCTGTCTTATTGGACGGGAAAAAAACGCCAGATCGGCTGGATCCGTTCGGTTCTCGGGCACGGAGAATGGAAGATTACTTGCTTGGTGAAAAAGAAATTGTCGATCGCGATGAGCGGACAGGCTATTTGTTTTTAGAATATAAACGAAAGCAGACGGAGCAATATGTGACAACGGGAATCGGATTGCGGGCAAAGCGGCAAAAAAACATGGATTTTTGGGGGTTCGTCATTTTTGATAACCGCCGCATCGGCCGTGATGTATTTTTATATAAAACGGAAAAATCAGCGAACGGAACGGAAAAAATCCCGCTCACGAAACGCGAGTTAGCCAATTTGCTTGGCAACGGTGGAACGGTCGTGGATTCCCAAAAAGAATATATGGAACTCGTCAATAAGCACGTCTTCCGTTTTGAATCAATGGAGGCGTTTCAAGAGTTAATTGAGCTATTGATTCAATTACGTAGCCCGAAGCTATCAAAAGATTTTAAGCCGACCGTCATTTATGAAATTTTAGAAAGCTCGCTTCCGGCGTTGACGGACGACGAATTGCGCCATTTATCGGAAACGATTGAAAATATGGATCAAACAAAGCAACAACTAGAGCAGCTCGAGCGGGATGAGCAGTCGTTAAAGCGGCTTTGTGGGCAATATCGGGCGTATAACGAGTATATGATAGCGGAAAAAGCGAGCGAATGGCTAAAGGCAGAAAAACAGATGAAGCGTCTAGCCGAAGAAGGGAAGCAATGGCTTACGGAAGAAGCAGAAACAGAAGCGCACCTTGTGGATTTAAGCGAATACATTCAGACGCTTGCAAACGAGCAGGACGTATTGCATCAACGGGAATTAGAACTCGCAAGCCACGAAGTGTTCCAAGCGGCGCAACAATATGAACGCATCCAACGAGAAATCCAAAACGTGAAAGAAAAGCAACAAAAGCTATTGCGACAAATCGATGAAAAAGAACAAATCGAACGCCGCTACAAACGCCAGCTTGAAGAAACGAATGATAAGCTGTACGAAACAGAAAAACAACTCGATGGGCAGCTAGAAGATTTGCGCCACGATGCGCTAGAAAGCTCCTTTTCTGCCCACGACCTCAATGAAGCGGATTTTTCCCGCCACCGCCAAACGCCATTTGATTTTACTGTATGGAAGCGTGAGGGGCAGGGATATGTTGAGAAGCTAGAACAAATTCTCACCCTTTGGCGCCGCCATGATGAGATAAAGGCGCGCTATGAAGAGACGAGTAAAGAAGTAGGCGACCTGCAGCGGGAAGTCGACGAATTGCGCCACGAAGAAGCGAAATGGCTCGAGCTGTTAGAAAACGAAAAATCGCGGTTCCAACAAGAAGTATTTCGCTGGCTCGAGCAATGCCAAGACGTTTCCGTGCAAGAAACATCTGTCCAACTATTTTTGCAGCGCCTTCATGAACTATACGAAACGTATCATATCGACGAGATGAAGCAGCCGTTTACGGAAGCGTATTACGAAGCGCTCAATCGAAAAAACGAAGAAAAAATGGCGCAAAAACATGCGTGCACGTTACTAGAAGAGAAGATTGCCGCAAAAGAAGCGGAATGGAACCAATGGAAAATGCAAAAAGACCCAGAACTAGCGCGCGATGAACAAACGTTGGCAGCGCGGGCGGAGTTAGACAAAAAAGGCGTTGCTTTTGTCCCATTTTATGCAGGGGTGGAATTTCAAGACCATGTGCCAGAACCGCTTCGGGAGCGGATCGAATCGGCGCTGTACCACGCAGGGCTGCTTGATGCGTTAATTACAGAAACCGATGTTGAAGTAAGTTGTGACCGTGTACTTTTCCCACGTCCTGTCGAAATGGCGCATACGTTGGCAGACTACTTACAACCGGACGTAGATGAAGCGTGTCAGGTGTCGAAAACGCGCATCGAAGAAGTGCTCCAAAGCATTGTGCTTTCTGACAGAGAAATGGATGGAGCGTTTGTGCTCAATGAAGCAGGACATTATACGCTCGGATTAGTCAAAGGGCATGCACCGATGCGAGAAAAAGCGCTATTTATTGGCCGAACAGCCCGCAAACGTTGGCGGTTAGAAAAAATCGCCGCACTTGAAGCGGAGCTAGCTGAACTTCGTGCCCATCTTTACGAACAAACCGAAATGTTCCGCCAGCTGGACGAGGCGATTGAGCAAATGAAAAATTGGTTTCGCTCCTTTCCAACCGATCGTGACATGCGCGCAGCCTTTGAAGAGCGAGAAAAAACGAAACGCACGATGTTTAGTAAACAACAAGAATGGGAAAAGAAAAACGAAAAACTAGCACAGCTTGCCCGCAATTGGCAACAACTCAAACAAACGCTCCGTGAACAAACGGAAGGGCTCGATATAGAATTTTCCAAAGATGGCTATGAACAGTCGCTTCTTTTGATGAAATCGTATATGCGGCGTTTGCATGAACTTCAATTGACCCACCAATCATTTGTTCATTTATTTGAGATGATCGAGCGTCTCACCGAGCAAGTGGGAACATTGCAACAAGAAATCGATGACATCAAGGGTGAACGAAATGTACTAGCAAACGAACAGCAAAAACTTGATTTGAAGCGGCAAGAAATCGAGCGAACGATGCAGCTGATGGGGGCGGAAGAAGTGCAAGCAGAAATTCAGCGCGTCCGCGCCCGATTGGCGTTTTTGCAGAAGGAAATGCCAGCGAAAACAAATGAGCGTATCGCACTAGAGCATCAGCTCAAAGCTATCCGTGAGAAACGCGAACAGCTAGAAGGGAAAGAAGCATTCGCTAAACGATTGGCAGGGGCGTGGAGGCGGTCGTTTGAGCGAGAGGTCGCCCTCGAACTTGTTGAACTTCACGCACAAGATGCGGTTGAACAAGCAAAAGAAGCGATTGAGCGATATGGAGCACAGCTTAAGGAAACGCGAACGTCGCTTGTGAACCGGTTAAATAGCGTCTTTTTCCAAGAGTCAGCGAATTTGACGGAATACCGGCTTAGCCAAGAGCCAGTTGTCGTAGAGGAAGCGAGTCCATTTGCGGAGATCGAGCTAGACGAAGAAATGGAATTAAAGGTCGCTGGGTGGAGAGAAAAGCAAGACCGAATCGTCCTTTTGCTTGATTATAAAGGGCAGCGCGTATCGCCGTTTTACGTATGGAACGAAATCGAGCATGATATTTTCTTGCAGCGTGAATACATGAAAGAACAAGACCGTGAATTGTACGAAGAAATTATTTTAAAAACGATTGGGCGGATTTTGCGCAGCCGCATCCAACGAGCGGAGCGTTGGGTAAAAGATATGAATGACTTAATGCAGCAGCTCGATACGTCTTCCGGTCTTGTGTTGTTTATTCAATGGAAGCCGCGCACTGCGGAAACGGAAGAAGAGATGGATACGAAAGAGCTTGTCGAGTTGTTGCGGATGAATTCAAGGTTATTAAAAGAGGAAGATTTGCAGCGGGTGACGAAACATTTCCGCTCGAAAATTAACCGTGCACGTGAACTGCTAGAAGAGCGCGGCCAAGGCAATACGCTCCACCAAATTATTAAAGAAGTGTTGGACTATCGGAAATGGTTTTCGTTCACTCTTTATTACCAAAAGACGAACGAGCCAAAGCGGGAGTTGACGAACCAACGTTTCTATCAATTTAGCGGCGGGGAAAAAGCGATGGCGATGTATATTCCGCTCTTTGCCGCAACGTATTCGCGTTATCAAGAAGCGGCAGAAGATGCACCGTACATTATTTCACTCGATGAAGCGTTCGCAGGGGTAGATGAAAATAACATTCGCAATATGTTCGGGCTTGTCGAACAGCTTGGATTTAACTATGTGATGAACTCGCAAGCGCTCTGGGGCGACTATGACACCGTCCCATCATTATCGATTTGCGAACTCGTTCGTCCGAAAAACGCGTCGTTCGTGACCGTCATTCGCTATTATTGGAACGGAAAAGTAAAGCAGCTTGTCACTGAAGCAAGAAAGGGTGAGCTCATTGAACCGATTAGATGAAGCGGTGCAATTTTTTCGCGGTGAACGTTCGTTTCACCGCCTTTTTTGCGAGATGAAAAAGAAATACGAATCGCTTGGCCGCATTGGCGGCACGATTTCCGTTGCATCTTTTTCAATGGAAGAAAAAGATGCGATTGCGTCTTTTTTTGGCAAAGAAATGAGCCGTGTATCGCTTGCAGCATTTGAACAACAGCTTGCCAATACAAAGTTTGCCGGTATTTCTCTTGTGGAACTACTGTCAAGCTATTTTGGCGAGCCGCTCGTAACAAAAAAAGAGCAACAACAACAAGCAGAGCAAGAAAAAGAAGCATATTTTACGCGGTTGATACATACGTATCGACCACAGCGCGATTGGCTGATGGAGATGGCGAACCAACGAGTGGTGCAACTAGCCTATCAACAAAATCCTCAAGCGCTAGAAGCAGCCATTTCCGCCGTTTGCCGCGCGCTTGAACAGCTTCCATCCACGTATGTCCGTCTTCCTATGTTTGCACAAAAAGTGGCGAACGACCCGCATGCATTTGATTTGCATACGCTTGCAGGGAAGCTACTGCTTTCGGCGCTGCAATTTTATGCGGACACCAAATACGACTTGTCGTCGGTCGAAGACGTGAACGAATTATTGCAGTCGTATCGGTTATTGCGGGAAGATGTGCTGAACTTTGTCACGTGCGCTGGCGTGATGGCAGAAAAGGAGGGTCGCCATCCTGTGTTCGCTGCTGCATGCGAAACGAATACGGCGCTAAATGTGCCGCTTCGGGAAGTGATGCCGTTGACACGAGCGTATCCGTCCATTGGCAACATTGTCTTTATCGTTGAAAATGCCGGCGTGTTTTCGACGTTATTAGATACGAACGTACCACTCATTAGCACCAACGGCCAGCTCAACTTAGCAACGATATGGCTGCTTGATTTGCTTGTCAAAGAAGGGGTCGCTCTGTATTATTCGGGCGATTTTGACCCAGAAGGATTAAAAATGGCGCAGCGCCTTGTCGAGCGGTACGGTTCCTCTGTTCGGCTTTGGCATTACGATCGATTGGATTATTTGGCGACAAAACCGACCGTTCCGCTACCAGATGAGCGGTTAGCGAAATTGCAATCGGTGACGCTTCATGACTTGCAGCCAGTAAAACAAGAAATGTTGCGGCGGAAAAAAGCAGGATACCAAGAGGCGCTTGTGGAAGCGTTGAGGAAGGAGATAAAGAGAAATGTTGATTTTGTTTGAATTGTTGATTTTATTTGTTTTTCGGTAGTAAAATAATTTTAACAGGAGGTGTGAAAAGTGACACGTGCCATCGACCGAGAGCAAGAATATATGTGGGATAGTGTGTACATTCTTTCGCAAATTCATAGCGAAAAGGCGAAAGCTGTATTTAAAGCAGCAATTGAAAAATCTTTTTGGCAACTAGGGCTTACACTCCCTGTTTTTTCAACGATTCGATTCTCATTGCCAAATGAAGAGCACCTTTCTCGGCTTCGGGACATCGAAAAGAAAATGCGAGAGGCTTATACAACGAAAGAACAGGAGAAGGCGTATGAATATTTAGTGGATTATATTGAACAGCTGTCCGAAATAGCGGAAGGGGATTCGCTGACTGTTCGCAAAAAATTGCTTGTTTCCCTGTTAAATGAAAGTGCTAAGAACAATAAATGCTCAATGAAAAACTGCCAGCTACCAACCTCTATCGCTTCATTTCCATCTAGACAAACTAACGTCGCTTATTACACGACGACTGAAGTAGCGAAAAAGCTCGGGTTAAGTGACCAAACGATTCGGCGAATGTGTGAAACTGGAAAATTCCCGGGGGCATATAAAACAGATGGAGGTCATTGGAGAATTCCACAAGACATTTTTGTTACAACGCCAGAACAAGATGACCGTGCAGAGCAAATCCTACACCAAATCGATAGAAAGAACCAAGAGGCAGGGGATGTAGATGAATTTAATCTATGATTCCCTGCGTCCCCCTAAAGTATTGATCGATACGACCGTTTTATGCGGTGCGTTGCGAGTCGATGGAATCAACCGAAAGATTGTTAAAGCGGCTCGTTTCCCACACTTCTTTCAGCCAGTCATATCACGTGTTTGTTTATTTGAGTTTGTTAGAAATGCTTTCCAAGGAATTGGAAAAGGAGATAAGATGGTTATATACACTCTGCAAGAAATCGAAGCATTTTTAAACGAATTTTTATGTCCAATCTTTCGGTACTATACAAACCTTCCTGTCAATAGCCTAGTTGGTCGGTATAGTGTTGAAACAATCATGCGAGAGAATCGTCCGATTGGAGAAGTATTGGTCGAGTTAAGCGGATGTGATCACGAAACTGCTAAGCAGATTATTACTTCGCAAGAAATGTCTGAGCCACTTTATCGTTTTGATCAAGAAGACTTTCATGTTTGGATAACAGCTATTCAAGAGGAATGTGATTACATACTTACGACAAATTATCGGCGATTTCCAGCCCAGATTGGATCGATTAAGCGCATTCATCCGAGGGAGTTTTATAGGTATTTATCTGATATGGAATATGTATTTAAAGAGAGGGAAAGTAATGAATGAGATTGTGCAAAAACAGAAGCGGTATTTTCGCACAGGGGCGACGCTTTCGTTGTCTTTTCGGCTTGCGCAGCTTGCGCGTTTGAAAGAAACGATTCAAGCACATGAACAAACGATTATCGATACATTGGCGAAAGAGCTGCATAAATCCCCGTTTGAAGCGTATACGACGGAAATTGGCATCGTTTATGAAGAGATTCGGTTTGTAATGAAACGTCTAAGCGATTGGATGAAGCCGCAACGTGTACCGACGCCATTGACACACTTTGGTTCAAAAAGTTACATATATCCAGATCCATACGGTGTCAGTTTAATTATTGCGCCATGGAATTATCCATTTCAGCTCGCGATCAGTCCGTTAATCGGAGCGATCGCCGCAGGAAATTGTGCGATTGTCAAGCCATCTGAATATACACCAGAGACGTCGTCTTTGCTGAAAACGATTGTTTCTGAGGCGTTTTCAGAGGAATATGTTGCTGTGGTAGAGGGAGGTGTAGACGTTAGTCAAAAACTACTTCACTTGCCTTTTGATCATATTTTTTTCACGGGAAGTGTGCCGGTAGGGAAAATGGTGATGGCTGCTGCTGCAAAACATTTGACGCCTGTCACATTAGAACTTGGTGGGAAAAGTCCAGCGATCGTCGATGCTTCTGCCCATCTCGACTTAGCTGCCAAGCGGATCGTATGGGGGAAGTTTTTAAATGCTGGGCAAACGTGCATTGCGCCTGATTATGTGCTCGTGCATGCGTCTGTTAAATCGTTGCTTATTGAGCGAATGAAGCGGTATATTGAGCAATTGTACAGTGATAAAAATACGTACAGTCGTATAGTGACGGTGCGGCATACAGAACGGCTCGTTCGCTTCTTAGCAAACGGTACAGTTGTACACGGTGGAGCATACGACATTGAGCAACGTTGGATTGAACCGACATTGCTTGATGATATAACATGGGATGATGACGTGATGCAAGAAGAAATTTTCGGCCCTATCTTGCCCATTCTCACGTTTGAGACGATTGATGAAGCCATTCAAATGATTAACGACTATGAAAAGCCGCTTGCGCTTTATTTGTTTACCGAAGATCGCGACGTACAACAACAAATATTACAGCAAGTTCATTTCGGTGGTGGATGTATAAACGATACGGTTATGCATGTTGCCAATCCTCATTTACCGTTTGGTGGTGTTGGACAAAGTGGCATCGGTGCATATCACGGAAAAGCAAGCTTTGATGCGTTCACTCACTACAAAAGCGTGTTAAAACAAACAACGAAATTCGATATCCCGTTGCGCTATCCAAACTTTCCAAATGCGCTCAAGTGGGTACGGAAGTTGTTGAAATAGAGCGATTTTATTTTTGAACAAATTTCGAAAAAATTTTAACGAAAATGTGACAAGTTTTCGAGTGAAAAACCTATTTCTTTTTTTATTTCCATGTATTATATAAAAGATAACGCTTTTCTCGCTCATTTTTTGAGATTGAGAAAAGTGTTTTTCTTTTTGTCAATCCATTTGCTGCTTATTTTTCCTCGATGCATTTTCTTCCTTCCTTTTTTCGTCACAATTATTTTTACAATACATGTTAAAATCATTTCAATAGTGTTAATACTACAAAGCTAATTAAATTCGTTCGTTTTGTATTTGTTTCTTTGTTCAATGAATCACAATTTTGTTGAGGTGAAGACAGATGAAGCGTTTGTTTGCCTTAGTTATAGCGGGATTGCTTCCGCTTCTTGGTGGCTGTGAGATGGTTGTGTTTCAGCCGCAAGGACCAGCTGCACGAAGCATTACAGAACTAATTAACTGGTCGATTTGGTGGATGCTTCTCGTTGTTGTCGTTGTATTTGCATTGTTTGCTTACATCGTATGGAAATATCGTGATCGCCCTGAACGGCAAGGGGAGGAGCCACCTGAAGAGCACGGAAGTACAGTGCTTGAAATTGTATGGACGGTTATTCCGATTTTGATCGTCATTGCGCTAACGATTCCGACAGTGAGAACGTTATATGATTTAGAAAAACCGCCGAAAGGGTACGAAAACGAAAAACCGCTCGTCATTCATGTGACGTCGGCAGACTGGAAATGGATTTTCAGCTATCCTGAACAAAATATTGAAACGGTAAACTACGTCAATATCCCAGCCAATCGCCTTGTGTTATTTAAAATGACTTCTGCGTCCACGATGCAGTCGTTTTGGGTACCGGCGCTAGCTGGACAAAAATATACGATGAACAAAATGGAGACGGAATTGTACGTCGTTGCAGATCGTCCGGGTTCGTATGAAGGGCGGAATACAAACTTTAACGGACGCGGGTATGCGCATATGCAGTTTGAAGTGTTAGCGCAAACGCCAAAAGAGTTTGAAAAATGGGTGCAAGAAGTGAAACAAACGGCACCGAAATTAACAAAAGAAAAATATGAACAATTGTTGTTGCCGACACATTTAGGACGATTGACGTTTGTCGATACGCATTTACAATGGGTAAACCATGCTGATCCGCACTCGAAAACGTACACAAATCCAGAATTATATCGCGGACATGGATATCAAGGGAAAATTTTTATTCGTGAAGATAACTATAAAAACTCATCAACTTGTAACGATGAGGAACAAAAAGCTTTAGAGAGTGATAGCGGAGGTGAACATCATGGGCATTAAGTGGAATGAAATATTTGTTGGAGGAGACCCGCTTCTTGTCGGTTCACAAATTGCGATTGTATTGA
The DNA here is from genome assembly GCF_013096955.1 of Anoxybacillus sp. EFIL. Taxonomy (NCBI): domain Bacteria; kingdom Bacillati; phylum Bacillota; class Bacilli; order Caryophanales; family Anoxybacillaceae; genus Anoxybacillus; species Anoxybacillus sp. EFIL. Next base: position 103,098 of record NZ_SDLH01000007.1, on the reverse strand, counting down.
CTGTCGTTGCGATTGTCGTTGGGTTAACGTACTTTAAAAAATGGGGTTGGTTATGGCGCGAATGGCTTACGACAGTTGACCATAAAAAAATTGGGATTATGTACATTTTATCAGGTGTACTCATGTTTTTCCGAGGTGGAATTGACGGATTGTTAATGAAGGCGCAAACGGCCCGCCCAGAAATGAACTTTTTAGATGCGCAACATTACAATGAAATTTTTACAACACATGGCGTCATTATGATTTTGTTTATGGCGATGCCGTTTTTGATCGGTTTAATGAACGTCGTCGTTCCTTTACAAATTGGGGCGCGCGATGTGGCGTTTCCGCAGTTGAACGCACTTAGCTTTTGGCTATTTTTTAGCGGGGCGATGTTATTTAACATTTCGTTCGTTGTCGGTGGTTCGCCGGATGCAGGATGGACGTCGTATTTCCCGCTTGCTGGAAAAGAGTTTAGTCCAGGAATTGGAAATAACTACTATGCCATTGCGCTGCAAATTGCAGGTCTTGGGACGTTAATGACCGGGATTAACTTTATCGTTACGATTTTAAAAATGCGTGCACCAGGCATGACGTTGATGAAAATGCCTATGTTTACATGGACGACGTTGATTACGTCAATCATTATCGTGGCGGCGTTTCCGATTTTTACAGTTGCTTTGGCGTTAATGACGTTTGACCGTTTGTACGGAACGCATTTCTTTACGCTTTCTTCAGGCGGAAGCGATATGCTTTGGGCAAACTTGTTCTGGCTTTGGGGCCACCCAGAAGTGTATATCGTTATTTTGCCGGCGTTCGGTATTTTCTCAGAAGTGATTGCGACGTTTTCACGAAAAACGTTGTTTGGATACACATCGATGGTCGTTTCGATCGTTGGTATTGCGTTTTTAAGTATGATCGTATGGGTGCACCATTTTTACACGATGGATGCAGGTCCTGCGGTAAACTCGTTTTTCTCGATTACAACGATGCTTATCGCTGTTCCGACAGGGGTGAAAATTTTTAACTGGCTGTTTACGATGCGAAAAGGACGCATTCAATTTACAACTGCCATGTTATGGGCGCTCGCTTTCGTGCCAAACTTCGTCATCGGCGGAGTGACAGGGGTTATGTTAGCGATGGCGGCTGCGGACTATCAATATCACAATACGCTATTTTTAGTCGCGCACTTCCATTACGTATTAATTCCAGGCGTTGTGTTTGCGGTGTTTGCAGGATTGTATTATTGGTGGCCAAAAATGTTCGGTTTTATGTTAAACGAAAAGCTTGGCAAATATCACTTCTGGTTGTTCGTGATCGGATTTAACGTCACGTTTATGCCGATGTTTTTCCTTGGCTTAAAAGGGGCTGTTCGTCGCGCGTATACGTATTCAGCAGAATCAGGATTTGCGCCGCTGTTTCTCGTATCTGCGATCGGTTCCATTATTTTAGCGATCGGCTTTGCGGTATTTTGTTATAACATTTATTGGAGCTTCCGTTATGCGAAGCGCAATGTTTCCCACGATCCATGGGATGCGCGCACGCTTGAATGGATGACTGCATCGCCAGTGCAATTTTATAACTTTGCGGTCGTTCCAGAAGTGAAGCAATTAGATGCGTTTTGGCATATGAAAAAACGTGGTGAAACGCTGACGTTGAAAGAAAGCGACATCAAAAAAATTCATATGCCGAGCAACTCCGGTTTGCCGTTTTATATGGCGGTCGTGTTTGGGATTACAGGTTTCTTCCTCGTCTTTGAAGCGCACATCGCAGCAGCTGTTGCGGCGATTGGGATTGTCATCGGGCTTGTCATTCGTTCGTTTGATTACAATGATGGCTATTATGTCAGCGTCGATGAGATTAAACGAACAGAACGTACGTGGAGAAACGTAGAAGGGGGGACGGAAAATCATGTCGGCTAACGTCAATCATTCGCTTCCACTCGAATATCAAACGGAACAAAACCGATTAAATATTTTAGGTTTTTGGATTTTTCTCGGGGCAGAAATTGTGCTATTTGCGACGTTGTTTGCCGTCTACGGTGTATTAGGTCACCGCTATGCCGGTGGCCCAACACCAAGCGACATTTTTAAGCTGAACGATGTGCTTATTGAAACGTTGTTGCTGTTGACGAGTAGCTTCACGTGTGGGTTAGCTGTCTTTTTCATGCGACAACGCGATATGAAAAAACTGCTCATTTGGTTTATTATCACCCTTTTATTAGGGGCAGGCTTTTTATTCATGGAAATTCGCGAATTTATTCATTATGTGCATGAAGGAGCGACGATGCAGACGAGCGCGTTTTTATCGAGCTTTTTCGTGCTGCTTGGCACGCACGGAGCCCACGTGACGTTCGGAATCATTTGGGCGATTATGCTCATTATACAACTCCTTCAACGCGGGTTGACGCCAATGACTGCAAGAAAAATGTTTATCATTAGTTTATATTGGCATTTCCTTGATGTCGTTTGGATTTTCATCTTTACGTTCGTTTATTTAAAAGGGATGGTGGGGTAAATGGAACATAAAAGCAAATATCCCGTTAGCCACGTTGTTGGGTTTTTCTTTTCGCTTATTTTAACGTTTGTCGCGGTGTTCGTCGCATTGAAAATGAACGTATCATATACGATCGTCATGTGGATCATCGGTTCACTCGCGGTCATTCAAGCGGGACTTCAACTATTTATGTTTATGCACGTCACAGAAGGAGAAGACGGAAAAACGAACGTTATTAATATGGCATATGCGGTGTTCGTTGCGATCGTCATTGTCGCAGGATCGATTTGGGTGTTAACATCTGGACATGCGGCGCATTAAAACAAACCCCCTCGCTTAGCTTTTGCGAGGGGTTGCTTTTATTTTTGTAATTAGCGTTTGAATCCAAAGTGGGAAACGAACAGTAAAGCTGATCATTAAAACGATAAGAACAAGAATGGCCGCAGACTTTTCAGCAATTTCTTTTGCATCTGGTACGAGCGCTTCTGATTGAACATACCATAAGTGGACAGGAAGTGTACCGCCTTGTGATAACAAGTTGAAATCCCACATAAATCCTGATGTCGATGTTCCGCCTGCCAAAATAATGATGGCTGATTCACCGAAGGCGCGACACGCAACGAGGCTAATTCCAGTTAAAATACCATTTAATGCAGCCGGGAGTACAACTTTTAATATCGTCTGTGATTTTGTCGCTCCCAGCGCGAGAGATGCTTCACGAATGTCTTGTGGCACTGCTTGAATCGCTTCTTCTGTGACGCGAGCTAGCACAGGTAAGTTTAGCAACGCGAGTGTAATGGCAGCTCCAATGATCGTTAAGCCGATGCCGACATATTCAACAAACAATACGTAACCAAACAAACCGAAAACGATAGAAGGAACGGATGCTAAGCTTTCGACAGATGTGCGCACAAACTCCGTAAATCGGTTGTTCGGTGCGTATTCTGCAAGAAAAATGCCAGCTCCAATGCCAATTGGCAACGACAAAATGAGAGATAAAATGAGAACGTAAAAGGAGTTGAATAAAAATGGTCCGATCCCACCGCCAGCTTCTAATTCATCAGGTAATTTTACGAGAAAATCGAGCGATAGTTTCGGCAAACCTTTTCCTAAAATGTTATACAATAATCCGATGATGAGTAGAAATGTCGTGACTGTAATAATAGTAACAAAAATATGAAACAGACGGTTTGTATAAATCGCACTGGCGATTGTTTTCCGATGATTATGAAACAACGAATCTTTCATGGATTACTCTCCCTTTGGACGAAGTTGGCGAATAATAATAATTAGTACGAGAGAAATGAATAAAAGTAAAAATGCCATCATGTATAGTGCATAGTTCCATGTCGAGTCAAATTGAACGTTTGTAATTTGCATAACAATGTTGCTCGTTAACACCGATGTTGGTGTAAGCAAGTCCCAACCGAACTGTGCAGTATTCCCGATAACCATAACAACAGCCATCGTTTCACCGATTGCACGTGTCATGCCTAAAATAATAGCTGTTAAAATACCTGGTCGGGCAGCTGGAAGAACGATGCGTGTAATGACTTGAAGCTTCGTGCTCCCAAGCGCGTAGCCCGCCTCGCGCAAATGTTGCGGTACCGCACAAATGGCATCATCACTAATGCGAGTGACAGTCGGTAAAACCATCATCGTTAATACGAGAGCAGCAGCGAGAAAGCCATCACCAACGAGCGTGCCTGTCGTTTCACGAATGAATGGAATTAAAATCGTTAACCCTAAAAATCCGTACACAATGGAAGGAATGCCGACTAGTAAGTCTAGCATCGGGCGCATGATGTTTTTTAACCAGGTTGGTGCAATCTCAGCGATGAAAATGGCGATTGCTAGGGCAATAGGTGTACATATTATTAACGTTAAAAAAGTTAAGTACAACGTGCCGAGAATAAATACAGCTGCTCCGTATTTTTCTTCAAAAGGCTCCCACGTAGCTGAAAAAAAGAATTCTTTCCATGATACATCTTTAAACACGAGAAACCCTGTTTGGCTAATAAAAATGACGATCGAAAAGAGGGCGACGCCTAAAGAAAGTGCACTTGCTAAACAAGCGTAACGAAAGGCGTTATTTTTCATATACTTTGTGCGCCATTGTTTTGTTTTCGTTTGTTCATGTTGGATGCGAACATGTTCGGCAGGTAACGCCATGTTGTTTCCTCCTCGTTTATCATATAAAAGACAGCCCCCTCATGAAGGAGGCTGTAAGTCATTTATTTCTTTTTCATTGCTGTAATTGGGATAAACTTTAATTTTTTCAGCGAACCTTCTTGGAACTTTTTGCTTTGAACAAAGTCGATGAATGCTTTATTTGCTCCTGTTGCAGGACCTTTTGTTAACAAATAGCCGTAACCCCAAACAGGATATTTCCCGTTAATGACGTTTTGTACTGTTGGCTCGACACCGTTATATGCTACTGCTTTAATATCGCCTTTAATGTATGCAAGGTCTGTGTAACCAATTGCGTTTGGCGTTGTACGAACAGCTTCAATCATATTTCCGTTTGAAAGAACTTCTTTATAATTTTCACCTTGTGTCATAAAAGGAGCTCCCTTAAGGGCGCCAAGTTGGTAGTTTACGCGCGTTCCTGACCCGTGCACGCGGTTGATAACGATAATTGGTTCATCTTTTCCGCCGACTTCTTTCCAGTTTTTAATCTTTCCAGCGAAAATGTCTTGCAATTGTTTTGTAGTTAAGTTTTTGACAGGATTGTCTTTATGGACGATTGTTGCAAACGGAATGATTGCAATTGGGTACGCGTTTAAACCTTTAAATGCATTAAACCCAGGTACAGGTTTTGTTGCATCCCAGTCACAAGCTCCGATCGTTGCTGACCCTTTTGAAACAGATTGAGGTCCGACGATAGATGCTGTCCCAGATACGGAAACTGCTACTTTCGGATTTGCTTTTTTAAATTCTTTCGCTGCTTGTTGTGTTAACGGGAGTAATGCTGACGAACCGGCGATAACGATTTTACCTTTTTGTTGAGCTGCTTCTGTTTTTTCTGTCACAGCAAGAGAAGAACCGAATAACAAACTAGTAGACAATGCGACAAGAGAGAACTTTTTAATAAATGATTTTAAATTCATCACTTTTCACCTCTTACAAAATTTATTTTGTAATATCAATTAATTTATTGTTCATGACGATAGCAATCTTTTCTCCTTCATCTGTTGGAATCGTTACAGCAATTTCATTACCGAATGGAGAAGGAGCAATTGCTGTTATCGTCGTTTTTGTGTTAAAAATGCGCGTCCATTGTGCTTGTGGTGCTGTGGCGCGATAGATTGAGTAAGATCCATCTTTCTCTTCTACTAAGACGAACACGATACTTCCTTTTGTTGCGACATATGTGATATTCATAGTTGTCGCCATGTTTTGCTCTTGACCGGAAACAATCGCCTTTAATACAGGAAGCGCGTCTTCATCGTCTGGATTAGCGCTTAAATAAACGATCGCATCACCAGCGAAGAAAGAAAATGTTTTATTGTTTGTATCTGTTGTTACTGCTGTTGGCTTTTTATCGGCTGTCGTTAAATCAACAACGTACAATTGTGGCTCTGTACCAGTTGTATCAATTGAGTCGATTTCTGTTTTTGAATCATCTGTATAGTTTGCCTTTGCTTCTTTTGCGGCTGTGTACATTAGTTTTGTACCGTCATTTGATAGACGAAGGTCGGATTTATATTTTACTTTGTCGTCAACAATTTTTTTCACTTCACCTGTTTGAACATTGATGGAAGCAATTACATCGCTATTATTTCCTTTAAAGAAGTAAATGATAGAACTATCTGGTGACCATGTAAGTTCCACTTTTACATCGTCATCCGTGCCTACAGGAATCGCTTTTTTTGTTGCTAGGTCGACGATGAACAATTGACCATTATCATTTACATATGCACCTTTTTTCTTATCCGGAGATAAAGCAAGGTCTCCGCTTTCGAGCGTTGCGATCACTTTACGCGATGGAATGTGCACAATTTTCGATACAGGCTCATCATTTTCGTTTGTGACGATGACGTATTCATTGCTTAGCCATTGCGGGTTAAAGTTTGTTCCTTTTAAAAATCCATTTGTGGCGATAAATAATGGATTGCCGTGCTCGATTTCACCGCCTAATTTTGTTACCATACCGCGTAAGTCAGCATAAAACTTACCGTTTACTTTGACTACCGACGAGCCTTGTTGATGAAGAAGGAAAGAAGCTTTTTTTCCTTTTCCACTTAAAGTGATTGTTTTTGTTTTCCCATCGACATTCATCGCTACACCAAATGCTTTTGCCATATCAGACAGAGAGTAGAGTGTTTTTTGACCGATCGCTATCGCGTCGAATGGAGTTGCTTGTCCATCAACTGAAAGGGTCACTTTTTTTGTTTGAACTTTTCCGTTTGTGGAAAGAAGAATAGGGCTCGCATCTGTTTGCAACTGTCCGCCAAACGCTTGAACGATCGCTACAGCTGGGACGTATAACGTGTTGTTTACCATTTTAGGTGCGACGTTCATCGTTACTTTTTTCCCATTGATGACGGCAACGTTGTCATTGGCTTTGACTTGAACAACTGCTCCTTTTTTCGCCAGTTTGTATGTTTTTGCCTTCTTGTCATAAGAATACGTAGCTCCTAGTAATTTAGCGAGCTCTGGAGTAGCTATAATCCAATTTCCACCAGAAATCGTCGTAGCGGAAATTGGCATAACCGTTCCGTTAACACTCCAATTCGTTTTTTGGATTGTTTGTTTTTCGACAGCCTTTGCTTCCACGTTCCATGTTGTCGTTGAAACGAGTGGAGAAGCAAGAACAGCTGATGCGATCAGCGTATGTGCAAGCACTTTCTTAACGGACATTCTTTTCCCTCCTAAGTTTGTATATCAACACCGTTGATTATAAAAGGTGAATATTAATGCAGTTTAATAGTTTTGTATAGTTTGTAAAAAATATGTTTAATTTTTCAGAATTTTTATGAATGATATGTAAAGAAAAGGATCGTATCGGATTTTTTTCATTCTTGTTATAATGAAAAAAGAATAGGGAGGAGGGAAGGGTGTGCACGTATATGAAGAAACGTTAAAGAAATTGTTTATAAACTACACGATTGGTTCGATTTTAGCCGTTGTCGGTGTCGGTAGTACGCTAATGGTCATGGCGCTGCATATTCGGCAAGTGGATTTAATGATGTTGTTATTTATTCAATTTTTTTCATTTTGCATCATGTTATTTATTGAATATCGCGCCTTTCAAAAAGATATTGATCCGATTCGGCGTATTTTTTATGACAACAATATAACGGAACAACAGTTTTATTGGGCGCTTGTTCAGGCGAAGCGCTTTCCGCTTCTTACAGTGAGACGTATTGCGCTTCCACACTTTTTAGGGCTTTCTATTCCGGCCATTGCGTTGACACTTTCGCTTATTTTCATAGATGTGTTGCGCATTCCATATATGTATGTTGTTTATGCTTTGTTTGGCGCGTTGCTTATCGCGATGCTTCATGCGATGATTGAGTTTTTTTTAACGCTACGCACGATGCGACCGCTTATTCGCGAGATGATGCAAATCGGGAGAATGCACGGGTTTCATGAAACGATCCGAGCAACGAATGTCGTATATGTACCGATGAAAATAAAAATAGGGTTAAGTGTGTTATTCATTGGTATTTTCCCAGTTTTATTATTTGTGTTAGCAACGGAAGTCAAATTGTTTGCTGAAGGGGAAAATACGTTTTCAGGCTACTGGACGTGGACGATTGTTGTTTTAATCATTTCTGTTTTGTTTTCTTTATTTGCGGCTCGTGTGTTGTCGGAAGATGTGGAACGAAGCATTGAAGATTTGCTCCAATATATGAACCGCGTGCAAAGAAAAGAGTATGAACTGATGTGCGACAACGTATATATTGATGAATTTTCCGAGCTTACAAACGGCTTTAACCATATGGTCGATGCGATTGTTGAACGAGATGGAAAAAATAAACAATTATTAAATAGCTTTATTTCGGTCATGACGACAGCGCTCGATGCGCGCGATGAATATACAGCTGGTCACTCGCAGCGTGTTGCAGTATATGCTGTGGAAATTGGTAAGCGTCTAGGAATGACAAATGAACAACTTGCGCGTTTATATCGTTCTGCTATTTTGCATGATATCGGAAAAATCGGTATCCCTGATCACATTTTATTAAAAGACGGAAAATTAACAGATGAGGAATTTGCATGGATTAAAAAACACCCAGTGCTCGGTGAAAACATTATTCGCCAAGTGCAGCCAATTGAGGAAGTAAAAGATTTGCTTCCAGGCATTCGATCACATCATGAACGGATCGATGGGAAAGGATATCCTGATGGCTTAGAGGGGGAAGACATTCCGCTATTTGGTCGCATCATTGCGGTTGCTGATGCGTTTGATGCGATGACGTCTGATCGTCCATATCGAAAAGGAATGCATATAGAAAAAGCCGTTTCGATTTTGCTAGAAGGTCGTGGGACACAATGGGATGCCCAAATGGTCGATTGTTTTATTTCTTTTTTAAAGGAGAGAGAACAAGAAAAAGTGAGTTAGATGCCAACGACGGCATCTATTTTTCTAAGTAAGTGATATACTAAAGGAAAAAGGATGTGAGATCGTGAAACGGCTCATTATTAGCTTTATTATTTTGCTTGCAGGATGCGCGAATGAGCAAAATCCATCGAACGTGAAACAGTTAGAACAAACGATTGAAAAACAACAATCGGCCATTGAACAACTGCAAGAAAAAAATAAACAGCTTCAAAAAGAAAACGAGCAATTAAAAACCGAGGAAAAGCAAATTTCTTCTTCTCTTTTATCTGTTGCGTTAGACGTTGTGACGGCGTTAAAAAATAAAGATATGAATGCACTCGCCTCTTATGTCCATTCGACAGCTGGGTTGCGGTTTAGTCCATATGGACATGTCGATGTCCAAAATGATTTGCAGTTTTCTGCTTCTCAGCTTCCTTCCCTTTGGGCTTCGACGCAAGTATATCAATGGGGAGTATATGACGGTTCAGGCGATCCTATTCAATTCACGTTTCAAGACTATTTTGATCGTTTCGTCTATGATGTAGATTTTGCGAATCCACATATGATCGGAAATAATGTTGTTGTTGGGACAGGAAATATGATCAACAACATTCAACAAGCGTATCCGAACGGCTCATTTATTGAATTTCATTTTACAGGGTTTGACCCTCAATATAGTGGGATGGACTGGCGAAGTTTGCGCCTTGTTTTTGAACAAGAAAACGGTCAGTGGAAACTTGTTGGAATTATTCATGATGAATGGACGACATAACATATACAAAAGGTGCCCGGATAGGGACACCTTTTGTATTACTCGCCTTTTAATTGCTTGAGTTGTTGCACGACTTCTATATCAAATGATTGAGGGGGCATCGTTTGAATGACAGAGCGAGCTTTTGCTTCTGCTTCAAGTAACATTACTTTTTCTTCCATACGCGCAAAACCTTTTATGACATGATCGTAATGAAAAGACGTCATCGCTTCGTCCATTTGTTTCATCGTCTCGGCAACATAAAAGCGCGTCATTAACTGCATTTGTTTTAGCTTTAATTGCTCATATGTTTCGTACAGTTGCTTCACTTTTTCTGTTAAAACAGTTGTTTTTTCTTTTAATGTATTGTATTGTTGCGTATATAGCTCTAATTTTTTTTCATAAGCGATTTTTTCTTGAAGAGCCATTTTTGCGATCGGCTCTTCATTTTTTTCAACAGCTAATTTTGCTTGACGAGCACGTTTTTCAATCATTTCTTTCGCATCTGCGATCAAACGTTCATATTTTTGTTCGAACACGAATTGCTGTGCCAATGCTTGTTGTGCTTTTTCTAGCTGTTCTTCTAGTTCACGAATGTATTGTTTCGTCATGCGAATTGGATCTTCGCATTTGTCAATGATGTCATGTAAGTCGGCAAGGACGACATGTTTGACGCGTTTAAAAATGCCCATCTTATTTTTCCTCCTTGTTTATTGTTTTTTCCCATTCATCTAAAAAGCTATGGTTTTGAATAGGTGAAACGAACGGTTCAAATGCAGGCGCTCGTTTCGTTTTGCTTCTAAACAACACGTAAGCTGCAACAATAGCTAGGACAGCAAGCAACGCTTTCGGTAAAAGACCAACGAGCCCGATCACCATGAGCGCCCCGCCAATCCATTTGCCGCCACTTTTTGTCGTTTTCCACACGATCCATCCGATGATGACTAATGCCAACTGAATAAGGAAAGGAATCCATCCGAACATTGGCATGCCGTGTGGTCGCATCATTTGTGGACCGTGGTGGCCAAATGCTCGATGATGTTTCCCCATTCCCATCATGTGCTCTGCCGGCATTCGTCCGCTCCAACCGATGTGAATGAAATAAGTAGCGACGTGTGCGAATACGGCGACGACAACTAGTCCACCTAGCAAAAAGAAAAGGGTTCGTTTTTTCACATCACTCACCTCCTTTGTTATTTACAGTTTGAATTGTACAAGCGAAAAGAGAAAATTAGGTGAAAAAGAAAAAAACGTGCAACATTTATGCACGTTCATTCGGAAAAGTGAGAGTAAATGTTGTTCCTTTCCCCACGTCGCTTTCAACTTGAATGTGTCCGTTATGTGCTTCAACAATCCATTTTGCGATGGAAAGTCCAAGACCGTGGCCGCCAATTTGCCGTGTTCGCGCTTTGTCTGCACGGTAAAAGCGATCAAAAATATGAGGAAGATGTTCAGGTGCAATGCCAATCCCTGTGTCAGAAACAGAAATTTCTACAACTTTTCGTTGTTTCGTCACATGTTGTTTGAGAGAAAGGGAAACTGTGCCACCTTCAGGAGTATACTTGATGGCATTATCAAGCAAAATGTATAACAGCTGGGTACATTTATCTTCATCCCCGACGAATTCAATTTGTTCAGACGCATGAAACTGAAGTGCAATATTCTTTTTGTTTGCAAGCTCTTGTAACGAATGCAGCGTATGTTGCGCACATGCCCGCAAATCAAACGGTTTTTTTTCGATCTGGAGCTTTGCGTCGTCTGTTCGTGCAAGGGTGAGAAGGTCGTTAATGAGTTTAGTCATTCGTTTTGTTTCATCTCCTAGACGTTCAATCGTTTTTCGACTAAATGCATCGGACGTTAACGACATATCCATTTTTAATGCTTCTACAGAAGAAAAAATGACGCTAAGTGGTGTCCGTAGTTCATGAGAAGCATCGGCGACAAATTGACGTTGGCGATTGTATGCGTCTTGAATTGGAACGAGCGCACGTTTAGACATGAAATAACTAAAAGCAATAGCGACTGCGATAAATAACACGCCGAGGCTGAGCAAAATGAATGTTGACCATTTGAGCAAACGAAACATGCTTGTCACATCCATACCGACATATAACACGCCGACGAGTTGTCGATCGACAATTAAGGGACGAGCGACAGTTAATATTTTTAATTCATCGGCACGAAATCGTTTCAATTCGTGCTGATGGTGAGGGATATGAATATCTACATATCTTAATTCATTTTTTTCTGGCGTCCACGGCTGAAGGGTAGAGAGGAGAAGCGGTCGCAATCCTTTGTTCACTTCATCCCCCATCATTAACCGTCCGCGCGTATCCACGACGTAAAAAAACAGTTGGTCTTCACTTAAAAAAATGACATTTTGATCTGTTGGCCAACCGATGAACGACTGCTCTGTAAGCAAGGTTTGAATCGTTTGTCCTTCTTGTTCAGCGAGCATACGAATGCGTCGCTCTTGGTCATTTGTCATGACGGTATGAATAAGGAAAGAAACAACCGCAATGAAAATCGCCAAAAACGCGATAAGAATCCCGCTGTATGTGGCAGTTAAGCGCCATTGTGTGCGGCGAAACATATCGGAATGATTGAAAAAAGAACGAATGTTATTTTTCAATGGTATATCCCACCCCGCGCACCGTTTTAATGAGCTGTTGTTGTTCATCACCAATTTTTTTACGCAACAACTTGACGGTTGCATCAATCGTTTTCATCGAGACGTCTGCGTCATAACCCCAAATACGATCAAGAATAATGTCGCGCGTTAACACCCGACCTTTGTTTTGCAGTAATAAATCGAGTAGTTGAAATTCACGTGGGGTTAATATCATTTGTTCTCCATTTTTCGTCAATGTATGAGTTGTTCGATTGACTTCAAACGCTCCCCAGCAGACAATTTCTTCTTGAATTGGTGCAAATGTGCGCCGCGATAACGCTTTAAGGCGTGCCATGAGCTCATCGATTTCAAACGGCTTCACTAAGTAATCATCTGCGCCGGCTTCTAGCCCTTCGACGCGGTCTTGTACCGCATCTTTCGCTGTTAACATTAAAATGGCTCCGTGATAGCCATGTTTTCTTAAACGTTGACATACGCTAACGCCATCACCGTTTGGTAACATCCAATCTAAAATAATGACATCATAAAACGAAGCGAGTGCATAATCGTAAGCATCTTCTCCTTCTTGTACCCAATCAACATGTTCAACACCTTTTTTCTTCAACAAATGGACGATCAGTTCACCTAAATATACATCATCTTCTGCAAGCAACACTTTCATTTTTCTCACCTTTTTTTCTTTCATCATACCAAATCCCGATGAAAAACAGGTGAAAACAATATACAAAAGATAAGGGAAATCCCCTATGGGTATATAAGTTAACAACATATACAATGTAATTAAGTTAAGAAAACAAAATTGAAAGCGGATACAAAAAGGAGCGATGAACGATGGCGAACGTCTACGATGTGAAAGTAGCAATTGTTGGAGCTGGCTCAGCAGGTATTTCGATTGCAGCACGGTTATTAAGAAAAAATCGTCAATTGCGTGGACAGGTATTGCTGATTGATCCATCAGATAAACATTACTATCAACCGCTTTGGACGCTCGTAGGGGGCGGTGCAGCTAAAGTAGAAGACTCCGTTCGCGAGCAAGCTACACTTATTCCAGATGGAGCGAAATGGCTAAAAGAAGCGGTCGATACGTTTTCACCAGAAAACAATACATTAAAAACGAAAGAAGGTTCAACGGTTCGTTACGACTATTTAGTTGTAGCGGCAGGTGTCGAAATTTATTGGGATCAAATTAAAGGGTTGAAAGAAACGATCGGCAAAAACGGTGTTTGCAGCAACTATTCATACGACTACGTGCAAAGCACGTGGGAAAACATTCGCAACTTCCGCGGCGGTACAGCCATTTTCACACAACCAAGCACTCAAGTCAAATGCGGTGGTGCACCACAAAAAATTATGTATTTAGCAGACGACTATTTCCGTCAATCTGGCGTTCGCGAGCAAACAAACATCATCTTTGCTTCAGGATTACCAAACATTTTCGCTGTCAAAAAATATGCCGATACGCTTGAACAAGTCATTCAACGAAAAAACATCGAAACAAAATATCGTGTCGAGCTAGTGGAAATTGACGGAAAAGCGAAAAAAGCGACATTTGAACATCTCGATACGAACGAACGCTTTACGTTAAGTTTCGATATGATTCACGTGACACCACCGATGGGATCGCCAGCTTTTATTAAGAAAAGTCCATTAGCGGATGCGGCCGGATGGGTCGATGTTGATCCGTATACGTTGCAACATAAAACGTATGAAAACGTATTTGGTGCAGGTGACTGCACAAACTTGCCGACGTCTAAAACAGGGGCAGCAATTCGAAAACAAGCACCAGTCGTGGCAGAAAATTTACTCGCACTTATGAACGAAAAACCGTTAAAAGCTCGTTACGATGGCTATACATCATGTCCACTCGTAACTGGTTATAATAAGCTCGTTTTAGCTGAGTTTGATTATGAAAAAAATCCACAAGAAACGTTCCCATTTGATCAATCAAAAGAACGAATGAGCATGTATGTCATGAAACGAAACGTACTACCGATCGTCTACTGGAACGGAATGTTAAAGGGACTTATGTAGAGGGGGGGAGAACATGTTGCAATTAATTGAAAACGATGAACAACAAGAGGCACTCCGTTATTGTATTGAAAAACTCCCACAACTAAAACAAACAATGGAATCGCTAGAAGAAAAAGTTGCATTTGTTCAACATGTACTAAATGATAAACAATCGCTTGAAGCGATGTTTACGGAATGGGAGGAAAAAGCTGCGCCATTTCGACTAACACCGGAACACCTTGAAGCGCTTGCGACGCTCGTTCAGCTGCTGCCAACGCTTGTCCAATGGCTACAAAAAGCAGAAGAGTTCATTTCATTTGTGACAAGCGTGATCAATGATCGTGAGTCGATGGCGTATGCGATACAAGGGGCAAAAGATATCGTCCCAATTGAAAAAGGATTAACAATTTTAAAAGAAACAAACGAACGCTTTCAACGCGAACGCGATTCGTCTACCGTATCACTCTTACGTATGTACCGTTTGTTAAAACACCCACTCATTCAAGATGGGGTGAAATATATAGAAACGCTACTTGATGTAGCAAGCAAACATAAATAAATTGGAGGGGATGTATATGTTATTTCGTTCATTTTTCGATGAGCAATTAGCGCACATGTCTTATTTAGTTGGATGCCAACGCACAGGGGAAGCAATCGTGATCGATCCAGGTCGCAATGTCGACTGGTACATCGACACAGCGAAAAAAGAAGGATTGCAAATTGTCGCCGCAACAGAAACGCACATTCATGCAGACTTCGTTTCAGGTGCAAAAGAACTAGCAAAACGTTGTGGCGCAAAGCTGTATTTATCTGATGAAGGAGATGCGAATTGGAAATATCAATATTTGGATGAAGTCAATTACGAACTTGTGAAAGAAGGAAGCATTTTTACTATTGGAAATGTCGAGTTTCAAGTGCTCCATACACCAGGACATACGCCAGAACATATTTCGTTTATCTTAACGGATAAAGGTGGCGGTTCAACAGAGCCGATGGGTATTTTCACAGGCGACTTCGTTTTCGTTGGTGACATCGGTCGCCCAGACTTACTTGAAAAGGCAGCAGGAGTGGCTGGCACGGCAGACGTTGGCGCACGACAAATGTTCCAATCGCTGAAAAAATTTAAAGCGCTCCCAGATTATTTACAAGTATGGCCAGCACATGGGGCGGGAAGCGCATGCGGCAAAGCGCTTGGTGCGGTTCCAGTTTCAACAGTTGGATATGAAAAGTTAAACAACTGGGCATTAAAAATTGAAGATGAAGAAGAGTTTGTGAAACTATTGCTTACAGGGCAACCAGAGCCGCCAAAATATTTTGCGATGATGAAAAAAGTGAACAAGATCGGTCCAGCGTATGTAAATGAAGATGAAGTGCCAGCGTTGCAAACGCGTGAGCAGCTCGACGAGTATAAAGCAAACGGAGCATTTATTTTAGATGTTCGTCCGTCTCAACAATTTGCGAATGAACATTATGTAGGATCAATAAACATTCCGTTTAACAAATCATTCACAAATTGGGCAGGTTGGTTAATCAGCTATGACCAAGATATCGTAATCATCGCAAATAAAGAAGACGTACAACCGATTCGCAAAGCGCTTGCTTATATTGGATTGGATCGTGTCGTTGCTTACGTAGAGCCAGCCGTTGCATTAAACGGTGAGGTTGAAAGCTACGAAGAAATTGATGTACATCAGTTGCAACAATATATAAAAGACGATCGCTACCATCTCATTGACGTACGTAATCAAGCAGAATGGGACGAAGGGTATATTGAAGGTGCACAACATATTATGCTTGGCACGCTGGCAGATCGTTTACATGAGATTCCAGAAGGAAAAACATATATTGTTCAATGCCGTTCAGGTGCGCGCTCAGCCATTGGTGCAAGCATTTTGCAAGCAAAAGGATTCAAACAAGTACTCAACTTAAAAGGCGGATATTTAGCGTGGACGAGAGAAAAGCTTCCTGTTGTGAAACAATCATAAGGGCTGACGATGTCAGTCCTTTCTTTTCATCTTTCTCCTCTCCTATAATGGAAGAGAGGTGAGAATATGCAATTTTTAGATAAAATTTTTGCATATATTCAAGATGGGATTATTGTCATGAATCATGAACGAACGATCGTAGAAATGAATCCAGCTGCTAAACGACTTACAGGCTGGAAACTAGGTGAGAAAGTGCCGTATTGCTCGTTTTGTCAACAGCGCAATGTACGTGAAGGACAAGAGCGATGTTACTTAATCTCAACGGAAGAAGTACCGTATTTTTTATCGGAAATGCCGACGTATCACGGACAGTTCATTGATGTAGAAATGAGCACAGCGCTCATTCTAGAACAAGATGATGCGAAATATTATTTGCTTGTTTTGCGCGATCAAACGGCAAAGAAAAAAGAAGAGGAAGCACGTCGTTCAAAGTGGATGGTGAAAAAACTAACCGAAGCAAAAGAAGAAGAACATAAACGTTTAGCACAAGAATTGCATGACGGTGTCGGACAGTCGCTCTACAGCATTTCCATCGCGTTAGATAATATTATTCAACGTGTGCAAGACGAAAAGCTCCATGCATACGTCAAAGAAGTGCGCGAAGAACTTGGGCGCGTCATGGAAGATGTAAAACTATACGCTCAACAACTTCGCCCAAAAAGTTTAGATGCGCTCGGGCTTATTCCAACGATTCAATCGCTTATTCAGTCCCTTCAATCGAAAATGCCAAATACGTTATTTTTATTTCAAACGAACGTATATACACGTTTGTCACCAACGATGGAAATTAACTTGTATCGCATCATTCAAGAAGCGCTACATAACGTGATGAAATATGCAAAGGCAACAGAAGTGCGTATTTCGATTGAACAGACGGAACGGGAATTACTTTTGTCTGTTGCGGATAACGGTGTTGGTTTCCGCGTTGAAGAAAAGCGTGAAGGGCTCGGCTTAAAACATATTCAAGAACGTGTTTTTCATCTCGGGGGAGAAACGACTATTACATCTGCACCGATGGAAGGGACAACGATTTTTGTGCGCGTGCCGCTAGAGGAGGACGGAGAGGATGAAAGTGTTAATCGTTGACGATCATGATTTAATTCGAAAAGGTATTCGCCTCCTTCTTGAAGGATTTTCGGATGTGGAAGTCGTCGGGGAGGCAAGTAACGGTTGCGATGCCATTACACTGGCATTAAAACATCGTCCAGATGTCATTTTGCTCGACCTTTCGATGCCGACAGGGCTTGACGGATTTACAACCGCCAAAACGATTATGGATGAATTAGAAGATGTGAAAATTATTGTTTTAACGATGCATGATGAAGAAATATATGTGCAAAAAGCGATTCAATATAACATTCACGGTTACTTGTTAAAAAACAGCCAAACAAATGATTTGCACGAAGCATTGCAAACAGTATATTACGGCAAGCGATTTTATCGTACCCATATTCCTGAGGAACGGCTTGAAAAAATGTTTGCGGAAAAAGAGCCGAAGTCACCACTTACTAATCGCGAACGTGAAATTGTTCGGTTAACGTTTTTAGGATATACGAACAACCAAATCGCAAACAAGTTAAAAATTAGTCCGAAAACGGTCGAAAATCATAAAACGAACATTATGCAAAAACTTGGCATTAAAGAAAAACATGAACTCATTCAATATGCTTTAAAAAATCATATTGCTGATTTAGTGTAAAGGGAGAGTTTTATATGGAATATACATTTTTCCATTTGCTTGTTCTTTTCTTTATTGGTGCCATCGGCTCGATTTTATCGGGTATGGTCGGCATCGGTGGCTCAGTCATTAAATATCCCATGCTTTTATACATTCCCCCTCTCCTTGGCTTGACTGCTTTTACCGCGCAAGAAGTGTCCGCCATTAGTGCGGTGCAAGTATTTTTCTCGACACTTGCCGCTCTTGTCGTGTTTAAAAAAGGTGGATATGTGTCAGGGCGGCTCGTTGGCTACATGGGGACAGCCATTGTGATTGGCAGTTTCATTGGTGGATACGGTTCAAAGTTTTTAGCCGATGAGACAATTAATGTTGTGTATGCCATTTTAGCTTCAATTGCAGCCTTATTAATGTTTTTTCCAAAGCCAAAGGAAAGAGAACATGTGGCGGTAGAGCAACTTGCATTTGACCGATTGCATGCGGTTATGTTATCTTTTATTGTTGGAATTGCTTCCGGTATCGTCGGAGCAGCAGGGGCGTTTATTATCGTACCGATTATGCTCGTCATTTTAAAAGTGCCAACGCGCATTGCGATCGGTTCATCGGTGGCAATTACGTTCATTTCATCGATCGGGGCGACGGTTGGAAAAGTGATGGGGGGGCATATGCTCCTCATTCCATCGCTTGTGATGGTCATTGCTAGTTTACTAGCGGCGCCGATTGGGGCAAAATGGAGCCAAAAAATGAACACAAAAGTGCTGGAATACATTTTGCTTGTATTAATTGTAGCGACTGTGATAAAAATTTGGTATGAAATGTTCGTGTAAGCTGGCTCATTTGGGTCGGCTTTCTTTTGTTCGTTCGTTGCAACGGTCATGAAAATTTGGTATGATGTTAAATAGTGGAAAAATAAAATAAATAGGATGATGGGGATGAAACGAGCACGTATTATTTATAATCCGACGTCAGGAAGGGAAATATTTAAAAAACATTTGCCTGATGTACTGATTCGACTTGAACAAGCAGGATATGAAACGTCGTGTCATGCGACGACAGGGGCAGGGGATGCGACAGAGGCAGCAAGAAAAGCGGTAGAACGCGAATTTGATCTCGTCATTGCTGCAGGTGGAGATGGAACGATTAACGAAGTAGTAAATGGGCTAGCTGAGGCTTCGTATCGTCCAAACCTTGGCATTATTCCAGTCGGCACGACGAACGATTTTGCGCGTGCGATCGGCGTACCACGCTCGATTGAAGGAGCGTGTGATGTCATCGTAAATGGGGAAGCGGTGCCGATTGATATTGGCGCAGTTACGAACGAAGGGAAAACACATTATTTTATTAACATCGCAGGTGGTGGGCGCTTAACGGAATTAACGTACGAAGTGCCAAGCAAATTAAAAACGATGATTGGTCAACTTGCCTACTATTTGAAAGGAATTGAGATGCTTCCTTCGCTCCATCCTGTTCATGTAAAAATTGAGTACGACGGCAAAATGTTTGAAGGCGCTGTGATGCTTTTTCTCGTTTCGCTGACGAACTCTGTTGGTGGCTTTGAAAAATTAGCCCCAAATTCATCGTTAAATGATGGCATGTTCGATTTAATTATTTTAAAAGAAACGAACTTAGCAGAATTTATTAAAATTGCCACGCTCGCACTACGGGGTGAACATATTCACGATCCACACATCATTTATACGAAAGCAAACCGTGTAAAAGTGTATACGGAAGAAAACATGCAGCTCAATTTAGACGGCGAGTATGGCGGAATGCTTCCTGGGGAATTTGTCAACTTGTATCGTCATATGAACGTATTTGTTCCGAAAGAAAAAGCTGAACAAATGGGAACAGGGGAATAAACCTGTTCTTTTTTATTCGACTATGCTACAATCTTGACAGCAATTTTGCGGAAGGGGAAAGAAGCATGGAAGCACCAGTAGCAAAAAATGAATATTACGATGTCATCTTTGAAGATTTAACGCACGATGGTGCAGGAGTAGCAAAAATTGACGGCTTTCCAATTTTCGTTCCGAACGGTTTACCGGGGGAAAAAGCGAAAGTGAAAGTTGTCAAAGTGAAAAAAGGGTACGGCTTTGGCCGTTTAATTGAGCTATATGAACAAAGTGAAGATCGCATCGATGCTCCTTGTTCGATTTATAAACAATGCGGCGGATGTCAGCTCCAACATATTCGTTACGAAGGACAACTAAAAGCGAAATATAAACATGTCAAAGAAGTGCTTGCTCGCATCGGGAAAATTGAACATGCGATCGTTCATCCTGTTCTTGGCATGAAAGACCCATGGCGATATCGCAACAAAGCGCAAGTGCCGGTCGGTGAGCGCGAAGGCGGTCTTGTGGCAGGCTTTTATAAAGAACGAAGCCATGACATTATTGACATGGACACCTGTTTAATCCAAAAAGAAATGAACGATATTGTCGTTCAGACGGTTAAAGAAATTTGCGAGCAATACAACATTCCAGCTTATAATGAACAAACGCATAAAGGCGTTCTTCGTCATATTATGGCACGCTATGGGGCAACGACGAAAGAAGTGATGGTCGTGCTTATTACGCGCACAGAAGAGTTGCCTCATAAAAAGAAAATCATTGAAGCGATTATTGATCGTGTGCCGAATGTGAAATCGATTGTACAAAATATTAATCCGAAGCGAACAAATGTCATTATGGGAGAAGAAACGCGCGTACTTTGGGGTTCTGAATATATTTATGATTATATCGGTGACGTTCGTTTTGCCATTTCTGCCCGTTCGTTTTATCAAGTAAACCCTGAACAAACGAAAGTGTTGTATGATCAGGCAATTGCATACGCGAACTTAACGGGTGAAGAAACGGTCATCGATGCATATTGCGGCATCGGCACCATTTCCCTCTTTTTAGCGAAAAAAGCGAAAAAAGTGTACGGAGTTGAAGTCGTTCCAGAAGCGATTGCCGACGCTAAACGAAACGCTCAACTAAACGGCATCACAAATGTAGAATTTGCGGTTGGGGAGGCAGAAGTCGTTATTCCGAAATGGTACGAACAAGGAGTAAAAGTAGATTGTATCGTTGTCGACCCACCACGAAAAGGATGTGAGGAATCGTTATTGCAAACAATTATCGCGATGAAGCCAAATCGCGTCGTATACGTCTCATGCAACCCAGCGACCCTCGCCCGTGACTTGCGTATGTTAGAAGACGGTGGCTACAAAACAATGGAAGTCCAACCTGTCGACATGTTCCCACATACGATGCATGTCGAATGTGTAGCGAAATTAGAGCTTAGTTGTGTACACTCAAAATAAACTCGTTCCACTGAAAAAATAATCGTTCATCATGAGAAATAAAGTCGGAATTTGGATGATTTTTGTATGAAAAGGGCTATCAATTTTTGTTGGATAGTCCTTTTGTTTTTATGGAAATGTAACAGAAAGATTACTATTCAGCTTGCTTGATAAGGTGGGTGAATAGTTATTTTATCAAAATATTGTTAATTTATTCTAAAGTATAATATAATTTTAAATAAAGTTCATTCAAAAGGATAGAAGGGGAATTCATGGATCATATAAAAAAACTACATCCTGTCAGCGCGACGATCATTATTGGGACATTGTTTGCGAGAATGGCGATGTTTATGACCATTCCGTTTTTAGCTATTTATTTAACGAGCGTAAAAGGAGTTAGCGCTTCGTTGGCAGGGGCGATTATTGGGATCAGTTCGATTGTAGGGTTATTTGGTGGGTTTTTCGGCGGATATTTTTCCGATCGATACGGGCAAGAAAAAGTGATGAAGATTTCGCTTTTGATGTGGACGTTCGTGTTTATTGGTTTTGCGACAGCGGAGAGCGTTTGGACGTTTTTTTTATTAAATGCGTTAAACGGATTATGCCGTTCGTTTTTTGAACCTTCGTCGCGAGCGTTGTTGTCGCAGGTGACAAAACAAGAAAATAAATTGCTTGTGTTTAACTTGCGATATGCGGCAATTAATGTAGGGGCGGCGATTGGTCCATTAGTCGGCTTGAAGATTGGTGCTTCGTCATCGACGACGGCATTTTTTATTACTTCTTTTGTTTATTTTCTTTATTT
The DNA here is from genome assembly GCF_013096955.1 of Anoxybacillus sp. EFIL. Lineage (NCBI taxonomy): Bacteria > Bacillati > Bacillota > Bacilli > Caryophanales > Anoxybacillaceae > Anoxybacillus > Anoxybacillus sp. EFIL. The sequence goes on along the minus strand of NZ_SDLH01000007.1, from coordinate 80,935 downwards.
CATTTTACTCGTCGTGATGTTTTCAAAATATACCATTGAACAAACGCATGGCGATATATCTGAACATGTAACGCTTCGTCGTGCTGTCGGTGTATTAGGCAAAGATCGCGTTTTTTTATTCGCTGTCATCGGAATGATTCTCGGTGTCACAGGGTATTCGCAATTCAATTCAACTATTCCGCAATATTTGTCGCAATATAAAGATGGTGTACAACTTTTTTCTTATTTAATTGTATTTAACGCAATCACGGTGCTCGTTGTACAGTATCCTGTTTCGCGAATTGGCAAGCGATATTCTCCGCTTACGTCAATTATGTTTGGCATTGTTGCGGTGTCATTCGGACTTTTCGGATTTGGTTTATTTACTGCCGTGCCGATGTTATTTCTTTCTATGTTTATTTTAACAGTAGGAGAAGTGATGATGTTTTCAATGGTCGACATATTTATTGACCAAATTGCACCTCAACAGATGAAAGGATTATATTTTGGTTCTATCGGTTTTACGGCTATAGGAAACGCCGTCGGTCCATGGATTGGGGGACTGATGCTTGAATACTTTGGTTATGAAAATCATCTCCTTATTTTTAGCTTATTATCTTTATGTACTTTGATCGGTTTTCCAGTTTTTTTATATGTCGGTGGGTTAATAAAGGCGACGAAACGACGTATCGAGTATAGTTTGTAACAGTTTGTTCGTACGATGAAGGAGGCGAAGGGATGAGAAAAGTTGTAATTTTTAGTTCACTTATCGCGATCATGATCATAGGGATGTTTTTTTATGGCGAGAACGATTTTAAAGCAAAGGATACTAGCCCTATTCTTGATGAAAGTGGTTCCAGTTCGTATGAACGAAGAGATGCAACAAATGTTGAAACAGCGGTAAGCGAAGCGATTAAAGAACATGGGAAAACGTATGGAAAGGGAGAATACATCACGGAAGGACACATCATTCTTGAGACAGAACAACAAGGAAATAAAGTGAAAGCATATACGATCGCAAGTATAGGGGTATTTGAATTTCAAGATGGTATATTTACAATCGTATCAGGTAGTGGAGCGATTCCGACTGTAATGACATTTTCCATTGATGAGCATGGGCAGTATAAACTTGTCGCATACGAAGAGCCGCTCGATGGAGAAGCGTATGTGAAGTCAATTAAGAAAATGTTTCCGAAAACATATCACTCAAAGGTGTTATATGCAGATAAATATTATGATGAACTTGCTAAGCAACAAGAAAGACAGGCGCAGGAGTATTTAAAAAAGATTGGTCGGCATGCAAAAGTGAGCATATCTTATGTGGAAAAACAGCCACTCAACATCTCTGTACAAGCGATGAATCATTTTCTTCGTATGCTTAGTAGCGATCCATTTTTGAACGAGTGTCCGGATTGGCTCGGAACGCGTGAAGTAATCGAACAAGGGATCCGCTACGTGTACGAAACATCTCAAAGTAAAACAAACGACGGGGGAGATGTCGTCACTTTGCGAAAGATGAAAGAAGATGGAGCGGTGATAGACATGCGACAGTATGTTATTGAGGAAAATAAATTAAAGCGTATAAAGTAAAAAGCAGTCCATTTGTTTCGGACTGTTTTTATTATTTTTCAATGGGCTGAGATGAGATTTGTAAATTGTTACTTTTTTCTGTTGTTTATCTAACTACTCTATGTTACTATATAGTAGTACTCAATAATATTGATTACCAACGTTGTTGAGTACATAGGAGGTGTTTTTTTGGATAATCTAAGCGAAATGTTGAAAGGGATTTTGGAGGGCATCGTACTTGAGATTATAAGCCGCGGCGAAATATACGGCTATGAGATTACGAAAAAGCTGCACGCTTTAGGTTTCCAGGGGATTGCGGAGGCGACAGTCTATGCGTTGTTGTTACGGTTGGAAAAAAACAAGCTCGTCCACATTACGAAAAAACCGTCAGACATGGGGCCGCCAAGAAAATTTTATACGTTAAACGAACGAGGGTTTGAAGAACTAGCGGCTTTTTGGGCAAAATGGGATTTTCTAAGCGAGCGCATTCATCTGTTACGAACGAATGGAGGAGAGAAAAATGTTTAGTCACGAGATGAAAGAAAAAATAAAACAATTTGCGAAAGAGCAAGCACCCTATTATTTAGAAGAAGCGGAGATGACGTATATGGAAAAGCTTCGCCGGAAAACAGGAGAAACGAAAAGCAAAGTGATGGCGAAGCTCGCTAAATTTAAAAGTCGCTCGGAAACAGCGATGGAAGCACAAAATGACATGATTCTTTACATGAGCGACTATATGAAAGATTTGATGGAACAAGGGTTGTCGGAACAAGAAGCATTTGAACGGGCGAAAGAAGAATTAAAGTTTCGGAGCGAAACGACAAAATCAGCCGATTTGCAGGAGCGGATTTTCGCGTACTATAACAACTTTGACCCTGCTGATTACGAAGCCATTGGGTTGTTTTACGGAGCGTTTGTTTTTTTAGGGCTTTCCATTGGCGCGCTTATTGGCTTTATCGGCAGCGGTGGTTGGGAGATGTTTTTATCTGACGGATGGATTCGTACGCTCATCGGTGCAGTTGTCGGTGTTTTGATCGGAGTAGGGATGGGACTGTTGAGCCATGCGGTAATTGTGTTGAAGCGAAAGAAATAGTGCAAGGGGAGAAGATGTAGGATGATGAGAAACATTAGAAAAAACAAAGATCTCGGCATTTATGGTTTAGCGGCAAAATGGTATGATCGCAACTCGCGAAAAAGCAGACTTACTGAAATGAAAGGATATGCGAATGAAGTGGCTTCACATGTGATGAAAGGTGCTCATATATTAGAAGTTGCCCCTGGCCCAGGCTATTTGTCCATTGAACTTGCCAAAAGAGGATTTCATGTGACAGCTATTGATATCAGTCCAGACTTTGTTGAAATCGCAACACAAAACGCTAAAGAAGCAAATGTTTCAGTGAATTTTATAGAAGGAAATGCAGCTCACTTGTCTTTTGAGGACAATCGTTTCGATTTTGTTGTTTGTACGGCGGCATTTAAAAACTTTAAAGAGCCTGTAAAAGCGTTATGTGAGATGCATCGAGTACTGAAAAAAGAAGGAACAGCGCTTATTATAGACATGAACCGTGAGGCGACAGATGAAGAGATTGAGCATGAAGTAAGCAAAATGAAAGGATTTGACAAGTATTTCGTAAAATTTTCGTTTAAGACCTTTTTAAAGCAAGGGGCTTATACAAAAGAAGAATTTGAAACATTTATTAAAGAAACACCGTTTAAAAACTATGACATAAGAAAAGAAGGCATTGGGCTATATGTGTATCTTTATAAATAGGAATTTTTCAAACCTGCTGCTTTTGGCAGGTTTTTTGGTTGTTCATATTCCGTTCATAAAAGCGTGTTACGATTGCCATGTACGAAGCGATAAGGAGGAAAGAATGATGCAGAGATTCAATAGTGATTGGGCGATTGAGGCGAATGGACTTGTGAAAATATTTGGTCACAATCGTGCAGTGGATGGCGTTGATTTACGGGTTCGGGCGGGTACGATTTACGGTGTGCTCGGACCAAACGGGGCGGGGAAAACGACGACGGTTAAGATGCTTGCAACGTTGTTGCGCCCAGATGGCGGTTCAGCGCGCATTTTTGGCTATGACGTAGTAAAAGAGCCGCAAATCGTCCGGCAATTGATTGGGGTCACTGGACAATACGCCTCGGTCGATGAATCGCTTACGGCGCTGGAAAACTTAATCATTTTTTCCCGCTTGCTCGGGCTGAGCCGTACAGAGGCAAAACGTAAGGCAACGGAATTGTTAGAAGAATTCGGACTGGTGGAAGCAGCGAAACGTCCGCTTAAGCACTTCTCCGGAGGCATGCGGCGCCGGCTTGATCTTGCTGCTAGCTTAATTGCTCAGCCGCCGCTCATTTTCCTTGATGAGCCGACGACAGGATTGGACCCTCGCACACGCAATCAAATGTGGGAAACGATTCGCCGATTAGTCAACATGGGTTCAACCGTATTATTGACGACCCAATATTTACAAGAAGCAGATGAACTCGCCGATCGTATCGCTGTGATCGATCGTGGTCGTGTCGTGGCAGAAGGAACAGCAGATGAACTAAAGACGTCGATTGGCAATTCATCGCTGCAATTAAAAATTGACAATCCACAACATGTAGAAATGGCACGTCAAACAGTAGAACGTGTGCTAAACGCCCGTGCCAATGTCTCAGCGGATACAGGAAAAATTACGGCACCGATGGCGGATGCTGACCGAGTGACCGATTTACTGATTGCCCTTCGCGAAGCAAACATTCAACTAGCGGAATTAAGCGTACAAAAACCGACGTTAGACGAAGTTTTTTTAGCGATTACAGGCCACGGAGTAAAAGGAGAGGAAAGCGCATGAATCATACGGTGAACCGCGAATTAAAAAACTATACAAGTTTTCGGCAAACGGTACAACAAACATTCACAATGGCGTATCGAAGTTTATTAAAGGTGCGGCGTACGCCAGAGCAATTATTTGACGTTACGTTCCAACCAATCATTTTCACGTTAATGTTTACGTACATTTTTGGCGGAGCGATCGCTGGAAATGTGCATAACTACTTGCCAATGATTATCCCAGGCATCCTTGTGCAGACGTTAATTGGGGCTTCTGTCGCCTCCGGTGTCCAACTTCGCGATGATATGGACAAAGGCGTTTTCGATCGATTTAAGTCTTTGCCAATTGCTCGCATTGCACCGTTGGCAGGAGCTTTATTAGCTGATACGGTTCGCTACACGATCGCTACCGTGCTCACTTTTGCGATGGGGTTTCTCATTGGTTATCGCCCAGAAGGAGGAGTTACGAGCGTTGCGTTCGCTGCTGTTTTTGCCATCGGATGCGCATGGGCTGTTAGCTGGATTTTCGCTTTTTTTGGCGTCACCGCGCGCAACGCGGCGAGCGTACAAGGAATTTCTATGCTAGCGTTGTTTCCGCTCATGTTTCTTTCGAATGCGTTCGTGCCGGTAAAGACGATGCCCGATTGGCTACAATGGTTTGCGAACATTAACCCGATTTCACATATGATTACAGCCGTTCGCGAGTTGACGAATCACGGAACGATTGGTTCGGACTTTGCAATTTCGCTTCTTGGAGCTGCAGTCATTGTCGCCATCTTTGCACCTATTACGGTACGCGTCTATATGAGCCGAGCATAAATATCGTGCCCGTGCCCGAAACGGTGCACGATATTTTTCGATACAAGATTCGAATGCGATAGATGACAAAATGCGCTACAATGAAGATATATTTGGAAAAGAAAGGGGATAAGAATGCCACAAGTGTTAATTGTCGATGATGACGCACATATTCGCGAGCTTGTCGGGCATTTTTTAAGCCTTGAAGGGTTTGAGATACACGAAGCAACGACTGGCAAAGAAGCATTAGTGGTGCTGGAAGAGGCCAAAGTTGACTTAGTCGTATTGGACATTATGATGCCCGAAATGGACGGATGGGAACTATGCCGTGAACTTCGCCAATATGACGATGTGCCAATTTTAATGTTGACGGCTAAAGGGGAAACGGCGCAAAAAGTAAAAGGATTTGAGCTAGGGGCAGATGATTATCTTGTCAAACCGTTTGATCCGCTTGAGCTTGTTGCCAGAGTCAAAGCGCTGCTCAAACGATACCGAATCGCTGCGTCGCAAACAGTACAAATTGGGGATTTATTGTTGAATCGCCAGACGTACGAATGCCGATTAGGAGGCGAAGAGATTGCTTTGCCACCTAAAGAATTTGAGCTACTTTTTACGCTAGCTAGCTATCCTGGAAAAACGTTTACTCGTGATGAACTCATTGAACAAATTTGGGGCTATGATTACGAAGGGGACGAACGAACGGTCGATGTGCACATTAAGCGGTTGCGCGAGCGGTTTGCCGATTGTCATGTGTTTATCATTCGGACGATTCGCGGGCTCGGCTATCGGTTGGAGGTATGCAAATGAAGCGGCTTTCGTTTGTGCTTAAGTCGGCGTTGACAGTCATTGCGGTGATGGCGATGATTAGTCTCTTTTGGACTGCCGCCTACTTTATTACAGAAGCGATGTATGCCCGATTTGCCTGGCAGCCGCAGCCGTTAGTTCGGCAAATCATCACATCTGTCTCGGGCTTTTTTTTATTTGGCATTAGTATGAGCATCGTCGGACCTTTCATAAGAAAGCGGGAACGCGTGTTTTGGAAACACTTGATGGATGCGATCAATCGAATCGCGAAAGGAGATTTTCACGTAAACATCCGTGCGGACTGGGGCGAACGGAATCACCCATTTACAGAACTAGTCGAAGGACTTAACGATATGGCAGCGAATTTGCGGGCGATGGAAGAAATGCGGCAAGAATTTATCTCAAATGTTTCGCACGAAATTGGTTCGCCGCTTACTTCGATTCGTGGGTTTGCTCGGGCGTTAAAAAACGAAAATTTGCCTTACGAACAGCGAATGCATTATCTCGACATTATTGAAACGGAGTGCATCCGTCTGTCAAAGTTGAGCGATAATTTGTTGCGCTTGGCGATGTTAGACTCCGAGCGATACCCATTCCAACCGATCTCCTATCGCCTAGACACACAATTACAATCGCTCATTCTCCATTGTGAGCCGCAGTGGATCGAAAAAGAAATAGAGATGTGTGTAACGCTTGAGAAAGTAGTTATTACTGCAGATGAAGATTTGCTGAGCCAAGTGTGGTTGAACTTACTTCATAATGCGATAAAGTTTACGCCAAACGGTGGAACGATTACGGTTCAGCTTCAGCAACAAGCCAACAACGCCATTGTTACCGTTTCAGACAATGGATCAGGCATTGCCGAGGAAGATCAGCCACGTATTTTTGAACGCTTTTATAAAGCGGATAAATCGCGTAACCGTGCCGTTGGCGGCAGTGGGCTAGGGCTAGCTATTGCAGACAAAATTGTAAAGATGCACCAAGGAAAAATTTCTGTCCGCAGCCAATTAGGACAAGGGACGGAATTTATTGTTCAGTTGCCACTTTAGTTTAGGGTTAAGAGATATTTTGCATTGTTTTAGTTTAAAGACAGCGACCGCATCACTCGCTGTCTTTTTGTATACTTAAAAGATAAAAAGTTTCGATTGGCTGCAACATTTTTATTTGTTCAGTTGTATATGAAGTGAAAGGAGGTCGTTTCTTTGTGCACAAAAGAACAAATCCAGCGTGCTATGGATGAATATGGGAATATGGTGTTACGCCTCGCGTATACGTACATGAGAAATGAACACGATGCAGAAGATGTCTTTCAAGATGTGTTTATTAAGCTATATGAGCATATGGATCGGATACAAAGTGAAGAGCATATGAAGGCGTGGCTTATTCGCGTTACTGCAAATGTATGTAAAAACAAATTAAAATGGTTTGCGTATCGAAAGGTCGATGCATATGAAGAATGGTTGCATTCTTCTGATGTTGATGCCAACGATTACTTCGAAGTCATGTCAGCAGTCACATCGCTTCCGACAAAATATCGAGAAGTCGTCCATTTATTTTACTATGAAGGGTATCAGACGAAGGAAATTGCCGAGTTGTTGAAAAAGCGGGAAAGTACGGTTCGTTCGCTGTTAGCACGTGCGAGGGAAATGTTAAAAAACAAACTGAAAGGGGAGTATGATTTTGCGTGAGCGATATAAAAAAGAGATGGAACACATTGTCGTGACGGAAGAATTGAAAAATAAAGTCATTGAACGAATTGAAGAAAGAGAAAAACAACAGAAGCGAAAGTCGCTTCGACCAGCTTATGTGACTTTAGTTGCTGCGAGTGTATTATTGGCTGTTAGCTTGTATCCGACAAAACCTGCTAAAGAAAAAACGACAGAAGAAGCGGAAATGATGATGGAACATGGGCAAGGGGAAGATATGATGAAAACGGAAGTTAATGATTCGTATGTAACTATTCATGATGTCACATATGATTCAAACAAACAAAAGCTCCAGTTCTCTGTGACGAATAAAAGCGATGGTGTCATTTCGTTCGGGTATGCATATACAATTGAGCGATACGATGACAAAAAACAGACATGGTTGCCGACAACGTTAACGAATGATATTGCAGTCATTGAAGTTTTAGCATTAGTTGAAAAAGGACAAACGGTGAAGGATGTTATTGATTTTTCATTGTTAAATGAACCGTTAGCAAATGGAAAATATCGCACCGTGCGTACGTATTATGCGGATACAGCTCACTTCATCGGTTATATTGAATTTGATGTTGTCGATCAAAAGCTGATGAACTTTCAAACGTATATGGAAGCAAAACCGATTGAGACGAGCGAAATGAAAGATGTGAAAATAGCATGTGAAAAAGATTGCCACTTTTCTGTTTATAGTAGTCATAACGGACTTGTTTTAACGAGAACGAACCGCCAAGGGTTGCATATATATCCGATGTACGAAGGGAAAGAACAGGTGAATTTTTCAATGGAAGCAAGTGAAGGAAAGTTATTTACGGATAAAATGGCTGATGATGCGTTCACGATTTATGAAGCGGAGCAACCCGTATCTTCTGATGAACAAATGATCGCTGAATCAATGTCACCTGATAGCGGACAGATCGAAGGCATCGAAGGATATGAAGGACCAAAAGTTTTATTTTTAAATGGAGAACGAACTAATGTTGAGCCATCGATCATTTATTGGGAACCGAATGAAGCAAGTAAAAAAGAGGAAGTTAAAGTGAAAGTGACTGTGATGAATGCCCGAACAAACGAACAAATAAATGTATTTTATGTCGTCATCGTTCGAAAAGGAGACGAATATGTATTAAGTCATATTGAGTAAACGAGGGGAGTTCCCTCGTTTATTTTGTTAAAATGAAACGAATGCTAGAAATAGCTGCTTCATGCTCGAGTGAGCGATGCGAAAGAAGAGTTAAAAGTTTTTCATGGCTGTCAATTTTCGTTTCTAGTTTTTTGACGATTTCATTTGTTTCAAGCACGGCTTGTTGGACAAGCGTGAAGTCTTGCTTCGTCGCCATGTTAGCTTTGACTTCTTGAAGTTCTTGTTTTGTTGCCATGTTAGCTTTGACTTCTTGAAGTTCTTGTTTTGTTGCCATGTTAGCTTTGACTTCTTGAAGTTCTTGTTTTGTTATCATGTTAGCTTTGACTTTCTCAAGTTCTGCTTTGATTTCTGCAAGCTCTTGCTTCGTCGCCATGTTGGCTTTGATTTCTTCAAGTTCCTGCTTCGTTGTCATGTTAGCTTCCATTTTGTCAAGCTTGTCCAAAATTTGTCGCAACGTATGCTCCATGAGGGAACCTCCTTTCGTTTAGAAGTGTAGAAAGGGAAACAGGTGACAGGCATGTACGGTGCTAGGAAGAGGTGTTTAGGATGTGTGGTGATGCGGATAAAGACTGTTTCCTGTATTTTATTATACACAATTGGTTCAAAGGGTGGAATATGCTCTTTGTTGTGATTTTGTTGCTAGATGGTGTATTGTATAAAAAGACAAGATGGTGGGGGGACTGACGTTGACAGCATTATGGAAAGAGGCAAAACAATTTATCACTTTATGCTATACAGAGTTAGGAAAAAACGATGATGAAATATATGAGCGGTTACAACAAGTGAAGCGAGAAATTGAACAAACGGGAACGTATGAACATACGTATGAAGAGCTTGAACATGGGGCGCGCATGGCATGGCGAAACAGCAATCGTTGTATCGGACGTTTATTTTGGCAAACGCTTCATGTGTTTGATGCACGTGCGATAGAGAGAGAAGAAGATATTGCGGAGCGTCTATTCCATCACATTGCTTTCGCGACAAACGAGGGGAAAATTCGTCCGACTATTACTATTTTTCGTCCTGAACGTGTTCGCATTTGGAATCATCAGTTAATTCGTTATGCCGGTTATGAAACAGAGTATGGAGTCATTGGAGACTCATCATCCATCTCGTTTACGAAAGCGTGTGAACAGTTAGGTTGGAGAGGGGAACGGACGCATTTTGACGTTTTACCTCTCGTCATCCAAGTAGATGGTCGCGAGCCGAAGTTGTTTCCGATTCCGAAAGATATTGTACTTGAAGTACCGATTGAACATCCGAAGTTTGCGTGGTTCCATGATTTGCAGTTAAAATGGTACGCTGTGCCGATTATTTCAGATATGTGTTTAGAGATCGGTGGTATACGGTATACAGCAGCTCCGTTTAACGGTTGGTATATGGGAACAGAAATCGGGGCGCGCAATTTCGCGGATGATTACCGATATAATATGCTTCCAAAAATTGCTTCATGCATGGGTCTTGATACATCGAGAAATAGCACACTATGGAAAGATCAAGCGCTTGTTGAATTAAATGTAGCTGTTTTATATTCGTATAAAAAAGCAGGAGTAAGCATTGTTGATCACCATACGGCAGCCCAGCAGTTTAAGCGATTTGAACAACACGAACAAGAAGCAGGAAGGAAAGTAACAGGCAGTTGGACGTGGCTCATTCCTCCCCTTTCCCCAGCGACAACGCACATTTTTCACCAATATTATGATAATACAATTGTAAAACCGAATTATTTTTATCAACAACGTCCTTATGAGTAACACCGCGTCAATGGCGTGGTGTTTTTTGCAGGAATATATTCCTAATTTTCAGAATAATATTTACTATCTTCTTATTTTTTTGATATAGTTATAGAAAAAAGGAAAAGGGGGAGACATGATTGGATTTTATTGAGCAACTCAAGATGGAAGAAATGAGGAAGAAAAATTTTTTTCTGTTCCTCATTTATACGTTTAGTGCGTTAACAGGCTTGATTGGACTTATTTTGATTGGGGAGAAAGTAGAGAAGATTGCTATTTATGGGGGAAGTCTTTTACTCAATGTACTCGTTTATATCGTGTTAAAAAAGATAAAAAAGCATGAGCACATATATCCATACTTTATTATTTTTATATTATTTTCTGCGACGTTAGGCAGCTTGTTTACGACAGGCGGGAGTTTAGGGACAATCGCCTTGGCTTTTTGTTTAGCTGTGTTGTCGGTGTTACATTTGTATCGCGTATTGTTTATGACAGGGATGTTGCTTGGAACAATTGTTTTAGTTGTCAGTGCACTTACTCCTTCACCGTTTCAGCAGGTGTTTCAAAAAACTGGGCATACCGTTTTTATCGTTTATGTGATGATAGGCATCGCGCTTTCTGTTTTGTTGCATTTAAGTCGTAAGCAGTTTCATCAGCTTGTTGAGCATGTTGGACAGACGCATGAAGAAAAAGAAAAGCAAAGTGCAAGAAGGTATGAGCTTGAACAACAATTAAGACACATTATTGAAAATGTGGAACATATTCATCAAAAGGTGCTTCAAAATGTGCAAGCACAAGAAGAAATGAAAGAAGCGATTCGGCAAGCTGCGGTGGCAGGTCAAGCACAAAGTGAACAAGTCGTTGATATTCATGATGAAGTAGCGGAAGCGAAAACGATGAGTGAGCGAATTTACGAAACTTCTAAACAATTAAAGGAACATTCAGCACAATCAAGTGAAATGGCGCAGGCTGGTATACAAAAAATGCATCTTTTACTAACACATACAGCAAAGTTCCATGAGGCGATTCATGCGACGAGAACGACATTAAATGCATTAACGAGTAAAATTGCCAATACAAATGAGTTAACGAAACAAATTAAACAAATTACAAATCAAACGAATTTATTGGCATTAAATGCGACGATTGAAGCAGCGCGAGCAGGGGAATACGGGAAAGGATTTGCGGTCGTTGCAGAAGAAATTCGAAAGTTGGCTGTATTAACGGAAGAAACGACACAACAAATCGTTTGTAATTTGGCAGAAGTAAACGAAAGTAACAATGAGCTGTTAGAGCGGATGGATGAAACGAGTGAACAATTAACGAAAAATGAATCATTGACGGATGAAGTGAATGTATATTTTGAACGATTGTATCAGTCGTTAACTTATTTGCAAGAACAACTTTCTCACTTTTTTATCATTAGCGAGAAGCTAGAGAAACAAGGAGAAAAAATGGATCGTTCCATTAGCGATTTTTCTGTTTTCATTCAACAATCGAGTGCAGCCCTCGAAGAAGTAAGTGCAACAGTAGAACACTTAAAAGATGCGAATGAAAAAATGGCGGCATATGTAACAGAAACGGCTCATCGTGCCGCAACGATTCAACAACAAATAGTATAAAAAGGAAGAGCACCCCCGAATTTCACATGAAATATTTGGAGGTGCTTTTATTTTTGTTACATTACATTTACGCTAGGCTTTCCCTTGTTTCGAGAAAATCGTTCCACATTGTAATGAATAAGTCAATCAATTTCGGATCGAATTGTTTTCCGCGACCATCAAGTAAAATCTCTTTTACTTTCTCTGGAGGGAAAGCGTCTTTGTAAATGCGTTTGGACAATAATGCATCGAACACATCAACAATGGCGACAATTCGTCCTTCTAGCGGAATTTCTTCTCCTTTTAATCCGTTTGGATATCCTTGTCCATTCCACCATTCATGATGGGTTTGTGCAATGTTTGCAGCCATTTGAATGACAGGTAAATCGAGATTGGCTAAAATTTGATGGCCAATGAGCACGTGCGTCTTCATCGATTCCCATTCTTCTTTTGTTAGCTTTCCTGGTTTGTTTAAGATGTAATCAGGAATACCAACTTTTCCGATGTCATGAAATTTCGCTGCAATTTGAATATTAGCCACAAATTGTTCGTCACACCCAGCAAGACGAGCAAGCATGCTGGAAAGAATGCCGATGCGATGCACATGATTTTTCGTATCATCATCGCGATATTCAGCTAGTTGAAGCAACCGTTCAAGCGTATCGAACATCACTTTTGCCTCTTTTGTGACATCTTGAATGACGAGAAGGGCACGAGATAGCTCAAAAATTTTATTTTGCGGCAAAAGCCGAACCTTATAATAATGGGGCCCGCTTTCATTTTCAAATGTGGCAAGCAGTGGTTCGGACTTTTCTTCTAACGCTGGACAGCCTGAACAAGGGACGGTACGTTGATGAAATAACTCGTAACAGCGACGCCCAATCGGATGCTCTTCCTCTATGCCGATGTGATGCAACAATCGTTTCGTTTTTTCATCAATCCATGTAATACGACCAAAATCAATTGTGCTAATTTCGTAGGCGTAAATATCGAGAAAATCGAAATCGCGTAAAAATAAGTACGGTCGAATGATTTCTTGCATAATTGAAAGTGTAAATTTCGTAAATCGCTCGAACGAGTAAATATATTGAACGACATGTGGGTCATGCAAATATTCTTTTGTTAAAAATATCTTTTTTATCGCTTCGCAAATAGATTCCGTTGTAATATGGAAAAAGCTTTCATGATATTTTTGATCGATAATTAATCGACTCCAGTCGCGAATGATGCGAAAGTATGATTCGGTGTCATAGTAAATTTTCTCTTGGAAAAATTGTAACAAAAAGTTTTTAACATACTGAAAAAACTTTTCTCGTTCAAAAAAACTGTATGAATACTCTTCCCATAGCCGTTGTGAAAACGATTGGCGAAATGCTTCCATAATCGCATCGACGCGAAACGAAATATAGCCGCTAAATTCATCAAGATGTTGCAAATCTTGTTCTGTAAATCCATTCACTTGTTGTAATTTGTGCAGTTCGTAACGAAGCGGGTGTGCTGCTTTTTCGATTTCAGCCATTTCATATGCTTCAAGGGTAAGCTGCATGTCAAATGAAAATAGTGCATGAATAGCTAATAAAATGTTGATTGCTTCATTCGGCAAAACGGGAGAGATATGTTTGTAAATAATTTCAACGTATTTCGTATACGTAGCTAAATACCATTTCAAATCAAGTCCGATTTCAGAGTGCACTTTGCCGATATTGTACCGCTTTTGAATATACTCGTCATCAATGACCCCTGCAAAACATTCATTCAAATATGTGATTTGTGTTTTTTTCAATCGTCTTAATGTCGAATGTTCTTCAATTAATTTGCGTAAAGAAGGAATAGATAATATCTCTTTATATAAATCTTCCACAATTCCTTCGACTAACGGTTGTAATACATTGCGATGATTGTAAATGGATTGTAGCTTTTCTTCTGTTACCCCTGTATAACGTAGCTGATGAAGTCGCTTTTTGTCTGTTACTTGTATATGTTTCATCCCCCAAATTCTCCCCTTTATTATATATGAGCAGCTTGAACTTGTTTCACAACTTTTTCAAACGGAACAGGCGGGCTAAAGAAATAGCCTTGCACTTTGTCGCAATGAGTTGATTGTAAAAACGAAACGTGTTGATCTGTTTCTACTCCTTCAGCGACGATATGCAAATGCAAGCGATGGGCAAGCGCAATAATAGCTTCGGTTAATTTTGCGGTATGTTCGTTTGTGGTGACTTCGAAAATAAACGACTTGTCAATTTTGAGTGTATCGACAGAAATATGGCGCAAGTAACCGATTGATGAATAGCCGCTACCGAAATCGTCAATCGCGATGCGAATTCCCATTTGTTTTAGGGCATGAATCGTTTCGATGACTTGCTTTTCATCGCTTAACGCAATGTTTTCTGTAATTTCTAATTCAATATGGTTTGGTTGCAAACTCGTTTTCTCTAATAATTGTTGTACAAAAGAAAGAAACTGCTCGTTTTTCAATTGACGAAGCGATAAGTTAATGCTGACATATACGTGAGTTAAGCCTTGTTCATGTAGTCGTTTTAAGTCACAAACAGCTGTTTGGAAAATATATTCTCCAAGCGGAATAATAAAACCATCCTCTTCAGCGATGCTAATAAATTCATTTGGTGGAACGAAGCCGAGTTCTTCATCGTTCCAGCGAGCGAGCGCTTCCATTCCAACAAGTTGATTTTTCTTCATGTCGATAATTGGTTGATAATATACAGAAATGGCGTGTTGCTCTAAAGCGACGTGTAATCGTTGGCGAATGAGTGATTTTCGGATGCGCTCTTGTTCAAACGTTGGATCGTACATCGCCCATTGATTTTTCCCTTTTTTCTTTGCTTCATACATCGCCATATCCGCATGTTGAATCAATGTCATTTCATCTTCCCCATCTGTTGGGTATACGCTTATGCCGAGACTTGTTGTAATAAACAATTCTTTTTGACGAATAAAAAAAGGTTCGCCAAGTATATCAATCATCTGTTGTGCTACTTGTTCAAATGATGGAACATCAGCAACAATGACCGCAAATTCATCGCCCCCAAGGCGAGCGACAAAATGATCGTGCAAATGACTTAATCGTTTCGCCACCAATTGCAACAAAAGATCACCAGCTGCATGGCCAAGTGAGTCATTAATATTTTTAAAGTTATCTAAATCAAGGAAAAAAAGCGCCACAGTTTCGTTTTTTTGTTTCGCTATTTCGAGTCGCTCACGAAGTGTATCAATAAAATAGCGTCGGTTTGGTAAATTTGTTAGTTCATCGAATAAAGCTTGTTTTCTCAGTTGCTCTCTACTTTTAGCGAGCGCTTGCTCGGCACGCTCTCTTGCTTGAAACGGTTCTTTAAACGACGCTAAATATAAACCGCGTAAAAAGTAAGAAAAGCCGATTACTTTATATACGTGTCCGAATATGTTTAACACATCATAAACGTTGCGGTATAGCGTGAAAATAAGTTCACTTAAAAGTAAGAAGACGAAACCGACCATGACATCAAGCGTTGGCGCTAGCCGTTTTTCTTTATAGTGTCGAATGAGTAAAATAATCGTGATGATGTGTAATGTTGTGATAACGTACTCTACTCCGTTTTTTAGTGGAGTCGTTCCTAGCCCTTCAACGACAAGCGGTGGCAAGGAGTCTGCAAGATGAACGATACTTATCGATAAAAGCCCTACATATAGTAAAGGAACGAAGAAACCGAGCAGCTTCTCTTTTTCTTGAATCGGTCCGTCAGGAAGTAAAAAAGCGAGCAATAAAAATACTGCTTGTGTGAGCCGAGCAGCTAGCCAAAAAGAAGTCGCAAGCTGAACGGAACTATCTGCAAACACAATGCCCGGCATTTCTTTATATGTAAGCGTGTGCAATAAATCGAGGCAGCCGACGGCTAAAAAAGTTGTCGCAATGCGCAATCGACGGCGCGATAACGCTTGCGGAAACGAAATCCATCCTTGAAACGCAATAGCCATAGCAACTGTAATGCTGAAAAACTCAAGCAATGTATGAATTGACAAAAAGTGATTTTGTTTAAATGTCATTGTTAGCGCTGAACTAAACAGCAAAATGGCTATGAAACAAATGAACGCCAACGAGCTAACTATCATGGACCATTTTTCTTTTTTTGTCATCGGTGCTATGTCCCTCCATCATCCCCACGTTACATATATTATATATCGCAAGAATAGGAGAGGAAATGAAAAAATAATGAAAAAAAGCAGGAGGTGTCCCCTGCTTTGTTGTCGAGAGCAAGCACTTCGCGTCGAAAAGACGTTCGGCATGAAGTGCTTGCCTTCGCTTTATAAACGTTTCGCTCCAACAAAACGTTGTTTCCAATAAGATTGATGAATAGAGTCTATTTTGACTCCCTTTGATGATGTGGAATGAACCATACGCCCGTGGCCAATATAAATTGCAACGTGAGAGATCCCTTTATGTTTCGATGTTTTAAAAAACAGCAAATCCCCCGGTGCTAATTGGTTGAGGGAAACAGGCTTTCCGACCCCATACATTGCTTCTGAAGAACGAGGGAGCGAAACACCTAATTTTTTATATGTATAACTAACAAAGCCAGAGCAATCAAATCCTTTTGGAGTCGTTCCTCCTGCACGATACGGTGTACCAATTACTTTCTGTGCTTCAGCAATAAGCGTATTCGCTGAAAACGCAGCTTCTGTTTTGAAAGGGTTTGCAAAAAAAGTGAAACATAAAATCATGAAGAGAGCGGCAGTGGCTAGAGACTTTTTCATTGCTTGAACCTCCAAAAGACTTGTTCCATCGACGAATACATTATAGCAAAAAAGATGTCGAAAAATTGTTACATAGCCATTAAATTATGTTACAAATACATTACAACGGTCGGTTTTTGTAAAAATAAAGAGAGAATTTAACATATATGTCGGAATAGAAAAGTTGAATGTAGACGGGCTTCGCGATAAGATAGGGGAGAAATATATTGAAAAAGGGGAGCTTAGATGCTTGATTGGATCATCTCATCAGAAGCGATTGTCGCTTTGTTAAAAATTATTGCGATTGACATTATTTTATCTGGAGACAATGCGATTGTCATTGCCATGGCTACGCGTCGATTGCCGGAAAAGCAACGCAATCGGGCCATTTTATTCGGGACTGCTGGAGCCGTCATTTTGCGCATATTGTTTGCTGCAATCATCGTCTTTTTATTACAAATTCCATTTGTTCATTTTGCGGGAGGATTATTGCTCCTTTGGATTGCGTATAAAGTGCTTGTGAACGAGGAAGAAGAAGCGAATGTACAAGCGGCCGACCGTTTATGGAAAGCGATTTGGACGATTATTGTGGCTGATGCTGTCATGAGCTTAGATAATGTTGTGGCGATTGCCGGAGCATCAGGGGGGCATATCGGCATGATCGCTTTTGGTGTCGCGATCAGCATTCCGATTATGATTTTTGGGTCGAAGGCGATTGTGTTGGCGATGGAGAAATATAAATGGATTCCTTATGTTGGATCAGGTATTTTAGCGTGGACAGCGGGGGAGATGTTATTAAAGGATGAACAAATAAAAAAATGGATGGCTTTTTCTCAAGATTCGCAATCGCTCGTATTTCTTATTGTTGTTATAGGGTTTATTTTACTGGCGGGATATGTAAAAAATAAAAAAATGGATAAACAAAAAATTGCATAAAAATTTTATGAACATATGTATAAAACAAAAAAGAACGGTCATAATGAATAATGCTAAGTGTATTCCCCCGATCCCCCTGTGAATATACTTGAAAGGGCTATCTCGATCGCGAGATAGCCCGATTTTTTTAAATAAATAAGTTTAAGCCTGCTTCTTCTGCATCACCTAAATATGTTGCGACGCCGCCCACTTCGATTCCATCAATTAATTCCTCTTTTTTAATGCCCATGATGTCCATCGACATCGAGCAAGCGACAAGTTTAACACCCGCAGCCATAGCATTTTTCATTAATGTTTCAATGTCATCTACATGTTTCTTTTCCATGACGTATTGAATCATTTTTGGTCCCATGCCTGCCATGTTCATTTTTGATAACGGGAGATCATGAACACCTTTTGGCATCATCATGCCGAACATTTTCTCAAGCATATCTTTTTGTACCGGCGGAGCGTCTTTTTTCCGTAAAATATTTAGTCCCCAGAATGTAAAGAACATCGTTACTTTTTTGCCCATTGCTGCGGCACCCGATGCGATAATAAACGATGCGATCGCTTTATCTAAATCCCCGCTAAACACAACGAGCGTTGCCCCGTCTTTTTTCGTTTCTTTTATAGATGGAGCGGGTGCTGTCGTTCCTTTTTGGATATAGGCGGTAAACATTTTATTTTCGAACGTAGTCTTTAGTAACGTGTTGCCCGTTTTTTTACACCATGATTGAATGTCACGAGCAAATCCAGGGTCCGTTGCTTTGACCTCTAATACATCGCCATCTTTTAGCTGTTCCATCGTTTGATATACTTTCATAATTGGTCCAGGGCATTGGAGTCCGCATGCATCTAATGTTGTTGCTTGAACATTCATGACATCAACACGCTCCACTTGTTTTTCTTCTTTCTCTGCTTGATGTGCTTCATATTCGTTGTAAACAGCGGCGTATGTTTTATATCCACCATCTAAGTTTTTCACGCGGAACCCATGTTGAGTTAATATGCGTGCTGCTAAATAACCGCGTAATCCCACTTGGCAATAAACGTAGATCGTTTCATCTTTTGATAGCTCGTGAAGTCGTTTGCGTAATTGTCCGAGCGGAATGTTGATTGAGCCCGGAATAAATCCCATGTCGCGTTCCATTTCTTCACGAACGTCAACGAGACATGCCCCGTTTTTCACTAATTGATTGACTTCATGCCATTGAATTGTTTCGACCATGTTTTCAATGATATTTGATGCAACATACCCTGCCATATTGACTGGGTCTTTAGCCGATGAATATGGCGGTGCGTAAGCTAATTCTAAGTCTGGTAAGTCGAATACTGTCATTCCACCTTTGATTGCCGTTGCAATGACATCAATTCGCTTATCAACCCCATCGTAACCGACCGCTTGGGCACCGAATATGCGACCAGTTTTGCGATCGAACAATAATTTTAGGGCGATTGGAAACGCACCTGGATAATAGCTCGCATGTGAATTTGGATGAATGTGTAACACTTCATATGTGATGCCGAGACGTTGTAGCGTTTTTTCGTTGTTTCCTGTTGCCGCAACGGTCATATCAAATACTTTTGCAATCGCTGTGCCAAGCGTTCCGTTGTAACGTACGTTCCGGCCATAAATATGGTCGGCAACGATTCGACCTTGACGATTTGCTGGCCATGCGAGTGGAATGTGAGTCGGTTTGCCGTTAATATAGTCAATCACCTCAATCGCATCACCAATCGCATAGATGGATGGATCAGATGTTTGTAAATATTCATTGACTTGAATGCCACCTCGTTCGCCAATAGCTAGTCCTGCTTGTTTAGCTAGTTCATTTTCTGGCTTTACGCCAATAGCTAAGACGATCATGTCCGTTTCGATCGTTGTTCCACTTTGCAAGCGAACGATTTTTCCTTTTTGCTCAAATGATGCAACGCCATCTTCTAAAATGAGACGTACGCCTTTATCTCTTATATGTTGATGAAGAATTGCCGCCATTTCGTAGTCGACAGGCGCCATAATTTGTTTCGCCATTTCAACGAGCGTCACGTCTATGCCGCGCTCCCATAAATTTTCCACCATTTCTACACCGATAAAGCCGCCACCGATGACGACAGCTTTTTTCGGCTTCTTTTCATCTACATATGATTTGATTCGATCTGTATCCGGAATGTTGCGCAATGTGAATAAGTCGTTTGCTTCTTCTATGCCTGGAATGTTTGGTTTGATCGGGCTTGCTCCAGGTGATAAAACGAGATAGTCGTAACTTTCTTCGTACGTTTCACCTGTTGGTAAATGTTTCACGGTTACCGTTTTACGTTCGCGGTTGATCGCAATGACTTCACTTTGAATGCGGATGTCGAGATGAAATTTTTCCGCCATGCCTTCAACCGTTTGAACGAGCAAAGCATCACGCTCTGTAATAGCACCGCCGATATAATATGGAAGACCACAGTTTGCAAATGAAATATATTCCCCACGTTCAAACATCACGATTTCCGCTTGTTCATCTAAACGGCGTAGACGGGCCGCTGTTGTTGCGCCACCAGCTACACCACCAACAATGACAATTTTTTTGCTCATATTGATCAACCTCCTTACAATGTGAATTGTATCACAATGAAAATTATAGATAAAGGGGTATTAGTATTTGTTTGTGACGAATATGTGAATATTTTCATGAAAGAACATCGTTGTATTGATTATAGAGATGTTTGTATAATTTTGTTGAAGAAAAAACTTGCACAAGGGTGGGGAAAGTATGCATCCAAGTGTAACGTTTTTAAACTTCGACAACACGTATACGTGGCAACGAAATCTTCTTCGTTTTCCTCATGAATGGATCGATATGTATGACATCGAAGGAACAAACTTATATTGTGATGACCATGCGATGCAGGAAATTGAAAAAAGACTTGCACGTCGCCATACGAGAGGGATGACGTTGATCGGAAGCGGTAACTATCATTATGTTTCATACGTATTGCTTAAGCAATTTCATGAGCCGTTTACACTCGTATTGTTTGATCATCATACCGACATGAATGAACAAACGTTGTTTCCACTTCTTTCGTGTGGCTCATGGGTATCATATGCTCAAAAACATGTTCCGACATTAAAACACGTTGTCATTATCGGTTCAGCAACTTCATACGTATCTTCACATGTCACGACTTTTCCAAAAAATGATGTGACGTATGCGCCAATGACGATTGTGCGCGCCATTCCGACAAAACATGTATACATTAGCATAGATAAAGATGTGCTTCGCCCACAAGATGCACAAACAAACTGGGACCAAGGGACGATGTCGTTACAAATGCTTTTGATTTACATTGACTATCTTTTTCGGTACAAGCATGTGCTCGGTGTTGATGTATGCGGTGAAGACCGAACATTTTGTGTGAAAAATGAACAAGCAAACGAAGCGATTATACGTGCATGTTTCAAACATATGCCGATATCCTCTGCGTCGTAACATTTTATGAACACAATAAAAAAAGATAGATGTTTTCCGCCTTGCGTACTATAATGAATATTGAAAAAGGTTATCATTATTAATTGGGGGATTACGTATGGTTGCGATGACGCAATTACGGGTTGGGGAACGCGCAAAAATTGTTGATTTATCGCGAGTAAGCGATTTAGTAAAAAGAAGATTGCTAGATATGGGGGTCACAGAAGGGGCGGAAATTTGTTTGAAATGTACGATGCCGCTTGGTGGACCATTTATGATTGAAAATTGCGGACAATGCGTCGGCATTCGTCGTAATGAAGCGATGAACATTCAGGTGAAGCCGCTATGATGCATATTGCGCTTGTGGGTAACCCAAATACAGGGAAAACATCGTTGTTTAATCAGTTAACCGGGACGTACGAATATGTTGGAAACTGGAGCGGTGTGACCGTTGAAAAAAAGGTAGGTGTTTTGCGCAACAAGCAAGCCAAAGTAATCGATTTGCCTGGTGTATATTCGCTCCATCCACTTTCTCGTGATGAGCGAGTGGTGACGCAATTTTTATTGACAGAGTCGTTCGATGAAATGTTAAATATCGTCGATGCCTCACAACTAGAACGAAATTTATTGTTAACTGTTCAACTTTTGGAATTCGGTAAACCGCTAGCGATTGCTTTAAATATGGTTGATGTAGCAGAAAGAAGAGGGATCTTCATCGATCAAACAAAATTAGCTACAATGTTGCGCGTACCTGTTGTTCCTGTCGTTGCTCGAACGGGGAAAGGATGCGATCAAGTAGAGCATATGTTGCTTGAAAAAGCAACAGAGCAAACAGAGCCTCTTACTCTTTTTTATGGTGGGGCGATGGAACGAGCAATCGAACGCTTTCGTGCCGCATGGGGAACGGAGGAGAAATTTCCTGTCCGTTGGTTAGCGATTCAGTTTTATGAAGGGAATAGCTACGTTCGTGATTACGTAGCAGAAAAGTTGCCAGAAGCTACATGGCGCTCATTATATGAACAAGCAGAAAAAGAAGTGCAACAGGCAGAACAAATGTCGCTTGCTCAGCTCATTTATGAACGGCGTCGTTCGTTTGTAAAAGAAATCATTGAACAATCTGTACAGCGCAAAGAAATCGAACGGGTGACGTTGACGGAACGTATTGATGCTGTTGTCACAAATAAATATGTCGGCATTCCCATTTTTTTATTGGCGATGTATGTTTTATTTCAGCTGACGTTCGACTGGATTGGAGCACCGCTTTCCGACTTGCTTGATGCATTTTTTGCAGGTCCGCTAACAGATTCAATGACAGCAGTGTTAAAAGCAATCGGTGCTTCTGAATTTATTCGCGCCCTTATCGTCGATGGCATTATCGCAGGGGTAGGTGGCGTGCTTGTATTCGTGCCACAAATTTTCATTTTGTTTTTCTTTATTTCGTTTTTAGAAGATTCGGGGTATATGGCGCGTGTAGCCCTTGTCATGGATCGATTAATGGAAGCGGTCGGATTAAACGGAAAAGCATTTATTCCGCTTATTATCGGATTTGGTTGTAATGTTCCTGGCGTCATGGCAGCAAGGACGATTGAACAACCGCGTGAACGGCTTGTGACGATGTTGTTAACACCGCTTATGTCTTGTTCGGCACGTTTGCCGGTATATGCTTTATTTGTCGGGGCGTTTTTCGCGACACATCAAGCGCTTGTCGTTCTTTCGTTATACGTTCTTGGCGTCTCACTTGCTCTTATACTTGCTAAGCTATTTTCATTAACAATCTTAAAAGAAGAATCATCCGTATTCGTCGTTGAATTGCCGCCATATCGTATGCCACAATGGCAAGCATTATGGCGCAGTACGTGGGATAAAGGAAAAGGATTTGTGAAAAAAGCAGGGACGTTCATTTTCGGGGGTTCTGTTGCTATTTGGTTATTATCTTATGTCGGTCCACATGGTGTCAATGTAAATATGGACGACAGCTTTTTAGCGATGATTGGCAGCGTGCTTGCGCCGTTGCTTGCTCCGCTTGGATTTGGTACGTGGCAAGCGGGTGCTGCGTTATTAACCGGATTTTTAGCAAAAGAAGTCGTTGTGTCGACGATGAACATTATTTATCACGTGCCGGATGTCGAATCGCTTCAAGGACTCATGGCATCGCACTTTACTGCTCTATCCGCATTTAGTTTTATGGTATTTGTTTTATTATATGTTCCATGTTTAGCAACTGTTGCGACGATTTATAAAGAAACACGTTCGCGAAAATGGACGATGTTTTCGATTGGCTATGCGCTAGTTTTAGCATATATCGTTTCGTTTGTCATTTACCAAGCCGGAAGCTTATTCGGCTTCTAAAGGAAGGGATATACATGATCGCAAATGTTGTCATCGGATCTGTCATTTTCGGATATGCAGGGTGGACGATTTTCCGCTTTATTCAAAAAAGTAAACGAGGCACATGCGCTGCCTGCTCAGTCAAGGGTGCATGCGGCACAAGTTGTCATGAAAAAAGCTGACTTCGGTCAGCTTTTTTTAATATATAATGCGAAAGGTCGTTTCGTGGGGGACGGTAGGAATGGCGTATTGTTCTACTCGTTCTACACGCGCAAATGGTGGCCCTTTTTTTATTTCATCTACAAACGCCTCCACTCGTTCTACTTCTCCTTGAACTTCCATTTCGATCATATGATCAGCTTCACAATTTTTTACCCAACCGGTCAAACCTCGTCTTCTTGCTTCATATTGGGCAAAGTAGCGAAACCCTACACCTTGTACCCGACCGTGCGCAACAACGGAATAACGAACGATCATTTGTTTATCTCCTTCGCAAAAAAATTTTCTATAAAAATCATACAACAGCCTACCTTGTATTGCATACGTTGAATACGTAAAAAAGATTTATGAGGAGGAACTGTTGTGAATGAAATGGATCGCTACATTCAAAAAGCTGTGATGTATGATTTGTTAGCGCGTTATTATCAATATAAAGATCGTGATCAATATGAAAAGTATATGCGAAAACATATGGAGTATGTGGAAAAAATCGTGAAGTCACGCGAGGAAGAGAGGGTTGATGACGCTGGACGCATTCGCGTATTTCATGCCTCGCCAAATGCTCCTGCGGTTGATGTATATGTGAATGGGCAAAAAATATTACGCAATATGAAATATAAACAACTAAGCCAATATATGAAAGTGCCAAAAGGAGAGCATCGCATCGACGTGTATCCAGCAGGACATACGACGTCTCCAGTTCTTAGTCAAACCATTCAAGTCTTGCCGAAAATGACGTATACGCTTGCGGTCATTGGTGACGTACATCGCTTGCAACTTCTTTCTATTCTCGACGAACCATATGCGCCGTACGGAAAAGCGAAAGTGCGTTTTGCTCATTTTTCACCAGATGCGCCAGCAGTAGATATTGCGCTACGTGGTGGGGATGTATTGTTCCAAAATGCTTCGTTTGGAAAGGTGACGAATTATATTGAAGCGCCAGTTAACGAAAAATTGCATGTCGATGTGAGGGTAGCAGGGACAAATCAAGTCGTTTTATCGATTCCCAATGTGCGCTTCCAACCGAATAAGTCTTATACGGTCGTTGCCGTCGGTTACGTATCCCGCACTCCTTCATTAGAGGTGCTCGTATTAGAGTCATAAACAAAAAGAGCTTTGATCGAAATGATCAAGGCTCTTTTCGCTGTTTGCGTTGTTTATATAATTCTTCGACATGTTGAGCGATCGATTCATCAAATTGTTGTTCAAGTTGTTTTTTGATTTGTTTCGCAAATGCAGGGCTTGCTCCTCCTGTTGTGATGGCAATTTGTAATTTCCCTCTTGAAAAAAAGGCAGGTACATGAACGTTGCCGATAAGATGATTGCTTGCCACATTGACAAGCTGTTTTGGTGATGCATAGGTAGCGATTTGTTCATTAACGTTCGGATCGTTCGTTGCCGCAATAATGAAAAAAGCATCGGCATAGTCGCTCGGTTCAATCGAACGTGCATGCCATGTAATTCGTTTTTGTTCGGCTAAATGAACAATGGCATCGATCGCTTTTGGGCTAATGACGGTAATGCAAGCCCCTTCATCAAGAAGAGGGAGGAGGCGGCGATACGCAATTTGTCCGCCACCGGCAATGACAACTTTTTTTCCTTTCATTCGGATGAAAAGAGGAAACATACGCCTACCTCCATTCTTTAACTTGTTGTTCAACGAGACGGTCTAATACGTCATACGTTCGAATCGGAGGATATAATGTAAACGATACGTCGCTCGTTTGTTGTGCTTGAAGCGTTTCATGAATATAGTCAAGCAGCTGTCCGAAAAATAAAATGTATGGCACAACGGCCACTCGTCTGTGCTTCGCTGTTTTGGCAAGCGAAGTGACAACGTCAGAAAAAGAAGGAGAAGCAGCTGCTAAATAACATGGATAGACGGGGATGTTTGTTTCTTGTTGCAATAGATGAGCAATTTGTTTGAAATCAGCTTGCGCGTCTATATCGCTGCTTCCACGGCCAACGAGCATGATCGCATCAGCATGTTCGATTGTTTTCGAAATGGCAGAAACGATATGACGTTGTACACCGAACGGTTTTCCATATGTAATCGTTACAGAAGGAAACATCTTTTTTGCTTTTTCTAACTCATATGGAATGTCGCGTTTCGCGTGGTTAGCCGACAATAGTAAAAGCGGAATGGCATAAATCGTCGTTGCTCCATCATGAACGCAACGTTCCACCCCTGCGACAATATTCGGTTCACACAATTCTAAAAAGCATATGTGTTGAATAGGGATTGAAATGGAAGAAGAGAGGCGTTCGACGAAAGCGACCGCCTCTTTTTGTCCTTCTGCTGAACGACTTCCGTGACAAATGTATAAAACAGCTTTCATATGCTACCTCATTCCATGTGCAATTTTTTCCTCTAACATTGTTTCAAACCATTGTAGCTGTTCATGTAGCCGGACAACTTCTCCGACAATGATGATACTCGGATTCGAGATACAGTTTTTTCTTACAGCATCCGCAATCGTATGTAACGTCGCTACGATCGTTTTTTGCTCGGGAAGCGTTCCCCACTGGATGACGGCAACAGGGGTTTGTGGCTGTCTGCCGTACAACTGTAATTGTTTACAAATGAATGGGAGATGTTTCACGCCCATATAAATGACGAGCGTATCGACTCCCTTTGCTAAATGCTCCCATTGTACCGCATCTGTTGCATCGAGTCGGCGATGACCTGTGACAAATGCAACGCTTCCGCTAAAATCGCGATGAGTGACAGGAATTCCCGCATATGCTGGAACGGCGATGCCAGATGTCACTCCGGGAACGATTTCAAACGGAATGCGATGTTTGATAAGTGCTTGCGCTTCTTCACCACCACGTCCGAATAGAAAAGGATCGCCGCCTTTTAATCTCGTGACGTATTTTCCTCTTTTCGCATGCTTCACTAAAAAATGATTAATCGTCTCTTGTTTCATTGTATGGTAATTTGGTAACTTTCCGCAATAAATCAAATCAGCATCGCGCTTGGCGTACGACAGTAGCTGTTTGTTAATGAGGCGGTCGTATAAAATAACATCTGCTTGTTGAATACATTTTAACCCTTTAACTGTAATGAGCTCAGGATCCCCAGGACCAGCGCCGACTAAATATACTTTCCCCATTGTCTCCTCCTAAATCCACTGTTTATTTTTTAGATAGGAAATGATTTGTTGAACGCATTGTTCAATTGAATATTGATCTGTATCGACGACAAGTTCTGGCGAAAGCGGTGGTTCATATGGTGAATCAATGCCGGTAAAGTCGCGAATTTCTCCATTTCGTGCTTTTTTATACAATCCTTTTGGATCGCGTTGCTCACACGTTTCAAGCGGACAATGAACATAAACTTCAATAAATTCATCTTGCTCGAGCTTGCTGCGAACGAGTTGACGATCTTGACGGAACGGAGAAATAAAGGCAGTCAGCACGATTTGTCCACTGTCTACGAACAATTTTGCTACTTCACCAATGCGGCGAATGTTTTCTGTACGATCTTCGGCAGAAAAACCTAGATCGCTATTTAAGCCGTGACGCACGTTATCGCCATCAAGCACGTAACATTGAATGTTTTGTTCAAATAATGTTTTCGCGACTGCGTTTGCTAATGTGGACTTCCCAGAACCTGACAATCCTGTAAACCAAAGAACGAAGCTATGATGTTTATTTTTTTTTCGTCGCTCTTCTTTTGTTACACTTTCTTGATGCCAAACGATATTCATGAACGGCCACCTCCGACTGTTTGTAAACCATCCATCAGCACGTGCACAACTTCTGGGCGACTGAATGTGCTTGGTGGCATTTCGCCAGCGCGCAACATTTCCCGTACTTTTGTTCCAGAAAGAACGACATGAGCGGTTGCATCGTGCGGGCACGTTTTCGTTGACGCCATCGCTTCACATTTTGTGCAGTAAAAGCTATGTTCGAAAAAGAGAGGGGTAATGCCTAGCTCTTCGTTTGTAAACTGCAAGAAAATTTTTTGAGCATCATACGTGCCATAATAATTGCCAACTCCCGCATGGTCACGGCCGACGATAAAGTGGGTGCAACCAAAATTTTTACGTACGAGCGCATGAAAAATAGCTTCACGTGGACCTGCATAGCGCATTGCGGCTGTAAATACACCGAGAAAGACGCGATCTTTTGGATAATAATGTTCAAGTAATACTTGATAGCTTTTTAAGCGAATGTCTGCAGGAATGTCATCTTCTTTCGTTTCGCCAACGAGTGGATTTAAATAAAGACCGTCGACGATTTCAAGTGCACATTTTTGAATGTATTCGTGGGCGCGGTGAACGGGATTGCGCGTTTGAAACCCGACGACTGTTTTCCAGCCAAGTTCCGCAAACCGTTGCTTTGTTTCTTTTGGTGTAAAAAAGAATGGCGAAAAAATTCCTTTATCTGTTTGACGCACAAGCTTCACAGGTCCACCGATATATATATCCGGTTTTTCAAATAATTTTTTTACACCAGGGTGTGCTACGTCTTCTGTTTGGTATACAAGACGCGCTTCTTTTCGCTTGTCTGGGCGATATATATGTTGCACTTCCATTGTGCCGTACACCGTTCGGTCATACACGAGTTCGACTTCGTCCCCGAGCGATAGTTGTTTCGCTTGTTGTTCTGTTACGGCAAGCGTAATGGGGATGCTCCATACCGATCCGTTTGTAAGCCGCATCGTTTCGACAACCGACTCATAATCATCTTTTCCTAAAAAGCCAGTGAGCGGTTCATATCCGCCGACGGCAAGTAATTCAAGGTCACTTAACTCCGCTTTACTTAATACGATTTGTTTCATGTTTAATCCCTCCTAAACTTATTATCCTTATAAAACAACTAGGTTTAAATGCCGCCACCATGTTCGTGAAACGAGCGGCGTTCCTCTGTGATTGTTTTTTTTAAGCTAATCGTTCCAAGTGTGGCGAAACAAACGCTCACAATTGCAATGGCTGTATAGACGTCGCTATGAAGCAATAATTTAATTAAGCTATATGAAACAGCTAATGCAAAAATAGGCGAGACAACCCACACTTTTAGCACTTGAATGACAATTTGCTTTTGCCAAATGGAAAAGCCGCTTTTCGTTGTCCCGATGCCGATAATGGCTGATGTCGTAATTTGTGTCAGCGGAACGGGAAGACCAAAAAGAGATGAAACGATGACGAGCGTTGCTCCGATTCCTGAAATAATACATCCTTCGAGTTGAGAGAACGTCGTAATTTTTTTTCCGTTCGTTTCTAATACGCGGCTGCCAAGCAAAAGCGCTCCAAGGGAAACGAACAATCCACCAAAGATGATCCCGTGTTGGACGGATAGTAAACCCGCTCCAACGAGAGGACCGACCGCGTTGGCGACATTGTTCATTCCGGCTGAAAACGCCTCGAAAAATCCGGCGATAATAAGCAAAAAGCCGATCCATTTGTTTTGTTTGACTGTTTTTCCTTTTAGCCATTTGCTAATGAAAAAAGCGAAAGAAAACGCAGCAAGCGGTGTAATGAGCCAAAACGATACAATCCATAGGAGTTTGCCAACATATACGCTTTGATACGCAATGCCTGCCCCAACGACCGCACCGACTGTAATTTCGCTTGTCGATAGCGGAATGCCAAGCACGTTGGCCGCAAATAACGAAATCGTTGCTGCTGCTAAGACGATGACAACAAGTTCTGTTTGTAAAATGGATGGAGGAACGATGCCAGAGCCAATCGTTTTCACAACTTCTCCTCCGCTTAAACTGCCGAGGAAAATGGCGACGGCGCATATGAGTAAAGCGATTCGTTTATTTGGCAATGTGCCAGAACCGTAAGCAGCTCCCATGGTCGCGGCGGCTCCGCTTCCCCCAATGTTCATCGCAAAGAAAAAAGCAATAATAAAAGCAACGATGACCAAGCCACTCCCCCCTTTATGATTCGTGCAAGCCG
The DNA here is from genome assembly GCF_013096955.1 of Anoxybacillus sp. EFIL. Taxonomy (NCBI): domain Bacteria; kingdom Bacillati; phylum Bacillota; class Bacilli; order Caryophanales; family Anoxybacillaceae; genus Anoxybacillus; species Anoxybacillus sp. EFIL. The sequence goes on along the minus strand of NZ_SDLH01000007.1, from coordinate 51,223 downwards.
CATTCTGTTTTTCCTAGCCCAGCCCATCGACCAGAACGTAAATCTTCTTCTGTATAAGCAGGGGCTGTACACGGTGCACAACCGATGCTCGGATATCCGCGGTCATGAAGCGGATTATAAGTGAGGTTATGGCGATGCACATAACGCCATACGTCTTTCCACGTCCAGTAAATAAGCGGACAAACTTTAATGTTTTGAAACTTTTTATCGCGATTAATAAATTCAACATGTTGTCGCGTTGGCGATTGTTCACGGCGCAGCCCAGAAATCCACGCTTTTTTTCCTATCATCGCTTCTCGTAGCGGAACAATTTTTCTTAGTTCACAGCATTTGTTCGGGTCTCTTTTCCAAAGTTCTGCACCGAATTGTTTTTCTTGTTCTGCAAGTGATAAAGACGGTGTTTGTAAATGAATGCGCAAGCGTGGGTATGCTCGTTTGACGCGTTCAATCGTTTCGTATGTTTCAGGAAAATGTAAATGCGTATCGAGAAACACAATGTGAGCATCATCCTTCACTTGAGAAATAAGGTCAATGAGCACGATGCCTTCAATGCCAAAACTGCACGCATACAAAAGGTCGTCGCCATAATGGGCATACGCCCATGAAAGTACATGTAATGCCCCTTTTTCATTATTATCGATTGGAAAAGTCGGTTTTTGGACCTCGTCCCACGTTTCATACGTAATCATGTCTCATCTCCCTTTCTTATTCGTCGCCCTTTCTGTTTGATTGTTTTAAATTTTAACACAATTCAAGCGAATGTCAATCCTAGTTTTTCTATCGGAATTTATTTTTTTAAAAAACGTCATGGCAAACGAAAAAAAACATGATTATACTGTTTGTATGGGAGATGTCGAAAGGAGTGGAGTATGTTTGCGGCTCATTTTATTAGAAGACTACGATGAGCGAACGATGGAATTGGCACGTCCGATTTATGATCGCCATCGTCGAGTGCTTTTAGCAGCAGGAAGAAAAATTCATCCAAAATATGTAGAGCGTTTAAAACAAATGGACATTCGCTACGTATTTGTTGAAGATGCGGTGTCTGAAGGCATTACTTTAGAAGAATTGCTCGATATGCCGTCGTGGATGGACGCGATTGAAGTTGTTCAGCAATCGTTTGACGCGGTGCGAAAACGAGAACAATTGCCGCTTCGCTTGTTGTTTAAACTAGCGGTAAAGCTCGTTGATGAAGTGAAAAAAAGAAAAGTATTAGCGATCATCCCAGCGACGTCGCTTGAAGTGGAAGCGCAGCCGTACGCTCATGCAGTCAACGTAGCGCTGTTAGCATTACAGTTAGGGAAGAAGCTACATTTGAACGATTTACAGTTGCGCGATGTCGCGCTTGGCTCGTTGTTTCACGATGTTGGGAAAGAAATAGAAGGAGAAGAGCATCATGCAGTAAAGGGATTTGTGTATTTACGAAAAGAGCGAGAACTTAGTTTATTATGCGCACATATGGCGTATCAACATCACGAACATGCAGACGGCTCAGGTATGCCGCGCGGATTAAAAGAAACGAATATTCATTTGTACGCCCAAATTTGCGCCATTGCCAATGAATATGAAAATTTAATTTCCGCTGAATTTGTTCCACCGCACGAAGCGCTTGAAATTATTATGGCGCGAAGTGGTATTCGGTATAGCCAGCATATTGTGCGGCTGTTTGTTGAGACGATTCCTGCTTATTTGCCGGGAACGATGGTCAAAATGAGCGACGGAAGAAACGCGATTGTCACAAAAATCGTTGAACATATGCAACGTCCGTACGTACGGTACACGGATACACGTGAAGAAATTGCACTCGCGGATCATCCGTCGCTGCTCATCGTTGGACAGGCGATTTTATAATTTTTTGCGTAAATTTCCGAGCTCTTCAGCGATCGCTTGCATTTCGCTCGGGCTAAATGATGACTTTTTCATCACCATATCGTATATATCTTTTAATTCATCGTATAGTTGCTCATCAAAATGATCTGGTTTAATCGCATCAAAATTTAATACTTTTAACTTTTCTTTGATTTGCTCAATCATTTGTTCAACTGATAAACGCACAATCGTCATCCTTTCGTGTGTGATTTTGTTCATTGTATCATTGTTTTATGTGTGAGGTGAAATGAAATGATTCGTGTGTTATTTGTTTGTTTAGGAAACATTTGTCGTTCTCCGATGGCGGAGGCGGTATTTCGGCATCTTGTGAAGCAAGAAGGACTTGATCACGTCATTTCTGTTGACTCAGCAGGGACAGGAAATTGGCATATTGGTAAGCCGCCTCATCACGGCACACAGCGCATTTTAACAGAAAAACAAATCGATTTTACAGGATTGAAAGCACGGCAAATTACAAAAGAAGACTTTCATACATTTGACTATATTATTGGCATGGATAGCGATAATATCGCTCATCTTCGCCGTCTTGTCAGCGAAGATTGTCGTGCGGTGATTGCTCGCTTTATGGACTTTGTGCCAAACCGTCGCGTAGATGATGTGCCAGACCCGTACTTTACAGGAAATTTTGAAGAAGTGTACGAATTAGTAGAGGAAGGATGTAAACATATATTAGAACGCATAAAACGAGATCATTCGTTGTAAGGAGGCATGGCGATGGGAAAGGGGAAATGGCTTGCATTGGCTGGTGTCGCTTTGTTGCTAGCGAATAAAAAAGCGCGTCAAGTGGTAAAAGAAACGTGTCGTGAGTGGATGGATGATGTGGAAGGAGTAAAAGAGACAGTCCATCAAACAAGACAACATGTCGACGAAATAGTGAATGATTTGCAGTTTATTGTGAATAAACTAAGTGAAGTAAAAGAAACAACGCCGCAAGTGATGGAATGGATTGGGGAGATGATTCGCAAACGCTCGACATAAGGAGCGAGGTGGTGAAAGATGATTATTAGCTTTTCCGTCGTTCGTGAGCTCATGAAACGGTTCGATGAAGATGAAGTGTTCGACTTGTCGGCTGAGTTGGCGTATTTCTTTTTACTTTCGCTATTTCCGTTTTTACTGTTTTTGCTGACGTTTTTATCGTATTTGCCCATCCCGCATGAAGATGTGATCGCTTTTTTAAGTCAATATGCTCCGAGTGAAACGGTACATTTAATCGAAACAAACATTCAACAGCTCATGAAATCACAAAGTGGAAAATGGTTATCGTTCAGCGTTCTTGCGACCGTGTGGGCGGCATCGAACGGGATGTCAGCCATTATTCGTGCTTTAAATCGTGCATATGATGTGAAAGAAACGCGTTCCTTTCTTGTTGCGCGCGGTATTTCCATCTTACTTACATTTGCCATGATTTTCGTCATTATTGTCGCGCTTGTTTTCCCTGTATTCGGTAAAATGATTGGCACGTTTCTTTTTTCAGCGTTTGGGCTTTCGGACGTTTTTTTACGCATATGGGAAACGATTCGTTGGTTTGTTAGTTTTATCATTTTATTTTTTGTTTTTTCTGTGTTGTACGTTTTTGCGCCGAGCAAATATGTTCGTTTTCGCGACGTATGGAGTGGTGCGCTGTTTGCCACAGTCGGTTGGATGGTTGTCTCGCTTGCTTTTTCGTATTATGTGAATCAGTTCGGTAACTATTCGGCGATGTACGGTAGTCTAGGTGGCATTATTGCGTTAATGGTTTGGTTTTATTTGTCCGGCATGATGATTGTATTAGGTGGAGAGTTAAACGCCATTTTTTGTTGTAAACGAGAAGGAAACATGCGCATACGGTAGACATTCCCTCTTATAGAAAAGCCCTGTTTAATCCATATTACAAATGAACGTCGTTATAAAGGGGGAATATACGTGACGAAAAAAACGAAAAAAGACGGCGGGACAAAACAAAAGGGAAAAAGCCGTCCGAAACATAAAACGAGCAGTAGCGCAAACGGACAAAACGGATATCATTAAAAAGAAAAGGGATGTGTTGCACATCCCTTTTATTCTGCAATTTCTTCGTGATGATAATATGTTTGGTTGTAAATATGTTCGATTTCTGCATCTGTCATATAAACAAGTTGTTCTTGATTAAAGCCACGCAATTTTGTAATAAACTCAATCATATTTTTTCTTTCTTCTCTACTCATCATGATCGCTCTCCCCTCTGTTTTAAAACAGTTTATTTTGTTTAATTGTATTATATAACAGTGGTTCAAAAAGCGTCAACGTTTTTTTCTTGTTTTTTAGAAAAATATTTTGAAAATTTTGTGAACGGGCGCTGGGCGAATAGTAAAAAAAGCAAAAGAGAGCTCATGGTAAAGAAAAATAATTCCTCTTGCTTTTGTAATACAACGCCACCGATTGCAGGACCGCATATGCTCCCAATACTATATAGCATACCGCATAAAATGTTGCCGACAGGAAGAAGCGACGTTGGCAACAAATCCGCCATATATGCCATGCCGAGTGAAAAAAGCGAACCGACAAACATACCAGCAACGAAAAACGTTGTTGTTAGTTGCACAGGAGAAGAAAACCATGTAGCGATAGCAAAACAAAGGGCACCTACGGCTAATGAAATCATAATCATCGTTTTTCGTGAAAAGCGATCGCTTAACGTTCCGAGCGGAAGTTGAAAAGCGATGCCGCCAAGGGCAAATGCAGGAAGCATCATCGCAACTGTCTCAACACTTAACTCGTTTCTTAACGCATAAATCGGAAACATGCTATGAAGCGACGCCTCTAAAAAGCCGTAGCCGAACGGCAACAACAAAGCTGGCCAAGCTTGTTTCCAAGCTTGAAAAAAGCGTGTCGCTCCAACTTTTTCTGCTTCTTCCGTTTCTGGATACATATGTGGCAAGAAAAATAATAATATCCAGCCACATAAGCTAAGCAAAGATGAAACGATAAACGGCAACGCTTCATGTATGTGGACGAGCGGAACGAGAAGCGGTCCGATCATAAAGCCGACGCCAAACGATAAACCATATAGCGAAATGTCGCGACCGCGCCGATGAGTAGGAGAAGCGTATGTAATCCATGTTTGCGAACCGAAATGAAGAATGTGATCGCCAATTCCGATGAATAGCCGAAGCATAAACCAAAACAATAACGAAGATGAGATCGGAAAAATCGCCAAGGAAACGATTACGATCGCTCCACCGGCCATAATTAAACGTTTAAAGCCGTAGCGACGAAGCGGACGCTCTAAAAAAGGTGAAACGACAAGAACGCCGATGTACATCGCTGTTGCATGCATGCCGCTAAGCGACGAATGAATACCATTTTGTTCAAAAATGATAGAAATAAGCGGCAACAATAGCCCTTGAGAAAGACCTGAAATCATGACGATGCTAACTAAAATAAAAAAATGACGTTGTTGCATAATTCCCTCCTGTAATATGTTCACTATGTTCGATATTAAAGCGTTTCACGAGAAGAAGCAACAATGGCGGATTTTTTTTATGGAGAGGATAAATTGTTGACTTTTGAAAAAAATAACGATGAACGATGTAATAAAGAAAGGAGTTTACGCATGAAAAGATGGTTTGCTTTAAGTATGATGTTCATTTTCTTCTGTATTCCAACGGTTAGCGAAGCAACTGTCAAGCTCCCGTCATCGGTTATTGACATTTCAAAAGAAAATACGTATCCGAATCCGACGCAAAATTTGCCTTATTTGCAACCAAGTGAATTAGCGAAACAACTGCTTCAATCGGCGAATGTGAAAATTGAAAATCCGGAATTAATTCGTCTTTTAAATGAATCGTCGATTTCGAGCACGCCGTTTGCGATCGGTTATGAAGCAACGATTTATTTAGGACAATGGCCGTTGAATTATGAATCGACGGAAACATCGACGAATTGGGAGTATCAAAAAGTAAATACAAACTTCATTGACAATCGCGGTGGGAAAACAGCCGCGCGACTGACATATCGACAAGAGATGCAAAAACAAGTGCGGGGTGGGCTAACCGCAAGCATTCCGAATGAAGAAGATGTGAAAAAAATGATGTTATTAACAGCGATGAAAAAAACAAACTTGCCGCTCTCGTTTAGTACGTGGATCGGCATCGGGACGAAAAAAGAACAAGCATATAACGTCCCGCCGAAAAAATTAGGATATTTATACGCCTACGCTCCTGCGGTAAACGAAAAAGGAAAAGTGACGTACGGTGAAGTATATATCGTCCTAAAAGGAAACAAAAAGAGCATTGTCGTAAAAAACGTGACGTCGCAAGGGATTGGTGCTTGGATTCCAGTACAAGACCGCCTATCATTCGCATTTGTCGCAAGCGACGTACCGAGATGATGAAAAAAGCTTGTCGAGCGCCCCGACAAGCTTTTTCGTCTTACCGTTCAATTTTTGCTTTTCTTGTTGTAAAATCGACATTCGGATAATAGCGGTTTTTCACAAGCACATTTGGCCCTAAACATTTTACCACAGGGCAATGGCAGTTCAATGATTTGGCTAAGTCGGATGCCATCCATTTGTCATAAGCAGAAAGAAGCGAGTCGGTTTGAATGTTGCCAAGCGTCGGTTCATCGCCAAAATCAGTGACAATAATGTCGCCTGTAAAAATGTTTACATTTAAACGTGAACGTCCATCAGGGTCGTTTCGTACCGTTACATTTTTACTCTCGTATAAACGTTTTAATAGCGCTAAATCTTCTTCGTTGTCGCTACATGGATAAAAAGGCAACGTACCAAACAACATCCATACGTTCTCGTCCCGTATATCAAGTAAATGATGAATCGTCTCACGCAATTCATCTAACGTTAATGTTTCTAAACTGCTAGCGAAGTCGCTCGGATACATCGGATGTACTTCATGACGTTTACAGCCCATTTCGTTTACAATTTGGCGATGAATCGTTTCTATATGTGGACGCGTCCGTTTATTTAACATCGTTTCAGCTGAAACAATGACCCCCATGTTTGAAATGGCACGCGCGTTTTCGATCATGCGTATAAAATAGCGCTCGCGTTGTGCGACGGTTGGTTTTTTCTCCATCATCGCAAATCCGCCTTCAATGAAATCATCAATCGTGCCCCAGTTATGCGAAATATGTAAAACGTCTAAGTAAGGAATAATTTTTTCGTACCGTTCTAAATCAAGAGTTAAGTTAGAGTTTATTTGTGTGCGCACTCCGCGTTCATGTGCATATTTTAACAACGGCACGACGTATTGTTCGACCGATTTCAGCGAAAGCATCGGCTCACCGCCTGTAATGCTTAACGAACGCAAATGTGGAATTTCGTCAAGACGGCGAAGAAGAAGATCGAGTGGTAGCGCCTCAGGATCTTTCGTGCGCAACGTATAACCGACGGCACAATGTTCGCAACGCATATTGCAAAGTGTCGTTGTTGTAAGTTCGATATTCGTCAACTGCATGCTTCCGTACTGTTCAACATCCATATATGCTTCCCAAGGATCAAATGTCGGAGTAATCGCTTGACGCAACAATGTTTCCATAACCAAGCTCCTTTTATTTTAAAATAGGACTAACGATTATTATGCAAACGAAATGGAATGATTGTCAATGATGTTTCGATCGTGTACGATAAAGAAAAAGCGAGGTGACGATGTTGGGCAACGCAGTATCAGATCAAAATCTACAACTAACATATTTAAAAACGCGCTTAAATATGTTTCTTGAAGTGCTCGAAGCTCTCGATCCAGAAACGGCTGAATTAGAAGATATTGACCGCCTTATTCAAATGATTGATGATTTAGAAATGAAATACGAGCGGTTTAAAAAAGATTGGGAAAAAAGTCGCTAAGCGACTTTTTTTCATGTTCAAAAAAGAGGTATAATACAGATGGAGAATTCGAAAAATTGTTACATATTGAACAAAGGGGAAGGGAAATGGTGATGGAAAAGTTTCAAGAAAGTATGTACAAGCTAATTGTTGAAACGTCAACAAAGTTGCCAAAAGATGTACGACGTGCCATTGCGAAAGCAAAACTGCGTGAAAACGCAGGAACGAGAGCAGCGATGTCACTTGCTACGATCGTGCAAAACATTCAAATGGCCGATGAAAACGTATCGCCGATTTGCCAAGATACAGGGTTGCCGACATTTAAAATTAAAGTGCCGGTTGGGGTTAATCAAATTGAAATGAAAGAGGCGATTCGCCGAGCGATCGCTCAAGCAACGAAAGACGGGAAACTGCGTCCAAACTCGGTCGATTCATTAACAGGTGAAAATAGCGGCGACAATTTAGGGATCGGGTTGCCTGTCATGAAATTTGAACAATGGGAAAAAGATTACATTGACGTTCGCTTAATTTTAAAAGGTGGCGGCTGTGAAAATAAAAACATTCAATATAGCTTGCCGTGCGAGTTAGAAGGGCTTGGCCGCGCAGGCCGCGATTTAGATGGCATTCGTAAATGTATTTTACATGCGGTATACCAAGCGCAAGGGCAAGGCTGTAGCGCAGGATTTATTGGCGTTGGGATCGGCGGCGATCGTTCTGCGGGGTACGATTTAGCAAAAGAACAACTATTTCGTCCTGTTGACGATGTCAATCCGAACGAAGATTTGCGCAAACTAGAAGAATACATTATGGAAGCTGCCAATAAACTCGGTATCGGCACGATGGGATTTGGCGGAGAGACGACTCTTCTTGGCTGTAAAATTGGCGTCATGCACCGCATCCCAGCCAGCTTTTTCGTTTCTGTCGCATACAATTGCTGGGCGTTTCGCCGTTTAGGCGTCATCATTGATCCACATACAGGCGACATTCAAGAATGGTTGTATCAAGAAGGAGAAAATGTCGATTTCAAACAAGAAGAAACCGAAATGACAAGCGAAGCGCGTGAAGTTGTGCTTGAAGCGCCAATTACGGAAGAGCAAATTCGCTCGCTAAAAGTAGGCGATGTCGTTCGCATTAACGGCATGATTTATACAGGACGCGATGCGATTCATAAACATTTAATGGATCACGATGCTCCTGTTGATTTAAACGGTCAAATTATTTATCACTGTGGACCGGTTATGTTAAAAGATGAGAACGGCAAATGGCACGTCAAAGCAGCTGGTCCGACGACAAGCATTCGTGAAGAGCCGTATCAAGGAGAAATTATGAAAAAATTCGGCATTCGCGCTGTCATCGGAAAAGGTGGGATGGGGGCGAAAACGCTCGCCGCGTTAAAAGAACATGGCGGCGTGTATTTAAATGCCATCGGTGGTGCAGCGCAATATTATGCTGAATGTATTCAATCAGTAGAAGGCGTCGACTTTTTGGAATTTGGAATTCCAGAAGCGATGTGGCATTTGCGTGTGAAAGATTTTACAGCTGTCGTCACGATGGACTCGCACGGAAACAGCTTACATGAAGATATCGAAAAATCGTCGCTCGAAAAATTAGCTCAATTTAAAGAACGTGTATTTTAATGGAAATCCGTCTAGCGTTAGCTAGGCGGATTTTTTATGCTTCTTTTTGCACAACCTATCATTGAAATGAATATGGAGGTGCAAGCAGTGAAAAAAACGATCATCTTCTTTCTCTTCTTTTTATGTTTGCCGTTTAGTCAAATAGAAGCGATGTCATGGGGATTTAAGCGAAGTGAAAATCATCTCCCTCCTTCTGCAGGAAAACAGTTAGATGAACTACTTGCTAAATACGATGCGTTTTATTTAGGTAATCCAACAAAAAAATATATTTATTTAACGTTCGATAACGGATACGAAAATGGTTATACGGCACAAATTTTAGACGTGCTCAAACAAAAAAAAGTTCCCGCTACGTTTTTTGTGACCGGCCATTATTTGCAATCTGCTCCGGATCTCGTGAAACGGATGGTAAACGAAGGGCATATTGTTGGCAACCATTCATGGCATCATCCTGATTTAACGACCGTTAGTGATGAAAAATTGCGCGAAGAGCTTGAAATGGTTAGAAAAAAAACAGAGTTGTTGACGGGGCAAAAACATATGCGTTACATCCGCCCTCCGCGCGGCATTTTTGATGAACGGACGCTTGCGGTCGCACGCGAACTCGGCTATTATCACGTCTTTTGGTCATTAGCGTTCGTCGATTGGCACATTCACGATCAAAAAGGATGGCAATACGCTTACAACAACGTGATGAAACAAATTCATCCCGGTGCCATTATATTGTTGCATACAGTGTCTAAAGACAATGCCGATGCGCTCGGTAAAATCATTGACGATTTGCGAAAAGAAGGATACGTTTTTAAAAGCTTAGACGATTTCATGCTTGAAAAAATGAATGTCCCTTCTTGGCTTTTTTCCCTTTGACGATGTGCAAAGGGATTTGTTTTGATACAATGGGGGAAAGAGGTGAAGTTTAATGACCCCATACGATTTTACACGTGTATGTGAACGGCTAGCACGTGATCCGCTTGTACGCATTCAACATAACGAAATCGCTGTTCCGCTGTATGTAAAAGAAACACCGGTTGTTGTATATGTGAAAAGCACCGGAACAAAAGAGAAGCCATCGTTCGTTGTGTCGTGTGATAACGAACAGCATAAAGAAGAAGCGATTGCGCGCATTTCGCACATTTTTCATTGGGACAGGTCACTTGCCCCTATCCACGACCATTTTATGCAAACCAATTTACGAGACTTATTTATCGCTCACGAAGGAACGCCGATTGTATTGGAGTTTGATTTATATTTTTGCTTAATCAAATGCATCATCCACCAACAAATTCATATGAAAGTCGCTTATCGGCTCACCGAACGTTTTGTGCATACATTCGGCGAACGCCTCGGGGATTTATACATATATCCTCGGCCAGAACGAATCGCTAATGCTTCATACGACGAGTTGCGCGCTTTATCTTTGAGCGAGCGAAAAGCACAATATATTGTTGATATTTCGCGTCTTATTGTAGAAGGGAAGTTGCGTTTAGAAGAGATGCATTCGCTTTCCGATGAAGAAGTGGCGAAACAGCTTCTTTCTATACGCGGCATCGGTCCGTGGACAGTGCAAAACTTTTTATTGTTTGGTTTAGGTCGTCCAAATGTGTTTCCGAAAGGAGATGTTGGCTTGCAACGAGCGATTGAACGATGGTTTCAGCTTGATCATCGTCCGACAGCAAAGGAAATGGACGAATTTCGACAAATGTGGGAACCGTATGCAAGCTACGCAACATTTTATTTATGGCGAAGTATTGAATAGGAGAGAGAATCATGCTACAGCAAGGACAACAATTTCCACTAACAATTAAACGGCTCGGCATTAACGGGGAAGGAGTCGGTTATTTTAAAAAACAAGTCGTGTTCGTTCCGGGAGCGCTTCCGGGAGAAGAAGTCGTCGTTCAAGCGACGAACGTATACCCGACGTATGCGGAAGGAAAAATCGTGCGCATTCGTAAACGATCCCCACACCGTGTCAAACCGCCTTGTCCTGTATATGACCAATGTGGAGGCTGCCAACTGCAACATTTAGACTACAACGCGCAGCTTGAAGCAAAGCGCGATATTGTCATTCAAGCGCTGGAACGCCATAGCCGACTAAATATTGAAGCGCTCGATATTCGTCCGACGATTGGGATGGACGACCCGTGGCATTATCGCAACAAAAGCCAATTTCAAACAGGAGTGAAAAAAGGGCGTGTCATCGCTGGACTTTACAGCATGAACTCGCACGAACTGATTGACATTGACCGTTGCTTCATTCAACATGACGCCACAAACCGCGTCACAACGGTCGTCAAAACGATTTTACAAGATTTGCGTATTCCGATTTATCACGAGCGAAAGAAAACAGGCGTTGTGCGCACAATCGTTGCCCGCGTTGGGTTTTATACAGGCGATGTGCAACTTGTCATTGTGACAGCGACGAAAGAATTTCCGCGCAAAGAACTATTTGTAGCAGAGGTGAAGCGCCGGCTGCCAGAAGTGAAATCAATCGCGCAAAACATAAACGGGCAAAAAACGTCGCTTATTTTTGGCGACGAAACGATCGTTCTCGCAGGAGAACCGTACATTCAAGAAGTGCTTGGCGACTTATCGTTTGAACTATCTGCCCGCGCTTTTTTCCAGCTCAATCCGATTCAAACGGTCAAGCTATACGACGAAGTGAAAAAAGCAGCTGCGCTCACGAAAAACGAACGCGTCGTCGATGCGTATTGCGGCGTCGGCACAATCGGGCTTTGGCTTGCCCGCGAGGCGAAAGAAGTGCGCGGCATGGACACGATCCCTGAAGCGATTGACGATGCGCGTCAAAATGCCAAACGTCACGGCTTCACAAACGTCACATATGCGGTCGGAAAAGCGGAAGCGTTGTTGCCAAAATGGGTGAAAGAAGGTTGGAAACCGGACGTCATCGTCGTCGACCCACCGCGAACAGGCTGCGACAACGTCTTGTTAAAAACGATTTTACAAGTGAAACCAAAAACGGTCGTGTACGTTTCCTGTAACCCATCAAGCCTTGCTCGCGACATTGATACACTTGCGAAACAATACCGTGTCGAATACATTCAACCGTTTGACCTTTTCCCACACACCGCGCATGTCGAAAGTGTGGCGAAGTTGGTGAGGAGGGTGAAAAATAATGAATGAATTATTGCATTGCATTGAAAAATATCTCAACGGTAAATTATCTGCGGAACAGTTTTCCTATGAATTTCCTTCCATATACCTTTTTTATATTGATGAAGGAAACATTGATGAGCAGTATGTTGATGCTCTCGATGATATTTCTGAAGCTTGTGGCTGGTATGAACCGAATCCGTTGCATAGAAAAGATGACGATGGCTATATTGGGGAGGGAGAACTACGGAAAATTGTTTTGGAGAAGTATAAAATGTTGCAAAGCACATAACCGAACATGGTTACGTGCTTTTTATGTTTTTACCCTATAATGGAATGGTGTCATTCGTTTTTCCGACATTTATAAGTAATCTTAACAATTTCATCTGTGGTAACGTAAAACATATCATCGTCTTCATCTACGCGTTGGCAAAAATATTTCGGTTCTGTCGGAAAAATTTCTAAAACAGTAGCTTCTGTTCCGACTTTTAGACGTATGACATCCAATTCTTCGACAATCATTTGTCTCTCCCACGCTTTTCGTTAAGGATTGTAATCGATTTTATTTCGTTTTCCGATACACCTAAAAGGTAGCCTTCCCTTTTTGTTTTTTCGTTTGTAATCACTAAACTGTCTATTCCATCCTCATTGTCCTCACCGTCACAGTAATCGAGGACATATCCTTCTAACACATCTCCGTCTTTATATACAATTCGTACATTTTTTTCAACATATTACCATAATTTCATGACAGTCCTCCTTTATTTTTTGTGCATTAAATTTAAAACAGCTTTAACTGCTCTGAATTGTGCATAAGCTCATGAAGTTTAGCGACAACAGGGGCATTGTCGATATTTATCATCATTTGAATGTCATCCACATCTTTAATCGTGTAAAATTGTTTAGCAGGGATAAAGTATACTAATACTTTTTTGTTTAACTTGGTAAGATTAATGATGTTATTCAATGTTCCTTTACTTTGTCCGTTCCAAATCATAAAGCCGTAGTCTGCGTTTTTAGCCATCTCTATATCTTTGGCTGCGTAATAATCAAATCCTTTTTTGTGTGGTTCAACCTCCACCTTCTCTACTTCCCATTGCCCAATATTATTTCTTGCCTTTCCATTTGTTGCATAAACTTTAACATTTCGATAATTCAACGAATGTAAAAACTTTTGAACTTGTTTATCTACCCCATTCGCATCCCCGACCAAAACAGTGAAATTGTTGTTTATAATGTTGAACAACCTTTCTTTCACTTGTTTATTCAAAATGGAGACTGCCCGTGGGCCAGCGACAAATACCTTCATTTCAATTCACCTTCTCGTTTTTGTTATTGTAAGGACGTATACATTTTTAACATTCTCATCTGTTTTTAACACTCTCACAGTTTCATGCAATGTTGTCCCACTTGAGTATAAGTCGTCTACAACTAATATATTGACCAATTTTAAAAATCTTTTTTTTCGCACAATCGAACCTGATATTTCTGATTTATCAAATTTATTTAGATTTTTTGCTTGTGCAGTATTTGTTTTTTCTAATATGTCATTATATGAAGGTACACGTAAATAGTCTGCAATCTGTTTACTTAGTTCAAAAACAGGTTGAAATGTTCTGTTACGATTAGATGGAGGAACAGGGAGGACTACATCTACTTCCTTTAAGGCATCCCAACGAGAAATAAATTGTGTGATCAGGTTCATTATTTCTGCTAACTTCTCCCTATCTTGATTATACTTAAATTGATACAATAACTCACCTAAATAACTTCTAGTTGTTTGAAAACGATTGTGTCCCCATTCATCAATACCGATGAACTCGCTCGCAATTGAATGATAATCTAAGGCATATCCTTCTTTCCAAATACCAATCAATCGAATAGGATTGATTTTGCGCAACAAGGTTCCCTCCCGCTTTCTCGCTTTGCATATTTCTTCGACAATAGCTATCAAATTCCTTGTATATTATTGTAAAAATATGCAAAAGAAAATCGAAAGTTTGCCTAACGCTGTGGAAGAGCGAAGAGGTCAAATGTTACTATCAAAAAGAAGCGGTGTTAGCTGTATGCGATGCGCTCGAGAAAAAACAGCGCAAAGCGTTGCTTGTCATGGCGACAGGAAGCGGCAAAACGCGAACAGCCATCGCGATTGTCGATGTGCTCACGCGCCATAATTGGGTAAAAAATATTTTGTTTTTAGCAGACCGTAAAACGCTTGTCACGCAAGCGAAAAATAACTTTAGCCACCTTCTTCCGAATTTAACGCTATGTAATTTGCTTGACAACAAAGATAATCCAGAGGAAAGCCGCATGGTGTTTTCGACGTACCCGACGATGATGAACGCGATTGACGAAGCGAAGCGAAAAGACGGCAAACGACTCTTTACCGTCGGACATTTTGACTTAATTATCGTCGATGAGTCGCATCGCAGCATTTATAAAAAATATCGGGCGATTTTTGACTATTTTGACGCAATATTGCTTGGGCTGACCGCCACACCAAAAGACGAAATTGACCGCAATACGTATGAAGTGTTTGATTTAGAAAACGGTGTTCCGACCTATGCCTATGAGTTAGATCAAGCGGTGAAAGACGGCTATTTAGTCGATTATCGGACGATTGAAACAACCCTGAAGTTTCTTGAAGAAGGCATTCGTTACGATGACTTATCCGATGAAGAAAAAGAACGATATGAAGAAACCTTTGACGATGAAGTAGGTGAGGATATTGACAGTGCCGCGTTAAATGAATGGCTGTTTAACGACGATACGATTGATACGGTACTGAGAGATTTAATGGAAAAAGGAATTCGCGTCGAAGGCGGGGACAAACTCGGCAAAACGATTATTTTTGCGAAAAACCACCGCCATGCGGAACGGATTGTCGAGCGCTTTGATCAATTGTTCCCTGAATATAAAGGTGGCTTTGCGCGCGTCATTGATTACAGTGTAAACTACTACCAAACGTTAATTGATGACTTTTCGGATCGAAACAAATTACCGCAAATTGCCGTATCGGTTGACATGCTTGACACGGGTGTCGATATTCCAGAAGTCGTCAATCTTGTTTTTTTCAAAAAAGTGCGTTCGAAAGCAAAGTTTTGGCAAATGATTGGACGGGGCACTCGTTTATGTAAAGATTTATTAGGAATAGGAAGCGTTGTCGATTTGTTTAAAGACAACTTAGACGATGCACGTAAAATTATCAGCATTATTGACGAAATTAACCGAAATTCAGAAGAGATTGCAGGGGCATAGCATCTTGCGATTATCTGGAAGAGGGGCATGAACGCCCCTCTTTTTGAAACGAGGTGAACGAGATGAGAACAAAGGAACAGGAAAAAGTTACGACGAATTAAAAGACATTTTAGAAAGAGAGGGATGGGCTGAGGGGATTGGAAATGTGAATTTGTTTGTATGCATGATGAATGTGGGAGATTATGTGATTGTCCCAGATGATAACAAAAGAGATGTTTATTTTGGAGAAATAACATCAAGTTATATGTATGACCCGCAAGTGGATAAACCTAATGATGGATTCTATCCTCATCAGCGGAAAGTAAAGTGGTTTTTCGATAAAAAGCCGCTTTTACGGAGCGAATTGCCGGACGAACTTAGAGGATCCTTACGATATCCGGGAACAATTGCTAATATTACAAAGCATCGTTCCATTGTTGAAGGTTTGATTCAACATGAATTAATTAATATGGATAAAGTAAATCGTACTCCTTTAGACAAAGCTATTCATGTATTAGAAGAATTACTTGAAGATAATGATAAAAACATTCGTTTAAAGGCAGCCGAGATTATTGTAGGATATTACTCACCAAAAAGATAACTCAGTATTATCCTTATTGAATTACGACGAAACTAAAACACATATAAAAACGCTCGAGTTATTCTCACACTCCCCAGAGAGCACATTGTTTGTTCTTCTGGGGATTACTATTGATCTAAAACGATAATTTCCATTTCTTTTTGAATGATCATAGACATGAACCTCTTCACACTTTCATGCATTTTGTCATAACAATCCATCACCGCAGCGTTGTGAAGGAAAATGGGGTATACTGAAAAATAAATAGAACTACCATTTTTGCGTATGGAGTGAGAAGCGGTGAAAAAAGAACAAGTGTCGGACTGGAACATTTCATGCAGGAGGGAAATATGTTGAACGCCAACTGGAACTTTGACAATAGCTATGCTCGTTTACCCGAGCGGTTTTTTACGAAAATACGTCCGACGCCTGTCAGTGATCCAGCGCTTGTCGTGCTCAATCGTTCGTTTGCGGAGGAGCTTAGGTTATGTGCGGAAGCGTTAGCGGACGAAGAAGGGGTGGCGGTGTTTGCAGGAAATCGTATTCCGGAAGGGGCGAAGCCGTTAGCGCAGGCGTATGCAGGGCATCAGTTTGGTCATTTTAATATGCTTGGCGATGGTCGCGCCATTTTGCTTGGTGAGCATGTGACGCCAAACGGAGAACGGGTCGATATTCAACTAAAAGGGGCGGGGCGGACGCCATATTCGCGCGGGGGAGATGGACGTGCGGCGCTTGGGCCGATGCTTCGTGAATATATCATTAGCGAGGCAATGCACGCCCTTCGTATCCCAACGACTAGAAGTTTAGCTGTTGTAACGACAGGAGAAGTCGTCGTGCGCGAAACGGAACTTCCAGGGGCGATTTTGACGCGCGTGGCAGCGAGCCATTTACGTGTCGGAACGTTTCAATATGCGGCGCATTTTTTATCAAAAGAGGAGTTACAGTCGTTAGCGGATTATGCGATCAAGCGGCATTATCCGAACGGTGAACATGCGCCAAACCGCTATCTTTTTTTCCTTGAAGAAGTGATGAAAAAGCAGGCAGCGCTTGTTGCGAAATGGCAATTAGTCGGGTTTATTCATGGAGTGATGAATACCGATAATATGACGATTAGCGGAGAGACGATTGATTACGGACCGTGTGCGTTTATGGACGTGTACGATCCAGCAACGGTGTTTAGCTCAATTGATACGCAAGGTCGCTATGCATATGGCAATCAGCCGTACATTGCTGGGTGGAACATCGCACGCTTTGCAGAAAGCCTTTTGCCGCTTTTACATGACGTAGAAGAAAAAGCGATCGAACTTGCGCAAAAAGTAATCGCTCAATTTCCAACGCTGTATGAAACGTATTGGCTGCAAGGGATGCGTGCAAAACTTGGGCTTTGTACGGAAGAAGAGGAAGATAAGCGACTGATTGGGGAGTTGCTTCATCTTATGTACACATATCGCTCTGATTATACGAATACGTTTCGCGCGTTGACGCTAGATGAATGGGAGTTTTGCGAACAAGAGTTTCGCGACTGGCATATACGTTGGCAACAAAGAATTGTCCGTCAAGACGTGACGAAAGATGAAGTGTATGAACGGATGCGACAACACAATCCTGCCATCATTCCGCGCAACTATCGCGTTGAAGAAGCGCTTGCGGCAGCGGTTGAGCATGGGGATGATACGGTCATGGAGCGACTGCTTTACGTGTTGAAACATCCGTATGCGTACACGAAAGAACAAGAAGAATATGCCAAGCCTCCAGCACCGTCTGACCGACCGTATAAAACGTTTTGTGGGACGTAGAAAAGCTCAAGGGTCACTTGAGCTTTTTTAAAATCCTGCGAGATGCTTGGCATATGCGAGCGGATTGAAAAACGTCCGTTCAATTGTTTCACGATGACTAATATACAACATAGAAAACGTCCCTTTTCTCATTGGAAAGGGATGTTGTTACATTCCATTTCGGATCAATACGACGAAGAAATAGCTCTATTCATTTTAGTTGAAATCAAATAAGAAGGCGCCTTCATGACGCCTTCTTTTGCTTAATCTACTTTTAACACAACGCGACCGTTAATTTGTCCTTTTAACATACGATCGAATACATCGTTAATGTTTTCAAGCGGTTGAACTTCGACAATTGTTTTTACTTTTCCTTCTGCCGCAAATTGAAGTGCCTCTTGCAAGTCTTTACGCGTACCAACGATTGAACCGATAATCCTTACTCCATTTAAAACGGTATCAAAAATCGGTACAGGCATTTCTTCTGGCGGTAATCCGACAAGTACGCAAGCGCCGCCGCGACGAATCGCTTTATAGGCCGATTCGAACGCTGCTTTCGAAACAGCAGTAACGACAGCTGCATGCACGCCGCCAATTTTTTCTTTCATCCATTGCGCGGCGTCTTCATGTTTTGGATTGACGACAAGATCAGCTCCCAGCTGTTTAGCTAACTCAAGTTTTTCATCGCCTAAATCGACAGCAACGACGTTTAGCCCCATCGCCTTCGCATATTGAACAGCGACGTGTCCGAGACCACCAATACCGTAAATGGCTACCCATTCACCAGGTTTTGCGCCTGTTACTTTTAAAGCTTTATATGTTGTTACGCCAGCGCAAAAAATTGGAGCAGCTTCTTCAAATGATAAGTTATCAGGAATTTTCACAACATAATCAGCTGCAGCACGACAATATTCAGCATAACCACCGTCAACCGAATATCCAGCGTTTTGTTGATGTTCACATAATGTTTCTTGTCCGCTTAAGCAATAGTCACAATGGCCGCAAGCGGAATAAAGCCAAGGGATACCGACGCGATCCCCGACTTTTAAGTGCGTCACCCCAGGTCCGACTTCTTCGATGACACCGACGCCCTCATGTCCAGGAATGAGCGGTAGTTTTGGCTTCACAGGCCAGTCGCCATGTGCGGCATGCAAGTCTGTATGACATACTCCACACGCTTTAATGCGCACTAGCACTTCTCCGTATGAAATTGTTGGTTTTTCTACTTCTTTAATTTGTAATGGTTCTTTAAATTGTTCCACAACTGCAGCTTTCATAATTATAATCCTCCTTCTAAATGAAAAGGGATTTTTTGGTCTATGCATATTTAATGTAACATGCATTAAATTTGTTAAAAATATCACAATCAAACTGTTCGAAAAAATGTAAAATTTTTTTGGATAGAAAGGTAAATTTTTGTTTTTTGTCTTGACGAAGTAAAATGTTTCCCTTTTGATCACAACTCACTACTTCCTTTTTCCTATTTTTTGTGTTAAGATGAAAATGTAAAAAATTGAATAATCGGCAAACTACTCGAAAGGGTAGGGCGCAAAGCTATAGGGGCTACGTCTATTGTATAGATATGCCAGCCAGTTGCCCTTCTTATAAGGAAATGATAAGAAGGTTTTACTGTCGAACGATAGCTGCCTATACATTTGTTTTTGGGCAGCTTTTATTTTTATTAACATAGGAGGAGGAAAACAGCATGAAGGTAACGGTAAGAAAAAAATTAGTGGCGACGTTTCTTTCGGTCTTATTATTGTTTATTGTTGTAAGTATGTTTACATATAATCGGCTAGAGACGATTGATAAACAATATTCAGAAGCGATGAAAAAAGGATTTGAACGGATTACGCTCGTTACAAACATGCAAAATGCAATGTTACGTGAACAAATTGCTGTACGGGGGTATTTAATTAATGGAAAGCCGGAAAGTTTAACGGCATTTGAGAAAGCAGCGAGCGAGTTTTCGACTAATCAAGAGAAAATGGAGTCATTACAGCTAGAGGGGAAAGTAAAGCAGGCCGTTGACCGTTTAGTGAAAGCTGAACAAGAGTATCGCGACATTGCGAAACAAGCGATCGAATTTAAAAAGCAAGGTCAAATGGATGAAATTTCACGGATCATGAAAGAGCGAGGAAATGCGATTACGTTAGAAGTGACAGAGGCAGGGGAACAAGCGCGCGCGGCTCAAGCGGAGCATTTATACCAAATGAGCGAAACATTGTCCGAACAAGCGAAACAGATGAAATATATGACGCTTATTACAATCGGTGTCGCTTTTTTTGTGAGCATCGCAATTGCACTATATATTAGCGAAAAAATCTCCAGACCTGTTAAACAAATTGCTGAACATGCTGAAAAAATCGCACACGGTGATTTGTCTGTTGATGATATTTACGTGGCAAATCGTGATGAAATTGGGGATTTAGCCAAAGCGTTTAACCAAATGGTTCACAATTTGAAACAACTTATTCAACAAGTAAGTACAGCGACTGAGCATGTGTCTGCTTCTGCTCAAGAATTAATGGCAAGCGCGGAACAAGCAAGCGCAGCGACAGAAGAAGTGACGACAGCGATTCAAGAAGTAGCCCAAGGAGCAGAAATGCAAGGGAAACATGCGGAGGAGAGTTCGCAAGCCATCGGTGAAATGGCGGCAGGAATTGAGCGAATGGCTCAAACAGCAACCGTCGTGGCGAACTCAGCAACAGAAACGACAAAACAAGCTACTGTTGGACAGCAATATTTACAACAAGTTGTGACGCAAATGAATACGATTAACGAATCAACAAATGAAACGAATGTAGTTATTAAAGAGTTAAATGAGAAGTCTGCCCAAATTGGAAAAATTGTTGACGTCATCGTCGGTATTGCTGAACAAACGAATTTATTAGCACTTAATGCAGCGATTGAAGCGGCACGTGCTGGAGAACACGGAAAAGGATTTGCGGTTGTGGCGGATGAAGTGCGTAAACTCGCAGAGCAATCTCGCGAATCGGCAAATCAAATTGCGCAATTAATTGAGATGATTCAACAAAATACAGGTTATGTTGTGCAAATTGTCGGCAAAGGAACGGAAGAAGTGAAGCAAGGAACAAAATTAGTGGAACAGACTGGAACGTTTTTTGGGCAAATTTTGCGTTCCATTGAACAAGTGAATGCACAAATTCAAGAGCTATCAGCGATTTCAGAACAAATGTCAGCGGGCGTCCATCAAGTGCATGCTTCAATGGATGAAGTATCGTCTATTGCGAAACGGTTTGTTGAACGGACGACCGAAATTTCTGCTTCTTCTGAAGAGCAGCTTGCTTCAAGTGAAGAAGTGACATCTGCCGCTACATCGTTAGCTGAAATGGCGGAGCAATTGCGTAATGCTGTCGCAACGTTTAAAGTATAGTTTGAAAAGGTGTCCCGTCATTGTGTTGGGACACCTTTCTTTTATCTAGAATTTTCTTCTTTTGCTTTGGCGAATGCCAGCTGCTTCAGCGCGTGCTTGTGCCTCTAAATCTTCATGATCAGCCAATTCTGTAGAAAACTCTACATCATAGCCGTCTGATTTCATTGTTTTTGGTACTTGAGGCATCGTCGATTTGTTTTTATCTCTCGTTTTTTGACCGCGTGAACGACCCATCACTTTTCCCTCCTCTTTGCTCATCTCGTTAGTAGCATGTGATGAACGATGGAAAAAATGAATGGAGAATGTTGTTAATGACGAGCATGTTTGTCGGTAAACCCACCGGCTTGGTCCGCGCGTTTGAAATCGCGGGCGTATGTCACTTCTTGTGCGCTAGAGAGCGTACTTTTTGTTTTTTCACGTTTCTTTTTGTCAGGCATATGTATCCCTCGCTTTTATAAAAATGTCACGTTAACATTATGAACAGAAAAATAAAAAATTATCCAAATAAAAAAACCTGTTCGCACAGAACAGGTTATGCTTCTTTTCGCTGTTGTTCATCGTCAAGTTTTTGTTGGCGCATCGCGTACAACGTATAGTTGTCCTTTGAAATTTCATATAAGTTATATATATCTTCGCCTTGGTTTATTGCTTCCCATAATTGCTTTCTCGTTTCATTAGCAAGGGTGACGTAAGGAAGTTTTTCAGCGGCTTTTGTGGAGCGGACGTTGACTTTGCGAATGCGCATGAAGATCGTGTTGATGGAACGTTCGTAAAACAGTTCATGAAAGAAGGCGTCTTTTGCGATTTGATTGTAACCTTTCCCATGATACGGCTTTCCAAGCCATGTGCCTAAAAAACCAGCACCATCTTCAATGTCAAATAAGTTAATCGTTCCAATCGGATTGCCCCACTCATCTAAAATGGTGCGCGAAATAAGTTCACCGCGTTCTTCGGCTTCAATCGTTTGCTTCGTTATAAACAAAAATTCTTCGTATGAATTTGCTTTATGGCGCACGAAAGGGAAGACGTCTGGGTGCACCATAAGCTCGTATAACGCTTGACAATCTTGTAGTTCGCGTTTTTTTAACATCGAATCTCCCTCCATTCACGAGGGCAGTCGACCATAGGGAACGAGCCACCCTCGAAATTTTTTAATTTATGCAAATCAAAAAATTTCGGGGTGGGAATCGAACCCACTAGAACCAGCACATTGCTGGTGGCGCACCATTTGCCTTCCCTTACTGTCGCATCGATATATAGTTTTGAACGTATATTTCGCATATAACCTTTTATATCATACTTGAAACGGTGTAAAAAATAAATAGTTTTTTTGTTAATTTTTTTTGTATATTATTTCCCCATTAATCATTGTAAATATAGGGGTTGCAATATAGTGAAACGGATGGTAATTCCAAACGACAATATCGGCATCTTTTCCAACCTCTAAGCTGCCGACACGGTCGTCTACTCCTAAATTACGTGCTGGTAAAATCGTAATGCCTTCGAGCGCTTTTTGTTCATCAAGCCCTTCGCGCACAGCGATGGCAGCGCAAATGTGTAAATATTGAATTGGCGTGTACGGATGGTCTGTAGTAATAGAGACATGAACACCTGCATCACATAAAATTTTGTACGTTTTCCAACTTTTATTTTTTAGTTCTACTTTGGAACGGCGTGTTAGTGTTGGTCCGACAGACACTTGTAAGTTTCGGCCTTGTAGCTCCTCAGCGATTAAATGTCCTTCTGTACAATGTTCGATGCGTAAATCAAGCCCAAACTCGTCGGCTAGGCGAATGGCGGATAAAATATCATCAGCGCGATGGGCGTGAACACGAATCGGAATTTCACGATTTAATGCTTGAATGATCGGGATCGTGCGAAAATCGTGCGGCCAATCGCTATATTTCGCGTTGTAAAACGTTTCGCGAAGCATTCCCATAATGCCCATGCGCGTGAGCGACTCTTTATTCCCTTGACTATGCATTCGTTTCGGGTTTTCACCAAGGGCGATTTTTAAGCCAGCTGGTTGTTTAATAATCATGTTTTCGACGTTTTTCCCATACGTCTTAATGACTGCCGTCGTTCCACCGATGACATTCGCGCTTCCAGGCATAATATGAACCGTCGTAATGCCGTGTTCGATCGCATCTCGAAAGCCGGGATCGAGCGGATATACGCTATCAATGGCACGCACATGAGGAGTCATCGTTTCAATCGTTTCATTTGCATCGTTACCTGCCCATCCAGTTCCTTCATCATACAAACCGAGATGTGTATGCACATCAATGAAACCAGGGAAAACATATTTTCCTGATACATCGATCACTTCTGTTCCTTCGTGAACAGGAAGATCATAACCAATATGTGTGATTTTTCCGTTTTCAATACGTACATCTGCCCCCTTCATCGGAGGAGAAGTAATTGGATATACGATCCCGTATTTGAGCAATATGCTTTTCATTCCAAGAAGCTCCTTTATTTCTTTTTCGTATAGTGTATTCGTCACGATTTTAGTATGTTCGCTAGCGCTTGATCAATAGTGGGAAATGAAAAATGATATCCTGCTTGAAGAAGTTTTTCTGGGATGACACGTTGTCCTTCTAACACAAGCATGCTCATTTCCCCTAATAATACTTTTAGAGCGAAGGATGGAACAGAGAGCCAATGTGGGCGATGTAATATGTTTGCCACCGTTTTTCCAAACTGCTCCATCGTTACAGGATATGGAGCGGTGACGTTAATCGGGCCTGATACGTTTTCGTGTCGAATAACAAAATCGATAGCACCAACGATGTCCTCTATATGCACCCATGACATCCATTGTTTACCGTGGCCAATCGTTCCACCAATGAACCATTTGTAAGGAAGAACGATGCGTGGAAGAGCCCCACCGTCTCTTCCTAAAATAATGCCGAAACGCATAAACACCGTTCGTACGCCGAGCGCTTCCATGCGCCGTCCAGCTTCTTCCCATCGTTTTACGGTTTGAGCTAAAAAGTCTGTTCCTGTCGTTTCATTTCGCTCTGTAAACGTCTGATCAAGCGATGTGCCATAAATGCCAATGGCGCTCGCTTGAATGACAACGTTTGGCATTTGTTTCATATTGGTGATAAGGTCATATATCGCATTTGTTGCTTGTAATCGACTTTCTACAATGGTTCGCTTTCTCGCTTCGTTCCACCGTCCACTATTAATCGATTCACCAGCTAGATTAATGATAACATCGATCGAAGGCAATTGTTCGATAGGATTCGCCCCGTCCGTTAGCCATTGCACATAGTGAACATACGGATCGTTCTCCCGTTTTTGAGCGTTTCGCGTTAATATATACATATGATGGCCATTTCGTGTAAAATATGTCGTCAATGCTTTACCGACAAATCCGGTTCCTCCAGCAATTAAAATATTCATTATTTTCCCTCCTTTCCTTATATTATGCGTTTTTTTAAAAGAAAAAGAAAGAAAAGGTGTGTTCAACGATGCGAATTGAAAAAATTGAAGTAGATAAAAAAAATGCTGAACGTTTTTACGTCCATCTTGTCAAAGAAGATGGAGAGAAACAACTCGTTTCTGTTGATCAAGACGTATTGATTGAGTATCGGCTGAAAAAAGGAATGACAATAACAGAAAAGCAATGGATGGAAATGATAAAAAAAGATGACGAAACACAAGCATATAAGATGGCGCTTCGTTTTTTAGCTTACCGTATGCGTTCGAAACAAGAAGTTATGGATCATTTAGAAAAAAAAGGAGTAGATCATGGGACGATCGAACGAGTAATGGGGAAGCTACAAAATGAGCGATATATAGACGATGAACAATTTGCACATGCGTACGTACAAACGCAAGTAAATACGACGATGAAAGGGCCTTATGTTATTTATAAAGAACTGATAGATAAAGGAATATGTGAAGATACGATTGCGAAAGCGATGGAGCGTTATACGGAAGAGATGCAACAGGATAAAGCGATGAAGTGGGTTGAAAAAGTAAATAAACAATCAAAAAAACGATCATATCAAGAACAAAAAGCGTATATAGCGCAACTGCTGCATATGAAAGGTTTTCCTGCCCATATCATTGAGAGAGTAAAGCAACAGATCACTTTAAACGATGAAGAACAATGGGAAGCGCTCGTATATCATGGAGAAAAGGCACATCGTCGCTATGAAACATATGACCGTTATACGTACGAACAAAAAATGAAACAAGCACTATACCGAAAAGGGTTTCCGATTTCGTTAATTGAGAAATTTTTGGAAAAGAAAAAGGAGGATTAATTCCTCCTATTCAACGATTATTTCTGGTTGACGTTTGTATTCATTTACGATCGTTTCCGCTACTTGTTTAGGAGAACGAAGACGAGAGCGATCTTGAATATGGTTGCAATCGTCCCAAAAAGGTGTGTTCATCCCACCCATATATACAGCGGTGACGGCAACGTTCGTTCCCGCAAGCTCCTTTACAAGACTTTCGCTAAATCCGCGCACAGCAAATTTACTTGCGACATATACACTTTCGTTTACTTTGCCGCGCAAACCAGCCGTCGAAATAATGTTCATAATACTTGCTTCCTGCAACGTCTTAAAATACGGAAGAAACGCTTTTGTCATATATATTGTGCCTTTGACGTTAATGTCGATCATTTCGTGAATATGTTGCTCCGTCATTTGCTCAAGCGGTCCGAAATGACCGACACCCGCATTGTTAATGAGCATTGTTACGTTATGCTTCTGACAAAGCGTTTCAGCCGCTTTATGCACTTGTTCATTATTTGTAATATCAAGAGAAAAAGCGACTGCTTTTCCTCTAAAAGATTCGATTTGTTTTTGGACAGATTGTAGTGGCTCCTTTCTTCTCCCGACTAAAATGATTTCGTACCCTCGTTGTGCATATAAAAGGGCAAGTTCTTTTCCGAGACCCGTTCCAGCCCCTGTGATGATGATACTTTCCATTACTTTCATCCTTTCGTATATCATATATTCACAACAATATGGAAAACGTATACATAAGCAGTTGTCAAGAAGTAGTCAAATGTCATTGTGAATATATGCACAAACATATGGTATAATGTCTTATGTCATTATATTACAAAAAAGAAAGGGGAACAATATGAGCTTTTTACAAGTGATTACAGCTTCTACACCGGTATTGGCTGTCTTTCTTTTTCTCGTTTTACTGCGTTTACCGGCGGCAAAAGCGATGCCGATTAGTTTTCTTATTACTGTTATTTTATCATTATTTGTTTGGAAAATGCCCGGCATTCAAGTGGCAGCTGCAACGATTGAAGGTGTTATTGTAGCTATTTCAATTTTATGGATTATTTTCGGTGCGATTTTGTTGTTAAATACGTTGACGAAAAGTGGAGCGATGGATACGATTCGAAGCGGATTTTTAGGCATTACGCGCGACCGGCGTGTGCAAGTTATCATTATCGCATGGTTGTTTGGTGCGTTTATTGAAGGGGCAGCAGGATTTGGAACGCCTGCAGCCATCGGGGCTCCACTTCTTGTTGCTTTAGGGTTTCCGCCACTTGCTGCGGTTGTCGTTGCCCTTGTCGCAGATAGTAGCCCTGTTTCGTTCGGTGCAGTCGGAACACCGATTATTGTCGGGGTAGACCAAGGGCTTCGCGAAGGAAATTCTGTTGCCCAACAAGTGCAACAAGTGATCGGCACAGCCGATTTATCTACGTTTCTTCAAACGCTCGCAAAACAAGCAGTGTCATTTGACATTGTAATCGGTACGTTCATTCCGCTTATTTTAGTGCTTATTTTAACGCGCTTTTTTGGAGAAAATCGTTCGTGGAAAGAAGGATTTGAAATTTGGAAGTTTGCTTTATTTGCGGGGCTTAGCTTTACACTTCCAGCATTTCTCGTTGCTTCTTTTCTCGGACCAGAGTTCCCGTCCATGATCGGTGGGTTAATTGGTTTAGCGATCGTTGTCCCGGCAGCGAAAAAAGGATTTTTATTGCCAAAAGAGCCATGGGATTTTAAGAAAACAGATGGAATACAACATGTCGCGAACGTACAAAAAAATGAAATGCCACTTTTACTTGCATGGATGCCGTATGTTCTTGTGGCGCTTATTTTAGTGTTGACACGTTTGCAAAACTTGCCGCTAAAAGCATGGTTACGTTCTGTGAAAATACAGTTCAACAACATTTTAGGAACAAACATTAGCACATCGATTGAACCGTTATATTTGCCGGGAACGATTTTCCTTGTCGTCATCTTTATTACGATTTTTATGCATAAAATGAAGCGAGAAGATGTCGTGGCGACGATGAAAGAATCGGCATATACGCTGATCGGTAGCGCCATTGCACTCGGAACAGCTGTGCCGATGGTTCGCATTTTTATTAACTCTGGTGTAAACGATGCAGGGCTTGCTAGTATGCCAATTGAGTTAGCGTCGATGGTCGCCGGGGGAGTAGGGGCTGCTTGGCCGTTAGTTGCTCCTTTGATTGGGGCCCTTGGTTCGTTTATTTCCGGTAGTGCGACGTTTAGTAATATGATGTTTTCTTTATTCCAATTTAGCATTGCTGATCAAATTCAAGTGCCTCATCATATCGTCATCGCTGGCCAAATGTTAGGGGCGAATGCAGGTAACATGGTTTGTGTATTAAACGTTGTTGCAGCGGCTTCCGTTGTTGGTCTAGCTGGGAAAGAAGGAACGATCATTCGTATGACGCTCATCCCGATGCTTTATTACGTATTGATGACTGGAATATTTAGCCTTCTCTTGATCTATGTATTTTAGCTTCACTTTATGATACGATGAAAATGAAGTTGTCATAAAGTGGAGTGGGGAGAATGGACCAAAAACGGTATAGTGAAATGAGCGAATGGGAATTAAAACAAGAGATTGCCACATTAACTGAAAAAGCACGAAAAGCAGAACAAATGGGAATGGTAAACGAATACGCTGTGTATGAGCGGAAAATTGCCATGGCTAAAGCATACTTATTAAATCCCGATGACTTTCTACCGGGAGAATTTTACGAAATTGAAGGAGATCCGCAGTCGTTATTTAAACTTCAATATATAAATGGCGTATTCGCATGGGGGTATCGTTTGAATGATCCGAACACCGAAGTGGCGTTGCCCATTTCATTGCTAAAGAAAAGAGGTTGACACGTCCGCCAACCTCTTTTTTCATTAAATTTTCCTTTTACTTACTTCGGAATGTAAAATCATTAAACTTTGTGATTGTTGTGTTTCGCCATTTACTTGGGCATGAGCGTGTTTCGGGTTTGCCCATGGTTGTGGGAACGGATCGGAATAGCGGTTATCATAAAATTTTTTACGCCAATGTTTACCCATTTTATTCCTCCTCGATGTCGCCCCGTTTATCGGACGCGTGCATTCGTTCTTGAGGGTGCGTATTAATCGTGCCGTTCGCACGTTTTGATGCGTACTCTGCTTTTGCGCGTGGCTCGCCTTCTAATTTTTCATTGTTTTGATTTGGAAAGCCTCGTTCTTTATTGCTCAATGTTAGTCCCCCCAGCCGTTCATTTCGTGCTTTTTGAGCACACGTATAGTATTCGTTAATAAACGTCTATTTATGAACGAGCAAGGTTGCTTTAGCTTGGAATAAGTTCTAATTTTTTACGCAATTTCTTTTCGCTAAAAATCCATCCTGTATATGAGCTAACAATATTTAGGTCGAGATCGAGTTGGACGACTGCCACAAACGGATAATAATTTTTGCTTCGGTAACGCAAGTCGATGAAACGCACTTCATAATGATCGTTATATTCATGAATTTCCCAACGATATACAGGGGAAAACGATAAAAATGCAGCTAAATTTTCATCTTGTTTTGCTTTTTCAATGATTGGGATGTCTGGAATCGGACATTTTTCGAATATGTCAAGTACATCAATTGTCCCGTTTTGTGCGCGCGCAACGTAAAAATGGTTTGATGTCGTCACAGCTAAATGCCATTCGTTCCATTTTATTGTCGGAACGGTAATGACTTGTTCAACATCCGGAAACATTTGTTTCAACTTGCGTTTTATTGCTTGTTGTTGGCGAAAACGAATGATATAGTAACCAATGAGCACGACATATACAGCTAGAAACGTGTACCCCGCATGATGTCCGTTTAGCCATAAGACAATACCAGCTAAGTGGACGATAAAAATAAACGGATCGAACGTGTTAATGATACCGAGCGCAACCCATTTTTTTGAAAACGGACGTAACGCTTGTGTGCCATATGAATTAAAAATATCGACAAACACGTGTACACTGACGGCGATAAATGTCCAAAGGGCTACATGAAAAAAAGACGTGTCATATATATAAAAGAGAGTGACGCTAATGAGCAACGTCCAAATGAACAAAGCGGGGATCGAATGCGTCATGCCACGATGATTGCGAATATATTTCGCGTTATTTTTTAATTTAAAAACGGTGTCAATATCAGGTGCTTGTGACCCAACGAGCGTGCCGATCAGCACGGCATGCGCAAGCGTCGGATCGTTAGCGATCGCTGGATCGAACGTAGCTAATCCACCTAATGCAAACCCCATTAAAACGTGTGTACCTGTATCCAAATAAAAGGCCTCCTTTTTCTGATTGGACTTACTTTTAGTTTACCACCTTGGAGGAATGAACGTGAAAGAAAATGTACAACAAATATTGGCTCATTTTCATATTAAGCAGTTTCAACATGATTTAATTCATTGGTTTCAAACAGAGCAACGCGATTTACCGTGGCGAAAAGATAAAGACCCTTACAAAATATGGGTATCTGAAGTGATGCTTCAACAAACGCGAGTCGATACAGTCATCCCTTACTTTTATCATTTTATCGAAAAGTTCCCGACTTTAGACTCCTTAGCTGAAGCAGAGGAAGAAGAAGTGTTGAAGGCGTGGGAAGGGCTCGGCTATTACTCGCGTATTCGTCATTTGCATGAAGCGGTAAAAGAAGTGAAAGAAAAGTACGGAGGGTGTGTACCTGCGTCCAAAGAACAGTTTTCTTCATTAAAAGGGGTTGGGCCTTATACAACAGGGGCGGTGTTAAGCATCGCTTATGGCATTCCGGAACCAGCGGTAGATGGAAATGTCATGCGAGTATTGTCGCGCATTTTTTATATAACAGACGATATTGCGAAAGGAAGTACAAGAAAAAAGTTTGAAAACATTGTTTCCCATATTATTTCACACGACAATCCGTCTGATTTTAATCAAGCGTTAATGGAACTTGGTGCACTCGTTTGCACGCCGAAAAACCCGAGTTGCTTTCTATGTCCTGTTCAGCGTCATTGCCGTGCGTTTGCAGAAGGGGTAGAAACAGAGCTACCTGTAAAAACAAAAGGGAAAGCCCCGAAACGTGTTTCTTTTCGTGCCATTGTGCTTATGAATGAAAAGGGAAATATACTCATTCAAAAACGCCCGCCTCGTGGATTATTGGCGAATTTATGGCAATTCCCAAATGATGAACATGCTCCAACACGAAACGATGAATCCTTTGTAAAAGAAATAAGTGAACGATATCATGTCGTCATTCGTTCGATGGAGCGAATCGGTTCATTTGAGCACGTCTTTTCCCATGTTGTATGGCATATTGAAGCATATAAAGGGAACGCGCTTGAATTACAAATGGGAGATGAAACGAATAAATGGGTGACGATCGATGAACTTAAGCAATATGCGTTCCCGGTTATATATCAAAAAATATGGCAAGCGTACGAGTAAAGGCAACTGCCTTTACTCGTAAAATACGCGCGTTCCGTTCGTATATGTCGCTTCGTTTCGCTGTAAACCGCCTCTTGCTTCAATTTCTTCCACAATTTCACGATGCATTGTTTGTCCCTCCGCGTTTAAATACGGAGTGACTTGTTGAAGAGC
Source organism: Anoxybacillus sp. EFIL (assembly GCF_013096955.1). Classification (NCBI taxonomy): domain Bacteria; kingdom Bacillati; phylum Bacillota; class Bacilli; order Caryophanales; family Anoxybacillaceae; genus Anoxybacillus; species Anoxybacillus sp. EFIL. The sequence goes on along the minus strand of NZ_SDLH01000007.1, from coordinate 19,939 downwards.
ATGATGAAAAAACGCTAACTCGCTATCTTTCCACTGCTGTTTAGGAATCATTTGCAAGGCTGTTAAATCGCGTCCAATATACATCGTTCTCACCTCTTTATGTAGTGTAGAAAGTGAAACAAAAAATTATTCATACGGATATTTTTTAAACGGATAGTACAAAGTAATGAGCGTGGAGGTGAGAATGATGAAGCCAAACAAAACAGTTGCAGGAACAAACATTCAACATGTGAAACAGCAAAATGCTGGTCAGTACGGAACAGAGTTTTCAACTGAAACAGATGTTCAACATGTGAAACAACAAAACGCAAAAGCAGAAGCGAAGAAAAATCAATAACAGGCAAAGGGCATCGGTTTTCGTCCGATGCTCTTTTTCTTCATTGCTTATTAACGGTATAATAGAGGAAAAAGCGTCGAATGAAAGTAGGGAATGTGTATGGAGTATCCACAAACAGGGGCGATCATTCAAATTCATAGTTATAAACATGACGGGCATATCCATCGTGCATGGAAAGAAACTGTTGTGCTAAAAGGAAGCGAAGAAGAAGTGATTGGCGGCAACGATCGTACACTTGTGACAGAGGCGGATGGGAGAACGTGGGTGACGCGTGAGCCGGCCATTTGTTTTTTTTATGCAAAACATTGGTTTAACATTATTGCGATGATTCGCGCTGAAGGAGTATATTACTATTGCAACATTAGCTCGCCTTACGTTTGGGATGGGGAAGCGTTAAAATACATCGATTATGACTTAGATATTAAAGTATTTCCGAACGGTCAATACGACATATTAGATCACGATGAATATGAGCGTCATCGCGAACAAATGAACTACCCTGAAATTATTGATAAAGTTTTAAAAAATAATGTTCAAAAATTAATTCAATGGATTAAAGAGAAAAAGGGGCCATTTGCCCCTGAAGTAGTTGAACATTGGTATAAAAAGTTTATTATGTGTAGAAAGTGAAAATGATACATACATGAACAAAAAAACAACGGTTACTTACTAATGGCCGTTGTTTTTTATTTTTTATAAACAATGATTAAATTTTTTGAATTTTTTTATTGTATTTTTTTAATATTCGTGTAATAATTTGAAACGTAACATAAAAGTTATTTTAAAAATATAAATTTTCTGTATATAGAAGGAGTGGCTTCCGTGGGAGATGAAGCGATTTTACGAGTAAAAAGCTTAAAAACATGCTTTTTCACAGACGAAGGAGAAGTTCCTGCGGTTGATGGCGTAGACTTTTACATAAATAAAGGCGAAATTTTAGGTGTTGTCGGTGAATCGGGCTGTGGAAAAAGTGTTACATCGCTCTCTATTATGGGATTGTTGCCAAAAGGAATCGGAAAAATTACAGATGGCGAAATATGGTTTAAACATGAAAATATTGTGCTAGCATCGGAAAAACGGATGAAAGAAATACGTGGGAATGAAATGGCGATGATTTTCCAAGAGCCGATGACGTCGTTAAATCCGCTTTTTACGATCGGTAACCAAATGATTGAAGCGATTCGTATTCATGAAAAAATAAGCAAACTAGAAGCGCGAAAGCGAGCCATTGATATGCTTAAACTTGTCGGTTTGCCTCGTGCTGAGGAGATCATTGATGAATATCCGCATCAGCTATCAGGAGGCATGCGGCAGCGCGTGATGATTGCGATGGCGATGGTATGCAATCCATCTTTATTAATTGCAGACGAGCCAACGACTGCTTTAGACGTGACGATTCAGGCACAAATTTTACATTTGATGAAACAGTTAAACGAACAATTCGGCACAGCGATTATGATGATCACACACGATTTAGGAGTCGTCGCTGAAATGTGTCATCGCGTCGTTGTTATGTATGCGGGAAAAATCATTGAAGAAGGGGATGTTCAAACGATTTTTCGAAATCCAAAACATCCATATACGATTGGACTTATTCGTTCTGTTCCAGATATTCGGGAAAGAAAAGCACGTTTATATTCTATTCCAGGAAGCGTACCGAAGCCGGGCTCGATTAAACAAGGTTGTCGTTTTGCGGCAAGATGCGAGCAAGCATTTGAGCGGTGCTTTTCCCAAAATCCTGATTTATACGAAGTAGAACAAGGCCATCGCGCGCGTTGTTTTTTGTATACAAAGGAGGAAAACGTCATCCATGAACGAACCGTTACTACAAGTTAAAGGGTTAAAAAAATATTTTCCCATTACGGCAGGTTTATTTAATAAACAAATTGGTCAAGTGAAAGCGGTCGATGATTTATCGTTCGTTGTTTACAGAGGAGAAACGCTAGGTATTGTCGGGGAGAGCGGCTGCGGAAAATCGACGACGGGGCGTATGCTTATGCGGCTTATTGAGCCAACGGAAGGATCTATTTTATTTGAAAAGGAAGAAGTGACAAAACTATCGCCCCAACAATTAAGAAAAGTGCGTCGCGATATGCAAATGATTTTTCAAGACCCGTTTGCATCGCTTAATCCGCGCCATACAGTAGAAAAAATTTTAGAAGAACCGCTGATCGTCCATGGAATTGGGTCAAAGGAAGAGCGACGAAAAAAGGTGCGGGAGATGTTGGAAGTTGTTGGATTAAGTAGCTATCATGCGAAACGTTATCCGCATCAATTTAGCGGAGGACAACGACAACGTATCGGTATCGCTCGCGCATTGATGACGAAACCGAAGCTCATTATCGCGGATGAGCCCGTTTCAGCACTAGATGTGTCTATTCAGGCACAAGTGCTCAACTTACTAGAAGATTTACAAAAAGAGTTTGGTTTGACATATATTTTTATCGCTCACGACCTTGGTGTCGTGCGTCATATTAGCGATCGTGTTGGCGTCATGTATTTAGGACGAATGGTTGAACTCGCTAGCAGCGAAGAGCTATATCGCCATCCGAAACATCCATACACAAAAGCGTTGCTTGAAGCTGTTCCGATTCCAGATCCGGAATATAAAAAAGAAAAGCAACTGCTTACCGGGGATTTACCGAGTCCATCAAATCCACCAACAGGTTGCGCTTTTCATACACGATGTCAAGCATGTATGGATATTTGTAAAACGACAAAACCAGAATGGAAAGAAGTTGGAAATGGGCATTACGTCGCCTGCCATCTTTATACATAAAGATGGCTAGGTGATGAAATATATATTATTCACTAAGGGGGAAAAGAAATGAAGAAAAAATGGTTATTAACCATGCTTACGTTTCTTCTTGTAGCAGCGACTGCGCTTGCAGGTTGCGGCAAGTCGGAACAAACAGGTGGAGGCAAAACGGAAGAAGCCGAAAAGCCAACGACGCTCGTCTATGGACGCGGCGGTGACTCTGTTGGGTTAGATCCAGCAACAGTGACAGATGGTGAATCGTTTAAAGTAACAAAAAACATTTTTGACACACTTCTAGACTATAACGATGGTGATACAACGATTCAACCAGCATTAGCGGAAGAATGGACAATTTCTGACGACGGCTTAACGTACACGTTCAAGCTTCGTGAAGGTGTAAAATTCCATGACGGAACAGATTTTAACGCAGAAGCTGTTGTATTTAACTTTGAACGTTGGGCAAACGGGAATGCAGATACGTTCCCTTATTATGGCTCAATGTTTGGTGGATACAAAAATGATGAAGGGCATGTCATTAAAGAAGTAAAAGCGTTAGATGAACATACGGTGCAGTTCGTTTTAAAACGTCCGCAAGCGCCATTCTTAAAAAATCTTGCGATGGTACCGTTTGCGATCGCTAGCCCTGAAGCAATTAAAAAATATGGCGACAAATTCGGTGAAAATCCTGTTGGAACAGGTCCATTTGTCTTTAAAGAGTGGAAGCGCAATGAGCGCATCGTGCTTGAGAAAAACAAGGAATATTGGTTAGAAGGTCATCCGAAACTTGATAAGTTAATTTTCGTATCGATTCCAGACAACTCTGCACGCCTCAATGCGTTGTTAAAAGGCGAGATTGATATTATGGAAGATTTGAATCCTTCTGATTTAGCTCAAGTAGAAGGAAATAAAGATTTCCAAGTGTTTAAACGTCCTTCGATGAACGTCGGTTATGTCGGATTAACTGTTACACGCGGTCCATTAGGCAATAAACTCGTTCGTCAAGCGTTGAATCATGCGGTAGATAAACAAGCGATTATTGATGCGTTTTATGCAGGTCAAGCACAACCGGCGAAAAACCCATTACCGCCAAGCATTCCTGGCTACAACGACGCGATTCAAGACTATCCGTATGATTTAGAAAAAGCAAAACAATTACTTGCGGAAGCTGGTTATCCAAACGGCTTTGAAATGGAATTATGGGCGATGCCTGTTCCACGTCCATACATGCCAGACGGACAAAAAGTAGCCGAAGCGTTACAAGCAAGCTTTGCGAAAATTGGCGTAAAAGCAAAAATCGTTACGTATGAATGGGCGACATACTTAGATAAAGTGGCAAAAGGAGAAGCAGACGCCTTCTTGCTCGGTTGGACGGGCGATAACGGTGATGCAGACAACTTCTTATATGCGTTGCTTGATAAAGATAGCATTGGCAGCAACAACTACACGTACTATGCAAACGATGAGTTACACAACATTTTAATCGAAGCACAAACAGTTAGCGATGAAAACAAACGAAACGAATTGTACAAGAAAGCACAAGAAATTATTAAAGAAGACGCACCATGGATTCCGCTCGTACACTCAACACCGTTATTAGCAGGTAAGGCAAACATTGATGGATTTAATCCGCATCCGACAGGAACGGATAAATTTACAAAAGTACAGTTTAAATAACATTTGTGTTGAGGGAGGGGAGGGAATCCTCTCCCTTTCCATCATGTCAGAAAGGAGTGAAACGTATGTTTTCATATACGGTCAAACGCATTTTAACGGTCATTCCTGTTTTGCTTGGCATGTCGCTCGTCGTGTTTTTTATGATTCGTGCCATTCCGGGAAATCCTGCGCAAGTCATTTTAGGACAAAAGGCGACGAAAGAAGCGGTAGAGGCGTTAACGCATAAACTCGGATTAGACCAACCGTGGTACATTCAATACATGAAATATCTTGGCGGATTATTAAAAGGGGATTTAGGGGAATCCATTCGCACGGGGGTTGCGGTTTCACAAGAAATTTGGCCATATTTAGCGGCGACATTAGAACTATCGCTTGCAGCGATGTTCATTGCTGTGGTGATTGGTGTCAATGCAGGTATTATTAGCGCATGGTTTCAAAACTCTTGGTTTGATTATGTTGCGATGGTTTTAGCGCTGATTGGGGTTTCGATGCCTATTTTTTGGCTCGGGTTGATGGAACAATGGATTTTTGCGATTAACTTAGATTGGTTCCCGACATCTGGACGAGAAGATGTACGAAATCCAATTGAACCGATCACCCATTTATATGTCATTGATACGTTGATTCAAGGAAATACAGATCAGTTTTTTCAAACATTGCAACACTTAGTGCTTCCAAGTGTCGCTTTAGCGACAATTCCAATGGCTATTATTGCTCGTATGACTCGTTCAAGCATGCTTGAAGTGATGAAGTCGGATTATATTCGTACGGCACGTGCGAAAGGATTAAGCATGTTTTGGGTTGTGTACAAGCATTCGTTAAAAAATGCGATCATTCCTGTATTGACGGTCATCGGTTTACAAATGGGGTTGTTACTTGGCGGGGCGATTTTAACGGAAACGATTTTTAGTTGGCCGGGAATTGGTCGGTACATTTATGAAGCGATTGGCTATCGTGATTATCCTGTCATTCAATCAGGCATTTTAATTGTTGCGATGATTTTTATTTTTATTAATTTAATTGTTGACCTTCTATATGCTGCAATTGATCCGCGAATTAAATATAACTAAAAGGAGGGGAGCGCATTGGCTGAGCTGGCACGAAACGAGGGAAATGTTGTACAGCAAGAAGAAAAAGCAACATCGTTATGGAAAGAAGGATGGATTCGCTTTCGAAAAAATAAAATGGCGCTCATCGGAAGTGGCATTGTGCTATTTTTCATTTTGCTTGCCATTTTCGCACCATTTATCGCTCCGTACGATATGAATGACCAACAACTATCCATGCGTTTGCAAGCACCATCGAAAGATCATATATTTGGAACAGATGATTTTGGACGAGACATTTTTTCTCGTGTTGTTTATGGGGCACGCATTTCGTTATGGGTCGGATTTTTTTCTGTGTTAGGTTCGGTTGTAATCGGCTCTTTACTTGGAATTATCGCAGGATACTATGGACGATGGGTTGATGCGGTGATTTCGCGCGTATTTGACATTATGCTCGCATTTCCGAGCATTTTATTAGCGATTGGAATTGTGGCGGTTTTAGGACCGTCATTGAAAAATGCGCTCATTGCGATCGCGGTCATTAACATTCCGAACTTCGGGCGTCTCATTCGTTCGCGTGTATTAAGCATTAAACAGGAAGAGTATATTACAGCGGCGAAAGCAATTGGCATGAGTGATGCGCGCATTTTATTCCACCACATTTTGCCGAATAGTATGGCGCCTATTATTGTTCAAGGCACGCTTGCGATTGCAACGGCTATTATTGAAGCGGCAGCCCTCGGATTTCTTGGGTTAGGAGCACAGCCACCAAACCCGGAATGGGGGAAAATGCTAGCGGATTCAAAAGCATATTTAACGCAAGCACCATGGACGATGATTTTTCCGGGATTGGCAATCATGTTAACAGTATTAGGATTTAACTTAATGGGGGATGGATTGCGCGATGCGCTTGATCCGCGTATGAAAAGCTAAAAGATGTCCCGTTTGTATGTCGGGACATCTTTTATTCTTGCTCTGGGGTAGGGACGACGTGCTCTTCTTTATGGTAATGATGGAAGCTTTCGATCAGCGTGTCTAAATGTTCAAGCTGATGGCTATACTCAATAATTGCTCCGATAAGTGGAAATAGTTGATAATTTTCTTGCTTAATGCTTTGCTCAGCATAATGGTTTAAAAACGAGTGGATTAATCCTTTTTTTCCAGAGCATGCTTCTGTAACGAATTGTGATTGTGGATCAGACTTTACCTTCCCAATGAACTTTAGCAATATTTGATCGTGATAATTTAACAAACAGTCGAGTTCGTTTTTTATGGCGTCTTGAAGTTCAGCAGATGTATGTGCTAGCTCGTTTTCTAAACGATGCAACAATTTTAATGTTTCTAGCGCTCGATTTGTTGCGACAATCATTTGGCGATATAACACAAGTTTACGCGATTTGCTATATTTATGCTTGCGAAAATATGTCCGTTCTTCTTTGTAAAGCAAATAAAGTTGGTCTAGTTTCATCATGTTTTCTTTAAATTTTTCGATGTCTTCTTTTAATAAATGATGTTCAGACGCGTGTCGTACATTCATGCGAATCCATTTTAAAATATGTTCGGTATATTCCACAATTTTAGTATACAGCTTCTTTTCGTATTTTGGCGGTAGAAACACTAAATTAACGATAAATGCTGCGAACACGCCTAGCATAATGGTTGAAAAGCGAATAAGCGCAAATTCAATAAAGTGTTCTTCGGTATATTCCATAATTGCAATAACTGTCACAAGCGCAACAGAAATAGAAGATTCTAAACGAAGACGAAGAAATAACGCAATGACTAAAATGGCGGTTAGCCCAATAATAAATGGGTCGTGCCCGAAAACAAGCGTAAAAACGATCGCGAAAACTGCACCAATGACATTTGCTTGCACTTGTTCAATTAAAGATAAGTATGAACGGTAAATCGTTGGCTGCATGGCAAATACTGCTGAAATACCAGCAAACACAGGAGAAGGCAACTGCAACAGTTTCGCTAAAACTAATGCAAACGTAATCGCAATCCCGGTTTTAAAGACGCGGGCTCCAAGTCTCATCGTCGCTCAAATTCCTTTCTTTTTCATCATCTTGTTAGAACAACAAACAAATATACATGTTTTTCATCAGTATATCAAGATAAAAGGAAAAAAATTAAAAGAACTGCCCCATTTTTTTGAGGCAGTTCTTTTTGACGTTTATTCTGTCGATACGGATGGATCGGCTTGTTCTTTTTTCGGAATGACTTGGAAAAAGTGTTGCTCTGGTTGTTCCAACAACGGTTGAAGTGTTGCTGCTTCTTCATGCTGTTCATGTTCGATAAGTAAATCAATATATGTGCGAAGTAGTTCTTTGACGTCCGCTTTTCCTTTTTCGTTTAGCGGCTGAATCGCGACGTTTGCGCCTTTGGCGATTCGGCGTTCGAGGGCGGCTTTCGTTAAGCCCATTTCTGGTTGGTGACGTAAATAAACGACACCGCCTGTCATTCCTGCACAAATCCATGGACCTGGGTCGCCGAGAACGAGCCCGCGTCCGTTTGTCATATATTCAAAGGCAAATCCTTTAATGTTAGCGTGAACACCGATATTGCCGTGTTCAACTTCAGGAATTGGTTTTGTCACTTGACCACCGATAATCATATCCGCTCCTGATAAGCGAATGCCTGCGCGTGCGTCAGCGTTTCCTTGTACGATTAGCAATCCTTTTTGTGCTCCGTAGCCAAATCCTTTTCCGACTGATCCGTTGTAAAACTTTCCGTCTTTTCCTTTCGCTTTAAAGACGAAAATACCTCCGCCAAACGTTGTCTTTCCAGTTCCGTCTTGCGCTCCACCGTCAACATGAATATGAATGCCAGCGACGTTATATGCACCGAGTCCATTGCCAGGTACAGATCCATCTTTATAACGAAGGGATATGTTTGGCAGCTTTTTATACGATCCGTCCAATCGACCACGCACACGATGGCATGCGACGCGGCTGCCGAGTACGCGTTGTTCAGCTGTGACAGTTGAAAATTCGCGTGAACGGTGTAAGTCTTCAACGTGATAATCTAAATATTCAGCTCCAGCTGCAACGGCCAGTTTTCCTTCTTCCGATGTCGCCGCGACTTCTTTTTGATACCATTGACCGATTTCTAACGGTTTTAATAACGTTGTTAAATTCATCCGATCACGTCCGCGCGTTTGTTCAAGCAAATCAGAGCGACCGACAAGCTGTTGTAAGTTCGTATAGCCGAGCGAGGCGGTGAGCGCTTTTAGTTCCTCTCCAAATGCTGTAAAGAAACGAACTAAGTTTTGTACCGCTTGCTCGAATTGTCTCGGAACGAAACGGCGTAAACCATGTTCTTTCGCTTGTGCTTCCGATTCAATTTGCGTGGCGATTCCGACATGGCATGTATCTAAATGACAACCGCGACATGTTGTACATCCGATCGCAATCATCGCTAATGTGCCGAAGCCAACGCGGTTGGCGCCGAGAAGCATCACTTTGATCACGTCCATCGCGCTTTTTATGCCGCCATCTGCCCAAATTTCAACTTGGTGGCGCAATCCGGCTTCTAAAAGCGCGTTGTGCGCCGCTTTCACGCCAATTTCTACAGGTAAGCCAACGTGTTGAATGGCATGAATGCGCGCAGCTCCTGTTCCACCGTCGAAGCCGCTTAGCGTAATAATGTCCGCACCAGCTTTTGCGATGCCGACAGCAATCGTTCCAATATTAGGGACGACTGGTACTTTGACAGCGACTTTTGCTTGGTCGTTTGCTGTTTTTAATTCAGCAATCATTTGCGCTAAGTCTTCAATCGAGTAAATGTCATGGTTGTTTGACGGTGAAATTAAATCAGAGCCGATCGTTGCGTTCCGTGCTTCAGCGATTTTAGCTGTCACTTTCGAACCTGGCAAATGACCACCTTCACCCGGTTTTGCTCCTTGCCCGATTTTAATTTCTAGTAAATTCGATGAGTTCAGCAGTTCAGCATTGACGCCAAATCGTCCAGAAGCGACTTGTTGCCCGCGCGTGCGCGGATATTTGCCGAGCATATCTTTAATTTCGCCACCCTCACCGTTTAAGCTAATCATGTTCAGACGGTTCGCCGCTTCGGCATAAGCGCGAAACGCAATTTCGTTTTGCGAACCAAATGACATCGAAGCGATCACAAAAGGTAAGCTATGTTCACCGACAGAAATGTCCACATGTTCTTTTTTAGCTGGCACATCGGCCTGTTTTAAATCTGTTAAATGACGAATAGCTGTTGGCGTTTCTGTTTCGATTTCCGTCAATTTTTCGCGATATTGATCGTATGAGCCTGTTTGTGCCACCTCACCAATCGCTTTCCAAATGCGTGGGAAGACGTGAAACGTTTTGCGCAACTTTGCTTGTTCTGTTTCAAAATCGTTTGCGCGTGCGATGGCGTCTTGTTTTAATGCTTCAAAATTTTGGGCAAGCGAATCAGAACCAAAAAAGTTAACAATATTTAATACAGCTGCGACTTCTTCATGCAAGCCGATCGATGAAAAGAGACGGCTGTATCCGCGTAATTCATGAATACCAATCGTTGAAATGACTTTTTCAAGCCCTTTATTTAACGCTTGGAACAAATGAATCGCTGGTCGAGTGGACGAATCAGCCACTGTCGCAAACATTAAATATGGGCTAATGACGTTTGCGCCAAGTCCGTATGCAACGATGAAATCATGCAACGAACGAATCGCTCCAGAACGAAGAAGAAGCGAACAGTTTCTTCGCAATTGCGCTTTTGTTAACGCTTGATCGATGGCCGATATAACAAGAAGTGGATCGATCCATAAATGACCATTTTGATGCGCTTTTGCATCGTCAATGACAAGCAACGTTTTTCCGTTTGCCGCAGCTGCACATGCTTCTTCGCTTAAACGGGCGAGCGCCATTGGAATCGTTTCATGTTCAAAAGACGTAGCTGATATAAAGTACGTCAATTGTTTTTCTTCAAATGTATGAACGAGTTGATCGTACGATGGTTGCTGTAACGTTTCTGCACATTCATTTCCGAGTTTTCCCTCAATTAAAATAGGTGAAAGAAGCTCAACGGTGTAAGGATGTTCCTCATTTGAGACGATACTTGGTCGTTTTCCAACGACAACGCGTGTAGAAAAATGTTCTGTTTCGCGGTCGCGGTCAATGGCAGGGTTTGTTACAACAGCCACACTTTCTTTTATAAAATCAGCAATATTTTTTCGCTCAGGATCGATCGCTGCAAGCGGAGCATCGTGTCCGAGCGAGCGAATAGGTTCTGCTCCTTTTTCTGCCATTTGTTCGAGCAATTGAATATGTTCGCGGTCCCAACCAAATGCAGCGTATTGTCCGTTATGCACTTTTGTTGGTTGAGCCATAAGTACGTATGTTTTTAACGTTGGCGTTTGGAGACGTTGGCGCATATTCTCGATATTTAAACGATTTCGAATACGATTGTATACTTCTTGTTGATAATCTGCGTATTCATACACACGAATTGTTCCATCCGCTTGCCATTTTAATCCGATTTTTTCTCCCGGTGCGAGCGGTTTTGGTTCCCCTGTATATTCGCACACAGGAATAATGCCTGGCTCAGATGCAAATACGTAACGGTGTTCTGTTTCAATTTTCCAAAGCGGACGCAACCCGAGCGCATCGACGCTAAATACTGCTTCATCTGCATGGCGAGAAATGATGCCTGCAGGTCCTTGGGCGAAATGTCCCCAAGCTTCGCGAATGTAAGTATATAAATCTTGTAAATGTGCTGGATAGTTTTTTATTTCGTTTACAATTGGCGGGAATAAAAAGTCCATTGCTTCAAATAACGTATAGCCATCACGATAAATAAGCGTTTCCATCGTTCGGCTCAAGTCTTGCGAATCGCTTCCGCCGTTTGTCAATGGAACACCGATCATTGTTGCCTCTTCACGTAGTTTGGCAATCGTGTTAATTTCACCGTTATGACCTAAGACGCTAAACGGTTGTACACGGAAAAAGTTTGATAGTGTATTTGTTGAATAGCGATTATGGCCAAGCGTCATCGTAGATGCGACAAGCGGGCTCGCTAAGTCGTGATAATATTTTGGTAAAATATCTCCAGCCCCCATCACTTTGTAAATGGCGTGATGGTTGCTAAGAGAAGCGACATGAATATGTTCATCTTTCTCGATTTCAACCGTTAATTCAAATAATGTTTTAGATAACGTTTCGTTTTTGTTTGGTAAAAGGGCTACTTGCCAAAATACAGGCTCCTCGCGTAAAGCGATTGGACCGAGCGCTGAAGAAGAGGTCACGCGATCGGATTCAAAAATGAGAGTGAGATGAAATTGAGCAAACAATTGACGCATACGTGCTTTTTTCTCTTCGACATTCGTTGTTCGCGTAATAAATATATGGCCAACAATAAAATCGTCGCGGTCGACGAGTTGAGGATCAAGATGGGCAGCAGCAAATTTTTCTTTCCAAAGCGCTTTCGGAATGTCAATATGAATACCGACGCCATCTCCTTCACCATTGATAAATCCGGCGCGATGATTCATTGTGACGAGGGCGTTAATACATGTTGTAATGTTTTCCTTTGTCGGAATGCGTCGTTTTTCAACCGCAGCGACAATTCCACACGCATCGTGTTCGTGTTCATAAAAATGTTGAAATGAAGTTGGATTCCACCGTTGTTTCATAGCATGCGGCTTGTAAGCGGCTTATTGCTCGCTTCTCGCCTTCGCCACCTCCCACACAAAACTTTTTTAAGAAATAAAATTTTCTGAATTTTATAGTCTATATTAGCATGTTTGCAAAAGAAAATCAATTATTTATTCATATTTTTGGATATAATATTCAGTTCATGTAACAAAACGTTCACGAATGATGTAAGCGTTTACATTGTTTTTGAACATAAAAAACGAGGTAGGAATGGATTTCCTCCCTCGTTACGATTGTATATTTATTCATTTTTTAAGGATTTAAATGCGCGTCCTACCGCTTCGATTGTATATTCAATATCTTCTTCTGTGTGGGCTAATGTAATAAACCATGCTTCATATTTCGAAGGGGCGAGATTAATGCCTTGATGAAGCATAAGTTTGAAAAATTTTGCGAACATCTCTCCATCTGTCCGTTCCGCTTGTTCATAGTTTTCTACTTTTTCTGTCGTGAAGTATACAGTGAGCGCTCCTTTTAGGCGGTTAATCGTAATAGGAATATCGTATGTTTTCGCATGTGTTAAAATGCCAGCCTCTAACATCGCACCGAGGTGATCGAGATGTTCGTACACGCCTTCTTGTTGTAATACTTCTAAACAAGCAATACCTGCTAAAATGGACGCAGGATTTCCCGCCATCGTTCCTGCTTGGTAAGCTGGGCCAAGCGGAGCTACTTGTTCCATAATGTCTTTTCTACCGCCGTATGCACCGATTGGTAAACCACCGCCGATAATTTTTCCGAGTGCCGTTAAGTCTGGCTCGATCCCAAGCAAGTTTTGAGCACCGCCATACATAAAACGGAAAGCGGTGATCACTTCATCATAAATGACAAGTGCGCCAGCTGCATGGGCGATGTCGTTTATCGCTTGTAAAAAGCCTGGTTTCGGTTCGACGATCCCGAAGTTACCGACAATTGGTTCAACGAGAACGGCAGCTACTTCGCTTCCCCAACGATCCATCGCTTGTTTAAAAGCATCTACGTCATTAAAAGGAACAGTAATGACTTCTTGAGCGATGCTTTTTGGTACGCCCGCTGAGTCAGGTGTTCCTAATGTAGATGGGCCAGAACCAGCTGCAACAAGAACGAGATCGGAATGTCCGTGATAGCAACCTGCAAATTTTACAATTTTATCGCGACCTGTGTAAGCGCGAGCGACACGAATTGTCGTCATGACAGCTTCTGTTCCTGAGTTGACGAAACGTACTTTCTCGAGAGAAGGAATCGCTTCTTTTAACATTTTCGCGAACGTAATTTCATACGGTGTTGGCGTCCCATATAAAACGCCGTTTTCAGCCGCCTGTTGAATAGCTTTTGTAATGTGTGGATGAGCATGTCCGGTAATAATAGGACCGTACGCTGCTAAATAATCAATATATTTATTGCCGTCTACATCCCAAAAGTATGCCCCTTGCGCTCTTTCCATCACGACGGGTGCACCGCCTCCAACAGCTTTATATGAACGGGAAGGGCTGTTGACACCGCCGACGATATGCTCAAGCGCTTCTTGGTGTAATTGTTCAGACTTCGTAAAATTCACGCGAAGCCTCCTCCTTTTATGTAAAAATTGTTTCACGGTGTTTATTTTATCACATTTATTTGAGCACACCATTTGTTGAGTTTAAACATTTTCGTTACACTATTAAATAGTGATTTCATGAGAGGTGAGGAACATGTATGCGATTGAAGTAGAAAAACTACGTAAGGAATTTAAGTCATACTCTAGCCGCTCCGGTTTAGCTGGGGCGTTTCGTGATTTGTTTACGAGAAACTATAAAATAATTCGAGCTGTGGACGATATTTCGTTTACTGTTAAACAAGGGGAAATGGTTGGCTACATTGGAGAAAATGGGGCAGGTAAATCGACGACAATAAAAATGTTAACAGGAATTTTAACGCCGACATCTGGACGAGTCGTTGTAAATGGAATGAATCCGCATAAAGAGCGGGAACGTTTCGTGCAGACGATCGGCGTTGTGTTTGGGCAACGATCACAATTATGGTGGGATATCGCCGTGCAAGAGTCGTTTCGATTGTTGAAAAAAGTATATCGTGTCTCTGATCAAGATTATAACGAGCATATGGATCACGTGATTGAAACGTTAGATATTGGTCCGTTGCTTGATAAGCCTGTGCGCAAGTTATCGCTCGGTCAGCGAATGCGCTGTGAATTAGCAGCTGCGCTCATTCATAATCCGCCACTTTTATTTTTAGATGAGCCGACGATCGGTTTAGATGTGCTTGTAAAGTTAAAAATTCGTCAATTTTTAAAAGAAATTAATGAAAAATACAACACGACGATTTTATTAACGACGCACGATATGACAGATATTGAAGCGCTTTGTGAACGCGTCATTATGCTTGACGAAGGAAAAATCATTTACGATGGATCATTGCAACGTTTAAAGCAAAATTGGGGAGAAGGAAAGCAAATTCATTTTCAATTTCGCGATATCGTCCCAAAAGAAGAGCTTATGCTACTTGTTGATGCGACGTGGGAACAAGGGGAAGATCGATATAGTTGGATTGCGCATGTTCGTGCAACGGATATGGCACATGTTATTGGAAAAGTCGTTTCTTCCTATGAATTAAAAGATATTCACATTCGTGAAGTATCGACGGAAGAAATTATTCGCAACATTTATGAAGAAGGGATTCATCATGGGTAAATACATTGAAATGATTCGTATGCGTTTTTTAATGATGTTAGCTTATCGCACGAATTATTATAGCGGTATTTTTATTTATAGTATTAATATTGGCGCGTATTATTTTTTATGGTCCGCCATTTATGGAGGGCAACCGTCTATTCAAGGAATGACAGTTGAACAAATGACGACATATGTCGCGATCGCTTGGATGGCAAGAGCGTTTTATTTTAATAACATTGATCGTGAAATTGCGATGGAAATTCGCGAAGGAAAAGTGGCGATTGAACTTATTCGTCCGTACAACTATTTAATTATGAAAACGATGCAAGGGCTTGGGGAAGGGATTTTCAGATTACTTTTCTTCTCACTTCCCGGAATGATTATCGTCACATTCGTTTTTTCGCTTCAATTTACAACGAATGTTCATACGTGGGGATATTTTGCTTTGTCGACAATGCTTAGTTTTATTATTAACTCTCAGCTCAATTTAATAGCTGGGATGGTCACGTTTTTTACGTTAAATGGGGAAGGATTGCTTCGCGCCAAACGATTTGTTATTGATTTATTTTCAGGGCTTATTTTGCCAATTAGTTTTTATCCCGAGTGGGCACAACATATCATGCACTATTTGCCGTTTCAAGCGATTAGTTACATTCCAAGTATGATTTTTACGGAAAGCTTTACAGGGGATGCTGTGATTAAAGGAATGATGTTTCAAGCGGTTTGGTGCGTCGTATTAATTGTGCCGATTTACGTATTATGGAAAGCAGCCAAACGAAAACTCATCATTCAAGGGGGGTGAACATATGTTTTATATATCGATTTTTTTTCAATATATGAGTCAATATGTAAAAACAAAGCTGCAATATCGTACCGATTTGCTCGTTGAGTTTTTGTCTGATTTAATGTTTCAAGGTGTGAATTTAATTTTTATCCTTGTTGTATTTGGACATACGCAATTATTAAACGGATGGACGCGCGATGAAATTATTTTCATCTACGGCTTCTTTTTAGTTCCTTTTTCTTTGTTTGCTGCGTTTTTTAATATTTGGGATTTTAACGAAAGATATATTGTGCGTGGGGAAATGGACCGTGTATTAACCCGTCCTGTGCATAGTTTGTTCCAAATTGTGCTTGAACGAATGGAGTTAGAGTCGCTCCTCGGAGGAATTACTGGTTTAATTGTTATGGGGTATGCCGTATCAAGATTACATTTATCGTTTCATTGGTATGATGTCATTTTATTTGTGTTGTTCGTTTTAGGAGGGACGTTCGTTTACGCGGGCATTTTTATTTCATTAGCAAGCATTAGTTTTTGGTCTGATGCGCGCAGTTCGATTATGCCGATGATGTATAATATAGGAAACTACGGAAGATACCCTGTCGATATTTACAATCGCGTTATTCGCTACGTTTTAACATGGGTTTTGCCGTTTGCGTTTGTTGGTGTATATCCGTCAGCGTATTTTTTGCGTAAAACGGAATGGTATACGTACTCGTTTTTGACGCCGGTGATGGGAATTGTTTGTTTTACATTGTCGGTGCTGTTATGGAATGCGGGTGTCAAACGTTATCGTGGTGCCGGGAATTAAATTAAACATCCTCTCGTATATATGAGGACAGGAGGGGATGTTGTGACGTATATATGGATTGGGATTATTGCATTTATCATATGTATGAGTTTTTTTTCCTTTTGGCAGACGAAGCGTTCTGTCATTTCGATAAAAAACTTTATTGCCATTTTATTTGTGTATTCAACGACGATGATTGGCTTTGCGCTTGTATATACGATTTTGCATATAAATGGACATGTTGTGATGATGGAAAATGGGAAGAATATAGAGGCTTCTAACTTTTTGCAATATGTCGAAACAAGTTTATATTTTAGTGCAGTCACTTTGCTTTCGGTCGGCTATGGGGATGTTGTGCCGATTGGAATCGGTCGGTGGATTGCGATGGTCGAAGCGTTGCTCGGCTATGCGCTACCTGCCGCTTTTGTTGTTCGAACAGTGATGGATGTAGAAAGAAGGTAGGAGGAGAAATATGAAAGCACCTGATTTTACATTGCCAGCAAGCAACGGAGAAAACGTGACGTTGTCGCAATTTCATGGGAAGTATGTCGTATTATATTTTTATCCAAAAGATATGACGCCAGGATGTACGACAGAGGCTTGCGAGTTTCGCGATCATCATGAAGTATTTGAGGAACTTGGAGCGGTTGTAATCGGTATTAGCCCTGATTCAATTGTTCGGCATAAAAAATTTATTGAAAAACATCGCTTGCCGTTTTTACTTCTTGCTGATGAAAAACAAGACGTAGCAAAGGCGTATGACGTATGGAAGTTAAAGAAAAATTTCGGGAAAGAGTATATGGGGATTGAGCGTTCGACGTTTTTAATCGATCCAAACGGTCAAATCGTGAAAGAGTGGAGAAAAGTAAAAGTAAATGGGCATGTCGAAGAAGTGTTGAACGCTTTAAAAGAGGCGGTTGGCTCAAACAAATAAAAGGATCGTTGCGTACGATATAGTAGAGCACACACCTCCTCAAATATGTATGCGGCGATTCCTTAAAGGGTCGCCTTTTTTCTTACCTAAAAATACAATTGACAAACAGTTTCATTTTTTTGTACACTATTTATAAAAATTATAAAGTAATAATTATAATTTTTATAAATGAAAGTGAGGTGCATGACGGTGACGCACGCACATCAATTAAAAGAAGCGCTTCACACGTTGAAAGAAACCGGCGTCCGTATTACACCGCAACGTCATGCGATACTCGAATATTTGATTCAGTCCATGTCCCATCCAACAGCGGATGAAATTTATAAAGCTTTGGAAGGAAAATTTCCAAATATGAGTGTCGCAACTGTGTATAACAATTTGCGTGTGTTTAAAGAAGTCGGTCTTGTCAAAGAACTAACGTACGGGGATGCGTCAAGTCGTTTTGATTTTGTTACGACACATCATTATCATGTGATTTGCGAAACGTGTGGAAAAATTGTCGATTTTCATTACCCAGGCTTAGATGAAGTCGAAGATTTAGCGGCGCATGTGACGGGATTTAAAGTTAGTCATCATCGGATGGAGATTTACGGAACGTGTCCAGACTGTCAAAAAGGACATCATTAAAAAAGCTGGTAGCGACGCGGCTATCAGCTTTTTTTGTTTCTTGTTTTTCGATTATATTTTTCATCAAATTCTTTTCCTTCAAGTGTTGGATCGAGTGTAAGTGGCTCGTTGCAGTACATACATACATCGACCCGTCCTAACATTTTTGTTACTTTATTGCATGAAGGACAGACAACTTGTACCGTTTTTGTTGACAACATTCCAATCCAAAAATAGACAACTGTACTTGCGATAATAAACAACAAACCTAAAATCATAAATAATGTCATAACAATAGGCGATGTGCGGAAAAATATACCCGCATACATCACGAAAAATCCGATAAAAATTAAACTTAACGCAAACGTACGAATTTTGTTGATCTTGCTCGAATATTTCACACCCACATATATCTCCTCCTAGGCATAACTATATCATAAGTTTTGAATAATAAGCAGGAGTTTTTTTAAAATTGTCGAATACGGTCAAACAATGTTGAAAAGTGGAGGAATCGGTTTATGGAAGATGTGTTGCGTCCGATTTACCAAGAGCGAGCAAGTCATCCACAAACGCTTGGAATTTTAATGATTGAAAAAGGGTCGGATTACTCTCCGGAGACGGATTTGTTTGATGTCGTTTTATTTGTTATCGTTCGGGAAGGGAGAGAACCGATTTTTATTAAACATTATGCGTTTGAGGAAAAAAGCGCGTCTTTGCACATTGTAGATGAACGTCAAGTGAAAGAATGGGTGTTGTTCGGTTCAAATCGAAAAGTGATGAATTGGTTGCTGAATGGGAAAGTTTTATTTGATCGGAATGAATATATCGAGCAGTGGCGGCAACGTCTATTGCAGTTTCCAGTAGACGAAAGAAAAGTAAAGATGGGAATAGAATTTGCTAAGTTAGTACGTCGCTATATAGAAGGACGAAGTTTTTTTGAAAAAGATCAATGGCTTGATGCGTACAATCACGTATTACATGCACTTCATCACTTAGCCCGTCTGTCTATTATCGAAAATGGTTTTTATCCCGAAGTAACCGTATGGAACCAGGTGAAACATATTGAACCACAAATTCATAAACTATATGCTGAGTTAGTTGGAAGTGAAGAACCGCTTGATAAACGATTGCAATTGCTATTTTTAGCAAGCGATTTTTTTATCCATTCGAAGTTGAAACAAGGGGCAAGTCACTTGATACACGTGCTTCAAAAAAAGAAAACGTCATGGTCTATGGCGGAGTTGCTCGATGAACAAGAGTTGGCGGTATACGGGGTTGATTTAGCTATTTTGCTTGAATTTCTAGTTGAAAAACATATACTTTCCGTTGAAAAAATTGCAACGAAAGGGCAAGGAGTGTTTCATAGACACTACATGGTTGAAAAAAAATAAAGAAAAGGTGTTGACGTTTAAAAATGTTCGTGATATATTTTTAATCGTCGCTGCTGAGATGTAGCGGCGGTTAAAAATAAAGGTTGTTGACATCAAGTTTATGATGTGATACTATAAGAAAGTCGCTTCAAAAGCGACGAGATGTTCCTTGAAAACTGAACGAAGCGAAAAGCGTACAGAAGCTAAGGATAACTTTTCTATGGAGAGTTTGATCCTGGCTCAGGACGAACGCTGGCGGCGTGCCTAATACATGCAAGTCGAGCGGACGATTCAAAAGCTTGCTTTTGAATCGTTAGCGGCGGACGG
>NZ_SDLH01000079.1:0-440 GCF_013096955.1 Anoxybacillus sp. EFIL | reverse complement strand
TGGATCTGCATACCCGGCGGGTGATCGGCTGGGCGTTCTCGGCCAAGCCGGATGCCGAACTGGTGATCAAGGCCCTGGACATGGCCTACGAACAGCGCGGCAAGCCACAGCAGGTGCTGTTCCATTCAGATGAGGGCAGCCAGTACGCCAGCCGCCTGTTTCGGGAACGGCTCTGGCGCTATCGGATGCAGCAGAGCATGAGTCGCCGAGGGAATTGCTGGGATAACTCGGCGATGGAGCGCCTGTTCCGCAGTCTGAAGTCGGAGTGGGTCCCGTCAACGGGTTACCTGACGGCGCAGGAGGCCCAACGGGACATCAGTCATTACTTGATGCACCGCTACAACTGGATCAGGCCGCATCAATTCAACGACGGGTTACCACCTGCGGTGGCCGAAGAAAAACTCAACCCACTGTCCGGGATGGGTTGACCACTACTGTGT
>NZ_SDLH01000078.1:0-440 GCF_013096955.1 Anoxybacillus sp. EFIL | reverse complement strand
GTTGTGGCTTATGGTCTGATCCTCCCGCAAGCGGTTCTGGATGCTCCAAAGAAGGGGTGCCTCAACATTCACGCATCGCTCTTGCCGCGGTGGCGCGGCGCGGCGCCTATCCATCGTGCGATCATGGCTGGCGAAGCAGAGACCAGCATTTGAATCATGCAGATGGAAGCAAGGCTGGACACCGGGCCGGTCCTTATGCTCAAGGCGACAGCCATTGGCGCGACCGAAACAACAGGTGAATTACATGATCGGCTAAGCGCTATGGGGGCCGAGCTGATCGTGCAGGCCTTGCAGCAGATCGACACTCTTACACCAGAGGCACAGCCTGAAGGCGGTGTGACCTATGCGCAAAAGATCGACAAGACCGAAGCGCAGATCGATTGTACCCGTCCCGCAGTTGACGTGGACCGTCAGATACGGGGTCTTTCGCCGTTCCCCGG
>NZ_SDLH01000077.1:0-441 GCF_013096955.1 Anoxybacillus sp. EFIL | reverse complement strand
GTCCATTCCATTGGATATCTACGATCAGCGTATTCTTGCGTTGCTGCAGGAGGAATCCTCGCTTTCCACCGCCGAGATCGCCGAGCGCATCGGACTTTCCCAGTCGCCCTGCTGGCGGCGCATCCAGCGCCTGAAGGAGGAGGGGGTGATCCGCAAGCAGGTGACCCTGCTCGACCGCAAGAAGATCGGCCTGAATACCCAGGTATTCGCCCAGATCAAGCTCAACGCCCATGGGCGCAAGAACCTCACCGATTTCGCCGAGGCGATGCACCAGTTTCCCGAGGTGCTGGAGTGCCACGTACTGATGGGCGCGGTGGACTTCATGCTGCGTATCGTCACCCGCGATATCGAATCCTACGAACGCTTTTTCTTCGAGAAACTGTCGGCGGTGCCGGGCATCCAGGAAGTGAACTCCATCGTCGCCTTGTCGGAAATCAAATC
>NZ_SDLH01000076.1:0-441 GCF_013096955.1 Anoxybacillus sp. EFIL | reverse complement strand
GTACAGTTGTCATCGACTGTGAAGGTATTTTCTTAGAGTTCGATCGGGCAGCGATTCGTACCGTGACACCTGGTACTGGTGCATCTGTTGCAACTGAAATCGAACCAGCTGATGTTGTTGATGAAACAAAAGCAGACGATACAAAAGAATAATTTTTTTCGATCCGTCTGACAAAGACAGCTAGGACTAGAGCGTGGGATAAAAGTAAAAAAAACTTTTGTCCCACGCTCTAAACACGTCTAGATGGTGGGAGCAGAAGCAACTCCTTCGGAAACAAGTCGAAATACCCCAAAATTTGAGAAGCAATTTCCGCGTATTCCTTCTTATTTCTAGGAGTTTAGCACCTCTGTCCCAGCCTCTTTTTTATAGAGTGGCGTTTGTCCAGATTTTCGCTTGTTCTTTAGCGAGAGCAAAAAAATCAGCAAGCAAAACATGGAGAAC
>NZ_SDLH01000075.1:0-442 GCF_013096955.1 Anoxybacillus sp. EFIL | reverse complement strand
GTCATAGGACAAGAGTGCCGGATCACCCTTGGCGAAATTGCAGATATTCACCACGATCGGCGCCTGCACATCAGGAAACTTGCGCTGCGACCGCATCGCCGAACACCAGGCACCTGACCGCTTCGACGCCCGCGCAAAATAATCCCCGATGAATACCGCTATATGCCGCCCGTCCCGCGTCACTTCCCACGCCCGTGCGTCGGTGTGATAAAGAGCAACATCCAAAGGCCGAAACTCCAGCCCGAACAACCTGTTGGCACAGGCAAAGGACGCCTCAATCATCTTTTCCAACTGGAAATACGGCTTCAGTTCCGCCTCGTTCAGCGCAAACTCCTCGCGCCGTCGTGCCTCTGAGTAATAGCGCCAATCCCACGCCTGCAACGGTCCGTTCACACCATCAGCCACCATCCTGTCTTCCAGCAGCGCGGCATCCGACAAGGCC
>NZ_SDLH01000074.1:0-443 GCF_013096955.1 Anoxybacillus sp. EFIL | reverse complement strand
TCCTTGAGTTCTTCAAAGCCTCTGGTTTCCGCGCCGCATTTGAAGATAAAGGGCGCTTTAAGGAATATGTCCATGATATTCCGGTATATCTCATCGTCCATGACAATCCGGGTCTTCTCGGTTCCGGTGCACATTTACGCCAGACCTTAGGTCACATTCTGTAAATCCTTCCTGTCAAATCGGGAGATAACTCTCCCGATAATCTTTTAAATCATACAGTTAATTCAATTTTTCTTTGTGTCACCTCACAAGGCCGACCTGCGTCACACTTCCGTACAGCGGGATTAATTCTCCAGTAAATGCATTATTTGTCTGGTAACGGCGATTTGTTTTGCACGTTCATAATTTCACTCGTCAACTATCACTGAACGAGGAATTAACGATGAGTAAGAAACTGATTGCTTTATGTGCCTGCCCGATGGGTCTGGCTCACACCTTTATGG
>NZ_SDLH01000073.1:0-443 GCF_013096955.1 Anoxybacillus sp. EFIL | reverse complement strand
CGTGTGCCTTACGCGCTTCGACCTCCAGGGTCAGCCCTTCGAGCTGGTCCAGAAAAAGCGGATGCGCATAAATCGACCATCCGTTTACGACAAGGGGCGCTTGGGCGGGCACGCTATCGCCGCTCATTCATCCTCGAGCGATAGCGGCGCATCGAGATCGACGTCAACGTCTCCGACCAGTGCTGCAAGACGGTCATGCAAAGCCCCATCTAACGCCCGAATGCGGTCCGGATGCGCCTTGATATCGGCCTCGACAAAATCGAGAAAGGCTCCGAGCACGGGATCTTCCTCTTCGCTGCGCACGGGCTCGATATAGACCCTGCCACTCGGCTCGGTGCAGTAACGAATCTGGTCGCCCTTGCCCAGCTTGAGTTGCTTGCGAACACCCGCCGGCACGGTCGTCTGATACCGATCCGTGAGTTTCGAGACATCTTGTGCGAGCG
>NZ_SDLH01000072.1:0-444 GCF_013096955.1 Anoxybacillus sp. EFIL | reverse complement strand
AAGCAAAGGTAGCGTCCATTAAAGAACAGGCGAAAATTGAACTTGGATTAACCGCTTTTCTTGAGCAAGGCGGATACACAGCGTTTACGACATCGTTTGAAGTGCTGCACGGAATGAAACAGCTGCCGGGACTTGCCGTTCAGCGCCTGATGGAGAAAGGCTATGGGTTTGCCGGTGAAGGAGATTGGAAGACAGCGGCCCTTGTACGGATGATGAAAATCATGGCTAAAGGAAAAAGAACTTCCTTCATGGAAGATTACACGTACCATTTTGAACCGGGAAATGAAATGATTCTGGGCTCTCACATGCTTGAAGTGTGTCCGACTGTCGCTTTGGATCAGCCGAAAATCGAGGTTCATCCGCTTTCGATTGGCGGCAAAGAGGACCCTGCGCGTTTTGTATTTAACGGCATCAGCGGTTCTGCCATTCAAGCTAGCATTGTTG
>NZ_SDLH01000071.1:0-448 GCF_013096955.1 Anoxybacillus sp. EFIL | reverse complement strand
GGATTGCAGGATACGTGGCCACTCGTGCACATCCTCGACAGTCAAACCAGAGGTCAGCGCAGCGCCGTAGCGGTTGGCAAGCGAATTGGAGCTATCCAACTCGTAAACCTGTGACGCGCGCAGTTGAAACTTGATCCGGTCAAGCTGAGCAGGGTCGACGCCGGTTTCCATGAAGTCCGCGATGACGCGGTCCATGTCAGCTTCGGCCTCTTCCAGCGTCACACCCTGCGCGGGCACATTGACCACACCAAAGGTCGTGTCGTCCAGAGAAAGCCCGCTGTAGAAAGCCCCTGCATAGACAGCGCGCTTTTCCTCGAACTGCAGCTTCTGAGGCAGGACCGACGTTTGCGACCCACCCAGCACTTCGGCCAGCAAAGTCAGCGCCGCCGCCGTCCGCTGATCGCCGGAATCCCGTTCTGGTGCCAGATAGGTGCGCATCACATAGGGC
>NZ_SDLH01000070.1:0-455 GCF_013096955.1 Anoxybacillus sp. EFIL | reverse complement strand
CCATGTGGGTGGTCTACCGGGTTCATCGCGGTACCGCGAACGGTCGGACGAACACCACGCCAGCGTGCAGCACCTGCTTTACCCAGAACGCGCAGCATATGCTCAGCATTGCCAACTTCGCCCAGAGTTGCACGGCAGTCTGCTTCTACTTTACGCATTTCACCAGAACGCAGACGCAGGGTGACATAAGCACCATCACGAGCAACGATCTGAACGTAAGTACCAGCGGAACGTGCCAGCTGACCGCCTTTACCTGGTTTCATTTCTACGTTATGAACAGTAGAACCAACCGGGATGTTGCGCATCGGCAGGGTGTTACCTGGTTTGATTGCAGCATCAACGCCAGACTGAATCTGGTCGCCAGCTTTCAGGCCTTTAGGGGCCAGGATGTAACGGCGTTCACCGTCTTTGTACAGAACCAGCGCGATGTTCGCGGAACGGTTCGGATCGTACTC
>NZ_SDLH01000006.1:0-168531 GCF_013096955.1 Anoxybacillus sp. EFIL | reverse complement strand
AAAATGGAAGGAACGAATAACAAGATCAAGCTGATCAAACGTCGGGGATATGGATACAGAAATATCCAGCGTTTTGCATTACGGGTTCGGTTAGAAACGACTAACATACTTTAATGGCAGGTGCAAGTACATCTTTTGGTGATGAACCTTTATATAGTATATTTATTAATTTTTAACAAAAAGAAAACCGACAGTGCCATGTTCTGCCGGTTAATGAATCGTTTCTTCGTTATGTCCTTCTTCTCCAATGATTCGTTTTGCTTGTGCGATGATATCATTCACTTCAGCAACGGTATATTCTCGATCTGGGAGCGGACGGTCATATGCTTGATAATATAAAATTTCCGCTAGTTTTCGTTGCTTTTCGCTCGCTCGTTTCGTTAGCTTTTCTTTTTTTTTAATTCTTGTTGGAGACGTTCGATATGATATTTTGCTTCTAACCTACAGCCGTAAGGGAAATCGTCGATGCCGAGCCGTTCAACGAGACGGTTAATTTCTGCGATTTGGTCGTCTGTTGGAGGTTCGTTGACGAGTTGGTCGATAATTTCGTTAATGCGGTCAGCGAGCTGTTCATGAAATTGCGGGTTTGTTTTCATCTTATCGTCTAATTGTGCAAACCATGTCGCTTCATTGTATAAATAATGACGCCACTGTTCCATCAACGCTGCCGCATCGTATTTCGTTTCATCCCAATCAATCGTCGCCATATATCTTTCGAACACTTTTTTAATCGATAGCGTGATGTTCATTTTCAAGCGATGAGGAAGCTGTTTTAACATATATAAAAACCCTCCATATCATTATCGTCAACCGTTAATGTATCATAAAGAAACGTGTATTGACAAAGTTTTTTTATAACTATGATAACGTTTATAGGAAGGAAGGGAATAAAAAAACGTAAGAGGAAGCCTCTTACGTTTATTCGTCCGTATTGTCTGCGTCATTCATATCTTCCGCATCTTCGACAGCGTCTTCTTCATCTGGCACAGCATCGTTTTCATCGTCGCCAACACCTTCGTTTGTATCTTCGCCTGGCTGCATCTCTTCTTGGTTGTTCATATCGTTGTCTGTATCATCGTTATTGCAGCCTGTAACGACCATGACGGCAATGAGCGCGCTAATAAGCTTAAGTAGCCATAGTTTTTTCATTGCATATCTCCTTTCTTAGGCATATGTAATCACTTATAACATGCCCAGAAAAAAGGAACATATGCATTATTTTTTCTCACCTAAAGCAAACATAATATCTGTTTCACATACGAGTTCGCCATCGACTGTGGCGATGCCTTTTCCTTTCCCGATTGCCCCTTTGAAGCGAATCATCTCCACTTCTAGACGTAATTGATCGCCCGGTTTTACTTGTTTTTTAAAGCGACAGTTGTCAATGCCGGT
Organism: Anoxybacillus sp. EFIL; assembly: GCF_013096955.1. Lineage (NCBI taxonomy): Bacteria > Bacillati > Bacillota > Bacilli > Caryophanales > Anoxybacillaceae > Anoxybacillus > Anoxybacillus sp. EFIL. The sequence goes on along the minus strand of NZ_SDLH01000006.1, from coordinate 167,139 downwards.
GAAGAAAGCAAGACGTCCGCGGTTTTCTTCTTTCATTAACATCGCGACCGCCCCTACTTGCGCTAGCGCCTCGACGATCAGCACGCCCGGCATGACGGGATATTCAGGGAAATGACCGACAAAAAATTGTTCATTGGCACTGACGTTTTTTATGCCGACGGCTCGTTTTCCTTCTTCCACTTCAACAATGCGATCAACGAGTAAAAACGGATAGCGATGTGGAATAATTTGTTGAATTTGTTGCATATCAAGCATACTTTCTTCCTCCTTTATAAAAAAACGGAAGGATCTCCCTTCCGTATTTGTTTTCAATGTATCATGTTTTCAAGTGGTCTGTCCACTACTGTTTTTCGATTAAATCGATAATATGCTGCCATGTTGCTGGTTTGAGTGCGTCAAATGGCTTGCCGTCGCCGAGTACACCGTAACCGATCATCGCCCCGATCGCCCCGCTTAGCGCTACGAGAACGAGCACAATCACTAGGCGAAGCCAAATCGGAATGAGACGACGGCGCGGACGGCGAAGTGAACGTTTTTTCGTTTGTTTTTCCTCCATCGTTTTCCCTCTCTATGAACGAATACCGTTAATGAGCCCCATCATTTGATCTGACAATGTAATTGCCCGAGCATTGAGCTGGTATGACCGTTGCGTGATCATGAGTTCGCTCATTTCTGTCGCTAGTTCCACGTTCGATTGTTCAAGAGCGTATTGTTGCATTGAGATGGCGTTACGGTTGTTGTTAGTTAAATTGATGACCGCATTTGGCGCATTTACATCAGCCGGGAAAGCAAATCGGTTGTCGCCGAGCGCTTGCATAAGCTGCGGGCGCGTCACGTATGAAACACCGATGTTTACTGTCTGCATGATGTTTCCGTTTGGCGCAATCAATTGCATCGTGCCGTTTTGAGTGACTTGAATATCTTTAAACCCTTCGCGCACCGTAATCGGTTCATCGTTTTCATCTAATACCGCATATCCATCCGCTGTGACAAGCATCAGTTCATCTGGATTGTTCGCGGACGGACTAAGGTAAAACGCACCGTCGCGCGTATATTGAATCGCATCATCGACACGGATGCGGAAAAACTGCCCTTCTTTTGTAAAAGCGAGATCAAGCGGACGATCTGTTTTTACAACCGACCCTTGCTTCATTTGCATATGTGTCGACGCTACTTTCGCTCCGACGCCAAGACGAAGACCGTCAGGCGTGAAGCGTGGGGCTTCGTCTGTCTTTGGCGAGTTTTGAAATTGTTGAGCGAGCAGTTCGCCAAATACGGCATCGCGCTTTTTAAACCCGGTCGTATTGACGTTTGCGATATTATGGCTAATGACGTCAAGCTGTTGTTGTAGCTGGTTCATTGTATTGGCAGCAGTAATCATTGAGCGCAACATACATATCCTCCTACTTTAGGCGGCCAATTTCGTTGGCTGCTTTGTCCATGCTTTTGTCGTACGCTTGTAAAATTTTTTGGTTCGCTTCAAACGCTCGGTAAGCTGAAAGCATATCTGTCATCGCGCGAGATAAATCGACGTTCGAGCGCTCAATATATTGTTGGCGAATCGTATACGCTTCAGCACGCGGAAGCTCGCCTTCTGCTCGAAATAGACCGTTCCCTTCTTTCGCTAGCGATTGAACGTTTGCCGCATAAGCGATGCCAAGGCGTGCAATCGTCTGTCCATCTTTTGTAATCGTGCCGTCTTCACGTACTGTAAACTGCTCATCGCCTACTTGCATGCGGTTCCCGTTTTCATCAAGCACGTAAAAACCGTCCGTCGTCGTTAAAAATCCGTCTGCATCTATGGTGAAATGACCGTTTCGCGTGTAACGAACGTCGCCTGCTTCATTTTGTACGATAAAAAACGATGTGCCTGTCCCATCAACGATTGCCATATCGGTGTTATTGCCTGTTTCGCGTATATCCCCTTGGGCAAAGTTTGGCACAAGCTCTTGCACGTACACGCCTGTCGATAGCGGACCGATATATGTACGATCACGCCACGTCGGTTTTTTTTCAGTTGGAATCGTCGTTTGTTGAATGCGATGCATCAGCATATCTGGAAAAGCTCGTAATGACGCTTGATCAGCTTTGTAGCCTGGCGTGTTGGCGTTTGCGATATTGTTCGTCATCATTTCAATGCGCCGCTGTTGAGAAAGCATGCCTGAAGCAGCTGTATATAGTCCGCGAAACATAAAACGTCCTCCCCAATCGTTTTTACACTACTTCCATTATAAAAGAAAAGGGGGAAAAAAGCGAATAGGTACCATTTCCCAATGGCACCTACACGAGTTGACGATATGGAGCTTTGTCAATGTTATCAAGCATTAATCCTGTGCCGATCGCGACGCAATCCATCGGATTTTCTGCAATAAAGACAGGCACTTTCAACTCTTGCGCAAGCAGTTGATCGATGCCGTGAAGCAATGCGCCGCCACCTGTTAAGAAAATGCCGCGGTCGATAATGTCTGCCGATAATTCCGGCGGTGTGCGCTCAAGGACGGTTTTTGCCGTTTGGACGATCGTATATACCGTTTCGCGTAGCGCTTTTTCAATCTCTCCAGAACGAATCGTAATCGTTCGTGGCAACCCTGTCACTAAATCGCGTCCGCGAATGTCCATCGCTTCATCGCGCGCGTCTGGAAAGACCGTAGCGATGTTTATTTTAATTTCTTCCGCCGTTCGCTCACCGATTAATAGTTTATATTCTCGTTTAATATAACTTAAAATTTCTTGGTCAAATTTATCGCCCGCTACTTTAATTGATGCGGATGTGACGATGTCACCCATCGATAAAACGGCAACGTCTGTCGTACCGCCACCAATGTCGATAACCATGTTTCCAGAAGGTTGGAAAATATCCATCCCTGCGCCGATCGCTGCCACTTTCGGTTCTTCTTCTAAGTACACTTTTTTGCCACCGCTTTTTTCTGCTGCTTCTTTAATCGCTTTCCGTTCTACAGATGTAATGTTTGTTGGGCAACAAATTAAAATGCGCGGTTTCGCAAACCATCCTTTTAAGTTCAGCTTGCTTAAAAAATGTTTTAACATTGCTTCTGTAATGTCGAAGTCCGCAATGACACCATCTTTTAACGGGCGGATGGCAACAATATGCCCGGGCGTACGTCCGACCATGCGTCGCGCTTCTTCTCCGACCGCTAACACCCGCTTCGTATGCTGGTCAATCGCTACAACAGAAGGTTCGTTTAATACAATGCCTTTTCCTTTGACATAAATCAACACGTTCGCCGTGCCGAGATCGATGCCGATATCTCTTGCTAAAAACATGCATGTTCCTCCTTGCCATTTCTCCTAATAAAATATTTTACCACAACGATGGCGAAAAAAAGAGAATATTTTTGACAAGGGGAACAACAAATTTACGTCGCTTGCTCCGTTTCTTTTTTATACTTTTTCTTCGTCGCTTCTCCTCCACGCAAATGGCGAATGGATTTATGGTAATCTAAAATTTCTTTTACTTCATTCGCTAATTCGGGGTTAATTTCCGGGAGCCGTTCCGTTAAGTCTTTATGCACGGTGCTTTTGGACACACCGAACTCTTTCGCGATGACGCGAACGGTTTTTCTCGTCTCCACGATATACTTGCCAATCTTGATTGTACGCTCTTTGATGTAATCGTGCACACTGCTCGCCCTCCCTAAGTTGGATGTGAGAAGTGTGAAATGAGACGTATAAGGCGTTGATCGCAGTGGCGTTTACTCGTTCATAACAAAGTCGTCAATCTCATCTATTAATCGTTCATCTCACCTCAAACACCCTCGTTGTTCAAGTTTGTAATAGTGTATTAGGGAAGAAGAAAATATATTCCATAAAAAAGCGAACAGATGAGCATTTTGCCCATCTGTTCATGTTCTTGCCATTCCGATCGAAGCATCTGGAACAGTGCTTGACGGATCGCTTTCTTGTTCATTTGTTTTGTTTTGATTTGTTTCTTGTTGTTCCGTTTGTTTTTCTTTCGCTTCTAATGCGCTAAGCGGTTGATCAAAGTAAGCGACCGGGTTAACGGCTTGCCCATCTTTCCGAATTTCAAAATGGACGTGGACGCCTGCTTCTTTATTAAACTCGTTTGTTCCTGCCTTCGCAATCACTTGTCCTTGTTTTACTGTATCACCTGTTTTCACTTGTACGTCTTTTAATGATTGATATACCGTCACGACGCCGCGATCGTGTTGAATATGAACGACGTAACCAAAGAGAGGGTCTTTTTCTGCTTTAACGACCGTCCCGCTTAACGATGCGGTCACATCAAAGCTTTCGCCGTTTTTCATCGCGATGTCGACACCTTTGTTCGGATAATATTCATCATTATAAGAGACGAGAGCAGCTTCTTGTTCTTCGGCTGATGCATTAAAGTCGTAAAACGGTTTTGCAATTTCGACAGCGTTTGGATCAAGGACAGGCATCGCGATTTGTTCAACGGCTTGTTGGACAGGAACAGATTGTTGTTCGTTTACAGCTGTGCCCGGTTTTGTTTCATCAACAGGCGGTTGCACGATATCGTTTGTTTTGCTTTGGAACCAAAGCACACCTGTTAAAATGAGCGCTGCGCTTAACAAATAAATCGAAGGAACAACCCAACGTTTACGGAACAACTTTGAAACTTTTTTGTTTTCTTCTTTCATGTTCATCACCTCAGCAACCATTGTGAACAGAAAGCAGAACATTTATACACGTGAATATAAAAAAAATTTGCCGCTTCAAAATTTTGAAGCGACAAGTGACACATCGTGAATTTGTACCCCACGATAATAATATTGAACGATCTCTTTATACGTTTTTCCTTGCTTTGCTAAAAAGTTCGCCCCGTATTGACTCATCCCAACACCGTGACCGTATCCTTTCGTTGTGATGACAATGTTGTTTCCTTGCCTTGTCCATGTAAAATCCGTTGATTTTAATTGCAGCTTTTCGCGCACTTCCCGTCCGGTCAGCTTTTTTCCGTGAATATCGACAAGGGCGACACGTTTTCCTGGCGTGCGTGCGAGTATTTTGCCGACTGATCCGTCTTTTGGCAATTTGACACCGAGCCGCTGCTCAAATTCGCGAACAGATAACGTCACTTGTTCGTAAAACTTCGGCGACTTTGTATCCCACGGGCTTTCCACGCTCGTTAAGTAAGGAAACGCGTTTTGCCAATACGCTTCTGAATTTTCCGTATAGCCGTTGCTTGTGGAGAAAAATGCCGCTTCAATCGGCTCGTTGTTGTACGTTAAAATTTGCCCGCGCGTCGCCTCGACCGCTTCTTTAATTTTTTTTATTTTCCATTCGTAACTGATTCCCCACATTTCTTTTAATTGCTCGTCGTTATAATACACTTGATGCATGACCGTATCGGTCACGTTCGCTCCTTCAGGCAGTTGGATCGGTTGGTTATGCATGAGCTGTTTCACGATATACGTTCTTGCGGTAAGTGCTTGAGCTTTTAACGCTTCCATTTCAAATTCTGCCGGCATTTCTGCCGCTACAACACCAACGACATATTGTTCAAGCGGAAGCCGTTCGACCTTTTTTTCTTTACTTCGGTATACAGCCACTTCCACCGTTGGTTCATCGCGTGCTTGAACGGGCTTCGGTTCGGCAGGAAGGGGTGTGTTTTGCTTTTCCCCGAACGCTAAAACGACTAATGCAGGAATAAGTAAAATAAGTGTAAATAACGCAACGGTTGCGATCATCCATTGTCGCAAATGCCATCCCCCCTTTATCATTACTAAACTGTATGCAGGAGGACAAGCATATATGCAAAAACGACCATTAGCTTTTCGCAAACGGTCGTTTTTTTACATTATCCCACATCTGTCACTTGCGTTTGTACGATGTCCACATGTTCGCGTACACGTTCAATATCTGCCCCTAAAGCAGCTAATTTTTCATGAAAGCGAACGTAACCGCGATCTAAATGTTTCAGCTCTGTTACGCGCGTGTATCCTTCTGCCGCTAACCCAGCTAAAATAAGCGCTGCAGCAGCACGCAAGTCCGTTGCTGCCACTTCTGCCCCTTGCAAGTTGCACGGACCGTTAATAATGACCGAACGGCCTTCAATTTTCACATCCGCGTTCATGCGACGAAATTCTTCGACGTGCATAAAGCGGTTTTCAAATACCGTTTCTGTCACCATGCTTGTGCCTTCCGCCTTCATAAGCAACGCCATCATTTGCGACTGCATATCGGTCGGAAAGCCGGGATGAGGCATTGTTTTCACGTCAACTGCTTTCAGTTTGTCCGGAGCGATGACGCGCAAGCCGTTGTCTTCTTCAATAATAGTGACACCCATTTCCTCGAGTTTGGCGATCAACGACGTTAAATGTTCTGGCACCGCCCCTTGTACGAGGACGTTTCCGCCCGTAATCGCAGCGGCAATCATAAATGTTCCTGCTTCAATGCGATCAGGAATAACGGTATGCTCTGCACCATATAATGTAGTAACACCTTCAATGCGAATCGTGCCTGTTCCTGCACCGCGCACTTTCGCGCCCATCGCATTTAAAAAGTTCGCTAAGTCAACAATTTCTGGTTCTTTTGCGCAGTTTTCAATAATGGTTGTTCCTTCTGCCAAAACGGCAGCCATCATAATGTTTTCTGTCGCGCCGACACTCGGGAAATCTAAATAAATTTTTGCCCCGCGTAATTTTCCGTTCACTTCAGCGTCAATGAAACCGTTCCCGATTTTCACCGTCGCACCCATCGCTTCAAACCCTTTTAAATGTTGGTCAATTGGTCTTGACCCGATCGCACAGCCACCTGGCAGTGCGACGCGTGCCCGACCTTTGCGGGCAAGCAATGGACCCATCACTAATACAGATGCTCTCATTTTTCGTACATATTCAAATGGAGCTTCAATACTTAGCTCTCCAGATGCATCGACGACAATGTTGTTTTTGCCAACCGTCACGTCTGCTTGTAAGTGACGTAACACTTCACTAATCGTATATACATCGGAGAGTTCAGGTACATCGTAAATGACGCTTTTTCCTTCACTCGCTAACAATGTTGCGGCGATGACAGGCAACACAGCGTTTTTCGCACCTTCCACTTTCACTGTGCCGCTCAACCGCTTCCCGCCGCGGACGATGATTTTTTCCAAGGCATTCCCCTCCGCGTCCAAAGTCTCTATATTAATATTCAGCTGTTATGATTGGGGTGCCAATGACAACGGTCGTTCGCGCGCCCAATCCGTTTTGTCGTAATGCCAGTTGAAGATTCATTTGTTGTTGTCCGACAGAAAGTGACGTCTTCCACTGCTCAGTATATGCTGAGACGGAGACAAATGTCTCTTCACGTAATGATTCAATCGGTTCCGCTTGAAAGGAAGAAAGCAAGCGAACCGCCTTGTCAAACAAAACACCTTTCATCTTACCATCGAATTCCCCTGTAATACAAGTGAAAAATGTAGGTTTTGCGAATAATTTTGTCGTTTGTCGGACGAGCGTGCGTTCGAGTTGTTTATTCCACGTTGAACCGGTTGCTTCATATAAAATAATGACTGCGGGATGATGAGCGACCGTGATGAGTTGAATCGTTTCAACGTAAGCGGAGGTTTCACGTTTGCCGATCATCTTGTGCGGTTCAACTGTCCAATGGAAAGAGGACCATGTTCTCACGTGTTGTTGGATCCAGTTGTGAGGGTCTTTTGTAAGCACTTGCTCTTTGGCGTAGACGTTCCATCGTTTGAGGTGAATATGATGGGCTTCAAATACGCCGAGCATGTCGTTTATTTTCGTTATTTCTCTTTCGACACGTTCATCATCATACATCCGATAACCACTTAATAACAAACAAAAAATAACGAGTGCCAACCATCTTTTTCTCATCTCTTTTCCCTTCCTCTCCTTAGCTTTTATTGTTGCCAGATCGGAAGGGAACATACGTGAAAAAAATCGACAACGCTCGCGCTTAAAGTAAAAATGGCAATTGGCGTGACCAGCGTAAATAATCTAAAAAGAAATTGCTCACTAACGAGCCGATCGCAATCGTAATGAGAATGTAAAAGACGCGCGCTTGAACGATGCGATTCGGTTTAAAAATTACTTCAAGTCGAACAGCTTGTAACGTCCACCACGTCACCGTAATGAAAAATAAATGCGACAATAAACTAATTAACGCTTCTTGTCCGAATGTTTCCATCTTTATCTCTCCTTACATAAAAAAATGGAAGGGTACACCCCTTCCATTATACGTCTTACTGAAGAAAATCGCTAAAATGTTCAAATGGTGCAATCCAATCGTAAGCAAAGTTTGGAAACACCCCTAACAACAACGTACCGATGATACAAATGACAACGACAGCAATGACACCTGGTGGCCATTGTAATCGATCCGCATGTTCGACAGGTCGGAAAAACATTTGGACGAAAATGCCAAAGTAATATACGTACGATATGACGGTCGTGACTACCATAATGGACGCGAGCACATAATGAGCAGGCTCAACGACAAATGCGCCGAGGAAAATGTTCATTTTTCCGATAAATCCCGCTGTCCCCGGAATGCCTGCAAGCGATAGTAAAAAGATCGTCATCGCCACCGCCATAAGCGGCGAGCGTCGATATAAGCCAGCAAATATGCTAATGTCTTCGTCATCGTGATGTTGAGAAACGACTTGCAAAATCGCAAACGCCCCGATCGTCATAAATACGTACGCGAACAAGTAAAACCAAATCGCTTCAAACATAAACATCGATAAGCTTGCGAAAGCAACGAGCACGTATCCTGCGTGTGCGATGCTCGAATACGCTAGCATGCGCTTGACGTTTCGTTGACGAAGGGCAATTGTATTGCCGATGATCATCGTTACCCCTGCTAAAAAGGCGATGTACGGCGCAAGCGTCATAAGCATCGAAGCCGAACTTCCCGTCGGTATTTGAGCAAAGACGGAAACGACGACGCGCAAGACGATAACAAACCCAGCTGTTTTCGAGACGACGCTTAAAAAAGAAACAACAGGGGTCGTCGCTCCTTGATATACGTCAGGTGCCCACATATGAAACGGAGCCGATGCTAATTTAAACGATAACCCGACGAACGTCAGCAAAAAGGCGAGCGATAAAATGTATTGATGGTTTTCATCGTACGTGCTCGCAAGCTGCACGGCAATTTCTTTTATATTCGTCGATCCGGTAAAGCCAAATATGTAGCTCATCCCGAACAACGTAATCGCCGTTGCAATGCCTCCAGTAATGACGTATTTTAACGCTGCTTCATTTGCGAGTGTATGTTTTTTCCGAATGGCGACGAGAATATAAGAAGAAATGGACAATAGCTCAAGCCCGACAAACAATGTAATGAGATCGCCGCTTGATGCCATCATCATTGCGCCGAGAAGCGCTGTTAAAAATAAGTAATAAAATTCGCCACGATAGGCGATGCGCTCTTTTGGTTCATAATGAATCGAAAGCAATAACACGAGCGCACTACCAATCAGCAATAACGCTTTAAATGATTTGGCGAACGAATCTAGGCGGAACGTATCGCCCAAAATGGATGTGACATCACTCGTCCATAAACCGAGTAGCGAGACGAATGAAACGGCGACGCCAACAAAAGCGAATAAGCCAAGCAGTTGCCGATTTCGGTTTTCTGGCATAAATAGGTCGATGAGCGAGAGCGCAACGGCGACGCCGAGAATAATAAATTCCGACATCATCACGCCCCATTCATAGCTAAGTAATGTTTCAAAATCCATCTCATCAACCCCCTAACCCATTCATCATCGTTTCAATCGTCGTTTGTAGCGGCATCGCCAACACGTTCGGATATACCCCGATGATGATAATAAGCAACAGTAAACTAATCGCTGGAACCCATTCCATCCCACGTAAATCGGGAACGTTTGTCACCGTCGTTTGCCCGAATGTCATGCCGAGGACAGCGCGCAATAAATACACAGCTGTCATAATAATGCCGAGCGTACCGATCGCAGCGAGCAAAGGTTCCGCTTGAAATGCCCCAACGAACGCCATAAACTCGCTAATAAATCCAGACGTCCCTGGCAAACCGAGAGAAGCCATCGCCCCAGCAAGAATAAATCCTGATACGTACGGCATTGTCTTCGCTAACCCACCTAAACGAGCAAGCGTCGTCGTGCGCGTTCTTTCGTACATGACACCGACGAGGAAGAATAAAAACGCAGCGATAAATCCGTGTGACACCGCTTGGAAAATTGCTCCTTGTATTCCTGCCTCAGTGAGCGAACCGAGACCGATTAATACAATGCCCATGTGCGATACGCTCGAATAAGCAAGCACCATTTTAAAATCGGTTTGTCTTAGTGCTAAAAACGCACCGTACAACAAGTTAACAACGCCTAAAACGATGAGCCATGTCGAAAATTGTTGAAATTGCCCGGGAAATAATCCGAACGCAAAACGGACAAGACCGAAAGAACCAATTTTTAACAAAACCCCTGCATGTAGCATAACGACAGATGGTGGCGCTTGTACGTGCACGTGCAACATCCAGCGATGAAGCGGCACGATCGGTAGCTTAACCCCAAATGCAATGAGCAACGCAAGAAACAATCCGTAGCGAAGCTCGTCGGAAATTGGCGAAATCGTTTGTGCCATCGGATCCGTTAATATGTGGCGCAGCTCATCGATATTCGATGTACCCGTGCGCGCAAACAAGACGGCAATGACGATCAATAAAACGGCTGAACCGAGCCCGTTATAAATTAAATAGCTGTATGCCGCTTTTTCTTTTTCGAAATATCCCCATTTTCCGATTAAGAAAAACATCGGAATGAGCGTTAGCTCGAAAAAGATGAAAAAGAGCACAAGGTTGCTTGCGGCAAACACGCCGAGCATACCGATTTCAAGCAATAAAAACAGTTGAAAATATCCTTTCCATTCTTTTTGAATGGACATGGAAGCGATCGCAGCAAGCGTCGCGAGGACGGTCGTTAAAACGATCATAACGAGCGCAAAACCGTCCACATGAAGTTCATATGCGACAGTAAAATCTGTCTCCTTTAAAAACGGAAACTCGCCAAATTGAATCCATGACCGTTTTTCCGCTAATTTGCTTATATCGTAGCCGTTTTGATATTGCCAAAACGCAAATAACGATAAACATAACGATGGCAACGTCGCTAAAACGCCAAGCCATTTCATCGCTTTTTCTTGTTCTTTCGAAAGGAGCGAAAGAACGAGTATGCCTAAAAGCGGGGAGAAAATTAAGAGCGATAAAAAGTATGGCTGCATTATAAATACCCCCCTGTCACCGCAAAAATGACGACGAGAATCGCTAAAGCAACAATCGTCACCGTACCGTACATTTGTACTTGACCGTTTTGTAAACGTGAACCGATTCGTCCGATGCCGCGCGCGGTTGCTGCAAATAGCTGAGCCACTCCTTCGATGAGGAAACGGTCAATATACTCAAACAATAAGCTAACAAATGACGTCGCACGGATGACTGTCAATCCGTAAAACTCATCAATGTAATATTTGTTCATGAGCACATTGTACGTCATTGGAAAACGTGACGATAGCCAGTCGCGAGCAATGGCTCGTTTGCCATATATGAGCCACGCGAGAGCAATTCCGCATAGCGACACAACGGTCGCTACAATCATAATCCAACTCGGACCTTCCATATGTGCATGCCAGTTCGTTCCTTCTGTCAACCACTCGCCTAAAAACGCTCCCCACGGTGTTTGAACGTAACCAGAAACGACGGCCAACGCACCGAGGACGATCATCGGAAATACCATGACCATCGGTGATTCGTGCACATCGTCATTTGCTGTCCGCGCTTCTCCCGCAAACACGAGGAAAAATAAGCGGAACATATAAAACGCTGTGAAAAAGGCAGCGATAACAGCGACAACAAATAAACCGACATGCCCGTGCGTCCACGCTGCAATTAAAATTTCATCTTTGCTGAAAAAGCCTGAGAAAAACGGAAATCCGCTAATGGCTAACGTTCCGATAAGAAAGAGCGGAGCGGTCCATTTCATTTTTTTCCATAACCCGCCCATTTGCTCAATGTTTTGCGTATGCACCGCATGAATGACACTACCTGCCGCTAAGAAAAGAAGCGCTTTAAAAAAGGCGTGTGTCATTAAGTGAAAGACGCCTGCCACGTACCCAGCAGAGCCGAGCGCTAACATCATGTAACCGAGCTGGCTAACAGTCGAATAGGCAAGCACGCGTTTAATGTCCGTTTGCACTAAGCCGATTGACGCTGCAAAAATGGCGGTAAACCCTCCGACGTAAGCAACGGTCGTCATCGCCACTTCACTTGCTTCATAAAGCGGAAACAGCGTCGCAACTAAATATACCCCAGCAGCGACCATCGTTGCCGCATGAATTAATGCCGATACAGGCGTCGGACCTTCCATCGCATCTGGAAGCCACGTATGAAGCGGAAATTGACCTGATTTTCCGATCGCACCGATAAAAATGAGAATGGCGCTTAACGTCATGATTGTCGTTGAAACATCCCCTTGTTGTAACGCAGCAAAAATAGTCTCGTATTCGAAACTTTTTACTTCAAGGAACAATAAAATCATGCCGATCAATAAGCCAACGTCCCCGATGCGCGTCATAATAAACGCTTTTTTCGCCGCAGCTTTCGCTTCTTCTTTGTAAAAATAAAATCCAATGAGTAAAAACGAACCGAGACCGACAAGTTCCCAAAAAATATACGTTTGCAGTAAATTTGGTGATACGACGAGCCCGAGCATCGCAAATGTAAACAAACCTAAGTAGGCGTAAAATACCGGGAAGCGCTCATCACCGTGCATATATCCTTTCGCATACGTATGTACGAGAAAACTAACAAGCGATACAACGACGAGCATGAGGGCATTTAATGCGTTTACTTCAAAGCCGACAGTCAAATGTACATCCCCAATTGTCAACCATGTGTATGCTTGTTTATATGTTGGCTCCGTCCAGCGCTCGTACAACGTCCCGAGGGCGAAGACGAGCGAAAGAAGCGTCAACAACATTCCGACATACGCGCTTCGTTCTTTTAACTGCTTGCCAACAACAAGCAGCACAATAAACGAGACGAACGGAAAAAGCGGTATGAGCCATGCGTTTTCCATCATCGTTCAATCATCCCCTTTTTCAGGTGCATTTATATGTAACCCCTTTGTTTCCCATCCTTTATCGTTTCATCGAATCGACTTCATCAATATGAATCGTTTTGCGATTGCGGTATAACGCAATTAAAATAGCTAAACCGACTGCTGCTTCCGCTGCGGCAACAGTAATGGTAAAGAGCGAAAATACTTGACCTGTAATGCCTGGATTTACCCCGTATTTGCTAAATGCAACTAAGTTGACGTTTACGGCATTTAACATGAGTTCGATACAAATAAGCACAATGACTGTATTGCGTTTCGTTAACGCTCCGTACAATCCGATGCAAAACAATAAAAGCGCAAATACGAGATAGGCGGATAACGGCACATTCATTCTCCCGCCTCCTTATCATCTTTTTTCGCTAAAATGACAGCGCCAATGAGTGCAACGAGCAATAAAACGGATGCAAGTTCAAACGGAATGACGTACTTCGAATAGAGGGCGATTCCGATTTGTTCCGTATTTTTATCATGAAGCCCAACCGCTTCGCTGCCAAAGTCAAGCGTGCGAATGCCGATGTACATGACCGCCCCAAAAGCAACCGTACCGAGCAATGCTAATGCTTTTCGAAGCGGGCTGCCTGTCGATTGGCCGTCATCTTGATGGCGCGTAAGCATAATGCCGAACAACATAATAATTGTAATCGCACCAGAGTAAATAAGTACTTGGACGGCCGCTACAAATTCAGCCGATAAAAGAACGTAAATGCCGGCGATGCTGACGAACGTGAAAACGAGGGCGACGACCATATGAACAACTTTGTTTAAATTTAACATAAACACGCCGCCGCCAAGCGCAATGAGCGCAAGAACGAAAAATGCGAGATATTGTCCGCTCATGGCTTATTCACCTTCCGCACGTTCGTATCGTTTTCATCAAGCCACGTTAAATCTTTAAATAATTCATCGCGGCTATATTCCGCTAATTCAAAGTTGTTCGTCATCACAATCGCCTCGGTCGGACATACTTCCGTACATAAATCGCATAAAATGCAAATTTCAAAGTTAATGTCATACGTATCAATAATTTTTCCTTTTTTCGTCGGATCCGGATGTTTTTTGCCCGTCAGCTGAATACAGTCGGTCGGGCAAATGTTTGCGCACTGATTGCAAACGATACATTTTTCCGGATAAAACTTTTGAATGCCGCGAAAGCGATCCGGAAGCGGAAGCGGTTCATTCGGATAATCGTACGTCACTTTTTCTTTTGTTAAGTTTTTCAGCGTATACGCTAATCCTTTCATTAAACCGAGCATTTCTGCCCACCCACCTTTTTATTTAAAAAAATAGTTGTTTCACAAGAGCTGTGACAAAAATATTGACGAGCGCCACAGGCAATAACACTTTCCAACCAAACTCCATCAATTGATCGGCACGCACACGCGGAAACGTAATGCGAAACCAAATAAATAAGAAGACGACAAGACTAAACTTTAACGCAAACCAAACGGCCCCTGGAATAAAGTCGAGAAACGGAAGCGGATGCCATCCTCCTAAAAAGAGCACCGTCGTTAATGCTGCCATCGCAAAAAAGTACACGTACTCTGCGAGCATAAAAAACGCCCATCGGAATCCAGAATATTCAACATGGAATCCTGCAACAAGTTCCGATTCTGCTTCCGGCAAGTCAAACGGCGTCCGGTTTAACTCCGCCACAGCGGCGACAAGAAAAACGAGAAAGCCGATCGGTTGGACAACGATAAACCATACATCTTTTTGCGCTTCGACAATGTCGTTTAAGTTTAAGCTTCCCGACAACAAAATAACGCCAATGACAGACATGACAAGCGGCACTTCGTATGAAATCATTTGCGCAGCTGCGCGCATGCCTCCAAGCAGGGCATATTTGTTGTTCGACGCCCATGCGCCTGTCACCACTCCGATTGTCGTTAATCCGGACACAGCGATGTAATACAATAGCCCGACGCCAATATCAGCAAATTGCAACGCATCGGTAAACGGCAGTGCGGCAAGCACCATAAACGCAGGGGCAAACGCGATGACCGGTGCTAAAATAAACAACGGGCGATCGGCGGCTTTTGGAATCGTATCTTCTTTTAATAGTAGCTTTAACACGTCAGCCACCGTTTGCAGCAACCCCCAACGTCCTCCAACTTGGTTCGGACCGATGCGGCCTTGCATAAATCCCATCACTTTTCGTTCCGCTAAAATGCCGTAGGTGACAAATCCTAATACAACGAGCAATAGCCCAACGCCAATCGCAAAGAAAATGGCAACATTCGTCCAGCTTGGCGTCGACTGCAAAAGTTGTTCCATCATCATCCATCGACCTCCCCAAGCACGATATCAATCGCGCCAAGTATCGCAATTAAATTCGCGATATTTTCCCCTTTTAATAGTTTCGGAAGGATTTGTAAATTGTAAAATGACGGTCGACGGAATTTTAAGCGGTACGGCTCTTTTTTCCCGTCGCTCGCAATATAACAACCGATTTCCCCACGCGGCGACTCGATGCGCACATACGCTTCCCCCGGTGGCGCTTTAATAATTTTCGGCACTTTCGCCATAATCTCACCGTCATCTGGGAACTGCTCACACGCCTGCTCGATAATGCGAAGCGATTGCTCAATTTCAGCAAGGCGGCATTCATAGCGCGCAAAACAATCCCCTTCTGTACGTACAGGAACATCGAAATCAAATCGATCATAAATGGAATATGGTTCGTCTTTTCGTAAATCCCATTTCACACCGGTACAACGCAAATTGACGCCGCTTAGCGAATATGCTAACGCCTCTTCTTTCGTGTACTTGCCAACTCCGATGACGCGGTTGCGGAAAATTTCATTTCCCGTGACAAGTTCATGATAACCTTCTAGCTGTTTGCGCATATATGGAACGAACTGTTTCACTTTGTCGATCCATCCGTCTGGCGCATCCCATTTCACGCCACCCACACGCATGTAGTTAAACGTTAAGCGCGCACCTGATAGTTCATTTAATAGATTAATAATCATTTCCCGCTCACGAAACGCATATAAAAACGGACTGACTGCACCAATATCAAGCAAATACGTCCCCCACCAAACGAGGTGGCTCGCAATGCGACCGAGCTCCATCGCAAGCACGCGTAAATACTCGGCACGCTCCGGCACTTCAATGCCCATCATCGTTTCTACTGCGTGACAAATGACGTAGTTGTTCGTCATCGCTGATAAATAGTCCATGCGATCAGTGTATGGGATGATTTGTGTATACTGCAAATTTTCTGCGATTTTTTCTGTCCCGCGATGAAGATAACCGATGACAGGAGTCGCTTCCTTAATGATTTCCCCATCGATTTTTAACACGAGACGAAACACGCCGTGTGTGCTCGGATGTTGCGGTCCGACGTTTAAAAGCATCTCCTCTGTTCTCAGCACGCCTTAACCCTCCATATCGTACGGCTCGTAATCTTTCCGAAGCGGATAGCCGACCCAGTTTTCCCCTAAGAAAATGCGAATGAGTTGTGGATGACCTTCAAAACGAATGCCAAGCAAATCATACGCCTCACACTCCGGCCAATTTGCCCCTGGCCAAAGCGGAACGAGCGAGTCAATGACCGGTTGATCGCGATCAATTTTTACTTTCAACGCAACTGATTGGCGATTTTTATACGAATATAAGTGCACATACACTTCCATATGCGTTTGAAAGTCCGTTCCGTGCAATTCTGATAAATAATCAAAACTTAGCTGCTCATTATATTTTAAAAACTCAGCCACTTTAAAATATGTATCTTTCTTCACAACAAGCGTCGGCACATCTTTCGACAAACGATTAATGTAAGCGTTTTCTAATACGTCTTTTCCGAGATGTTCTTCAATGACTTTGACGTATTTGTCGAGATATGGCTGATTTGGTGACGGTTTTTCCTCTTTTTCTTCAGCGACATCTGCACTTTTTGCTTTTGCTGCCGCTGCAGCTTTCGCTTTCGCCGCTGCTGCCGCTTTTTTCTTTGCCAATTCTTCTTCGCTTAATTCTCCTGACTCCGCTGCTTTTTGTTTCGCTAACGCCGCAGCTTTCGCTTTCGCTGCTGCTGCCGCTTTTTTCTTCGCTAATTCTTCTTCGCTTAATTCTCCCGACTCCGCCGCTTTTTGTTTCGCTAACGCTGCGGCTTTCGCTTTTGCCGCTGCTGCTGCTTTTTTCTTCGCTAATTCTTCTTCGCTTAATTCTCCTGACTCCGCTGCTTTTTGTTTCGCTAACGCCGCAGCTTTCGCTTTCGCTGCCGCTGCCGCTTTTTTCTTCGCTAGCGCAAGGTCTTCTTCGCTTAATTCTCCCGACTCCGCTGCTTTTTGTTTCGCTAACGCTGCAGCTTTCGCTTTTGCCGCTGCTGCCGCTTTTTTCTTCGCTAGCGCAAGGTCTTCTTCACTTTCGAGCGGAGGCTCAGTTTGTTCCGCTGCTTGCTTCGCCGCAAGTCGCTCTTTCGCTAATTGTTTCGCCCGTTCCGCCGCCTCTTTTTTTAGTTGCTGTAAATCTTTTTCATCACTCATTTACAGCACCTTCTTTCCTGTTTTCGCTTCGTAGCGAATTTTTTCTTTTAGTTTGTTAATGCCATAAATTAATGCAGCTGGATTTGGCGGACAGCCTGGAATATATACGTCAACCGGTACAATTTGATCGACACCTTTTACGACGCAATACGATTTCACATACGGACCGCCTGCTGTCGCACAAGATCCCATCGCAATCACCCATTTCGGTTCAGGCATTTGATCGTATAAACGACGAACAATTGGCGCCATTTTTTTCGTCACCGTTCCAGAGACGATCATGACGTCTGATTGACGAGGGGATGTACGGAAAAAAGAACCAAAACGATCTAAATCGTAATGCGAAGAGCCAACCCCCATCATTTCAATCGCACAACAGGCAAGACCGAACGTGAGCGGCCATAACGAGTTGCTGCGCGCCCATGCTTTAAGCTGTTCTAACGTCGTTAAAAAAACGTTGCGACGCATTTCTTCCATTTCTTGATCTGATACGTTCAACAATTTTACATCCATTTTAACACCTTCTTCTTCCAAGCATACACAAGTCCAATCAACAACATGACGACGAAAATGAGCATTTCAATGAGCGCAAATGCACCGAGCTTTTCAAACGCCACCGCCCACGGATATAAAAATACAGTCTCTACGTCAAAAATGACGAACAATAACGCAAAAATGTAATACCGTATGTTAAACTGCACGCGTGAATCGTGGAACGGATCTAATCCGCTTTCGTACGTTGTTTGTTTCGCTGCATTTGGCGCATGTGGACGTAGAAAACGACCCGCCGTAAGCGCAACGATTGGAAGTAAAATGCCTAAACAAAGAAACACAAAGACGACTACATAACTGTTTACATAAACGTTCAACGATGTCCCACCCCTTTGTGACTTTATACACATTTTTCAAAAACGTCACACTATTAAGACTGTAACCGATAACATTATATCACTTCTTCACATATGTGTCGATAAAACTTGTTCCAAAAATAAACAAAAAAACCCTAAGAGACGATGCTCCTAGGGTTAAAAATTGCGATTCGCAACATTTAAACGGTTAATCGCACGGCGTAAAGCTAATTCCGCCCGTTTATGATCAATGTCATCTTGCTTCGCTTGCAAGCGGCGTTCAGCCCGCTCTTTCGCCGCTTTTGCGCGCGCAACGTCAATATTTTCTGCGCGTTCTGCTGCTTGCGCTAAAATCGTCACACGATCAGGGCGAACTTCTAAAAAGCCACCGCTCACCGCCACAAGTTCAGTCGCGTTTCCTTTTTTCAAACGAACCGCGCCAATTTCTAGCGGTGCGACCATCGGAATGTGCCCTGGCAACACGCCGAGTTCGCCGCTTTGCGCTTTAGCGCTTACCATTTCCACATCCGCTTCATACACTGGGCCGTCCGGAGTTACGACACTGACTTTAATCGTCTTCATGAAAAAATCCTCCTCGGTCCCTTATTAAACTTCTACGCCCATTTTTCTCGCTTTTTCAATTACTTCTTCAATGCGACCAACTAAGCGGAACGCATCTTCTGGAAGATGGTCATATTTTCCTTCCAAAATTTCTTTAAAGCCACGAACTGTCTCTTTTACAGGTACGTATGAACCTGGTTGCCCTGTAAACTGTTCAGCGACGTGGAAGTTTTGTGATAAGAAGAACTGAATGCGACGAGCGCGATGAACGACAAGTTTATCTTCTTCTGAAAGCTCATCCATACCAAGAATGGCGATAATGTCTTGTAATTCTTTATAGCGTTGCAACGTTTGTTGCACTTTGCGCGCCACTTGGTAATGCTCTTCTCCAACAATTTCTGGTGAAAGCGCACGAGATGTCGATGCAAGCGGGTCTACCGCTGGGTAAATACCCATCTCTGATAATTTACGCTCTAAGTTTGTTGTCGCATCTAAGTGCGCGAACGTTGTCGCTGGCGCTGGGTCAGTGTAGTCGTCCGCTGGAACGTAAATCGCTTGGATCGACGTAACCGAACCGACAGCTGTTGATGTAATACGCTCTTGTAATTGACCCATTTCTGTCGCAAGTGTTGGTTGGTAACCTACCGCTGAAGGCATGCGTCCTAATAGGGCAGAAACTTCTGAACCTGCTTGCGTGAAACGGAAAATGTTGTCGATGAAAAACAATACGTCTTGTCCTTGCTCATCACGGAAATATTCCGCCATTGTTAATCCTGTTAGCGCAACGCGCATACGTGCTCCAGGTGGCTCGTTCATCTGACCGAATACCATCGCTGTTTTGTTAATAACGCCAGAGTCTTTCATTTCATGGTACAAGTCGTTTCCTTCGCGCGTACGCTCACCAACGCCGGCGAATACGGAAATACCACCGTGCTCTTGCGCGATGTTGTTAATTAACTCTTGGATTAAAACCGTTTTTCCTACCCCTGCACCACCGAACAAACCGATTTTTCCACCTTTAATATAAGGGGCAAGAAGGTCTACAACTTTAATTCCTGTTTCAAGAATTTCAACTTGTGTTGAAAGTTGTTCGAATTTTGGTGCTGGACGGTGAATTGCATCGCGACGAGCGTCTGCTGGAATTTCTTCTCCTAAGTCAATCGGCTCTCCTAATACGTTAAATACGCGTCCGAGCGTGACTTCACCGACAGGAACAGAAATCGGTGCTCCCGTATCGATGACTTCCATTCCACGCACTAATCCGTCAGTCGTTGACATCGCAATTGTGCGCACTGTGTCATCCCCAAGGTGAAGGGCTACTTCTAACGTTAAGTCGATATCGACTTCTTTTTCGCTACGCGCTTTATGTTTAATTTTTAGGGCGTTGTAAATCGCAGGTAAGTGTCCGTCTTCGAACTTTACGTCTACAACAGGACCCATAACTTGAATAACGCGTCCTTTTGCCATCGTTTTCCCTCCTAACTAACTGCTTAAGCTATTGCAAGGCGTTCGCTCCGGCCACAATCTCTGTAATTTCTTGCGTAATTGCTGCTTGACGGGCACGGTTGTAAGAAAGCGTAAGTGTCCGAATCAATTCTTTTGCGTTGTCTGTTGCGTTTTTCATCGCTGTCATCCGCGCAGCATGCTCGCTCGCTTTCGCATCGAGCAACGCGCCATAAATTAAGCTTTCAGCGTATTGCGGCAACAACACTTCTAAAATTTCTTCTTGTGACGGTTCAAATTCATAAGTTGTTAACTTTTTCTCCGACGCTAAATCAGTTAATGGCAATAACTTTTTCTCCGTCACATCTTGTTGGATGGCGCTGACGAAATGATTGTAAAACATATACAACTCATCAAACGTACCATCTGCAAACATGTTCACCGTTTTGTTCGCAATTTCTTTAATGTCCGCAAACGCTGGTTGATCTGGCAAACCGGTAATATGTAAAGCTACCGGAATATTGCGGCGTTTAAAGAAATTTAAGCCGACGCGACCGATCGCAATAATCGCATATTCTTCTGTCGAACGGTGACGTTCTTGAATCGTTTGAAAAACGGTACGAAGTACGTTGCTGTTGTAGGCGCCAGCTAAGCCACGGTCAGATGTAATGACTAAATATCCCGTCTTTTTTACTGGGCGCTTCACAAGCATCGGATGAGAAGCGTCGTTGCTTCCTAGCGCGACGCTCGCTACGACTTCTTGAATTTTTTCCATATACGGCGTAAACGATCTTGCATTATGTTCCGCACGGTTTAATTTTGATGCCGAGACCATTTCCATCGCTTTTGTAATTTGGCTCGTCTTTTTTGTCGTGTTAATGCGCGCTTTTATATCGCGTAACGATGCTCCCAAAGGTTTCACCACCTTTTTCGCTCAATTGTTGAAAGGGGACGGAACAGCTCAGCTGTTCCGCTCACTTTTCTTACTCCGATACAACAAACGTCTTTTTGAACGCTTCAATCGCTTTGTTGAAGTCTTCTTCGTTTGGAAGATCGCCTGTTGTGCGAATGTGTTCCATCAGTTTTTGACCGTTTTCGTCTTTGTCTAACCATGCATGGAACTCTTTTTCAAAGCGGCGAATGTCTTCTACTGGAATGTCATCTAAAAAGCCGCGTGTTAATGCGTAAATAATTGCTACTTGTTTTTCAACTGGTAGCGGCTCATGTAAACCTTGTTTTAACACTTCAACTGTGCGCGCACCGCGAGCAAGTTTCGCTTGTGTCGCTTTATCAAGGTCAGAACCGAACTGCGCGAACGCCTCTAACTCACGATATGCCGCTAAGTCAAGACGCAATGTACCAGATACTTTTTTCATCGCTTTAATTTGTGCTGCTCCACCGACGCGCGATACAGAAAGACCGGCGTTAATCGCTGGACGCACGCCCGAGAAGAACAAGTCAGACTGCAAGAAAATTTGTCCGTCTGTAATGGAAATGACGTTCGTTGGAATGTATGCTGAAATGTCGCCCGCTTGTGTTTCAACGAACGGCAACGCTGTTAATGAACCTGCACCTTTTGCATCGCTTAATTTTGCTGCGCGCTCAAGCAAGCGAGAATGCAAGTAGAATACGTCACCCGGATACGCTTCACGACCTGGCGGACGGCGTAATAATAACGAAAGCTCACGGTAAGCTGCCGCTTGTTTTGATAAGTCATCATATACAACAAGAACGTGTTGTCCTTTGTACATGAAGTATTCGCCCATCGTTACGCCCGCATATGGTGCTAAGAATAAAAGCGGAGCTGGCTGTGACGCAGACGCTGTAACGACGATTGTGTAATCTAGTGCACCGTATTTACGCAACGTTTCAACGACGTTACGAACGGTTGATTCTTTTTGTCCGATCGCCACATAAATACAAATCATGTTTTTCCCTTTTTGGTTAATGATTGTATCTACTGCAACGGACGTTTTTCCTGTTTGACGGTCTCCGATAATTAACTCACGTTGACCGCGACCGATTGGCACAAGCGCGTCAATCGCCTTAATTCCCGTTTGAAGTGGCTCATGGACAGATTTACGGTCCATAACGCCAGGCGCTGGGCTTTCAATCGGGCGAGTTTCTGTCGTCTCAATTGGGCCAAGTCCGTCGACTGGTTGACCTAATGGATTCACCACGCGACCGATTAACGCTTCACCTACTGGCACTTCCATAATGCGACCGGTACGACGTACTTCATCGCCTTCTTTAATGCCTGTGTACGGTCCTAAAATAACGATACCGACGTTGTTTTCTTCTAAGTTTAGCGCCAATCCCATGACGCCGTTGGCAAACTCAACAAGCTCTCCTGACATAACGTTGTCGAGGCCATGAGCACGAGCGATTCCGTCACCAACTTGAATGACTGTACCGACATCGCTCACTTCGATTTCAGACTGATAGTTTTCAATTTGCTTTTTTATCAGCGCGCTAATTTCTTCCGCTTTGATGCTCATGCATTTCACCCCTATCTATAAATGTTAGCGAGTTAACTGTCGCTGTAATCTTGCTAATTTTCCGCTGACGCTTCCGTCGAAAATGCGGTTTCCGATGCGCACTTTGACGCCGCCGATCACATCTTTATCAATGACGTTTGTAATGCGAAGCGCGTCGACGCCAACTTTTTTCGCAAACACGTCTGCAAGCGCATTCGTTTCGTCTTCCGTTAACGGACGAGCCGAATAAACGATCGCCTCAGCTACACCGCGCGCTTCATTTGCTAGCGCAATAAACGCATCTGCTAAATCACTTACGATGTCGATGCGATGGCGATCTAAAAGCAACATGAGCGTATGTTGCAATACCGTCGAAATGTTCGCAAACGCTTCTTGGACGAGCGCTTTCTTTTTCGTTAGCGCAATTTTTGGATGGTTTAGCACAGAAA
This sequence comes from Anoxybacillus sp. EFIL, assembly GCF_013096955.1. Lineage (NCBI taxonomy): Bacteria > Bacillati > Bacillota > Bacilli > Caryophanales > Anoxybacillaceae > Anoxybacillus > Anoxybacillus sp. EFIL. The sequence goes on along the minus strand of NZ_SDLH01000006.1, from coordinate 143,766 downwards.
GAAGCGCTTCATTTTGTGCAAACACCTGTTTGACGACGCGAAGTTCTTGTTCGAGCTGATCAAGAAGCTGCTGTTCTTTCGCAATTTCAAAAAGTGCCGACGCATATCGTTTCGCTACGACTTGTTTGTTCATCGGCTTTCTCCTACCTCTTGAATGTACTCGCTGATCAGCTTCGCTTGATCTTGTTCGCTCAACTCTTTTTCAATGACTTTTGATGCAATAAGTACAGATAAAGAAGCCACTTGTTGACGCAACGCTGCCATCGCTTGTTCTTTTTCTTGTGCGATTTCCTTTTTCGCTGCCTCTTTTAAGCGCTCTGCTTCTTGACGAGCGGCTTGAATGATTTGCTCTTTTTGCTCTTCGCCAAGCTTGCGAGCTTCTTCGATCAGCGCTTGCGCCTCTTGGCGTGACTTTTTCATTAATTCACGTTGCTCTTCTGCAAGCTTTTTCGCTTCTTGATGATGCTTTTCTGCTTGCTCAATTTCGCTTGCAATATGCTCTTCGCGCTGTTTCATGACGCCCATTAATGGACCGAACGCATATTTGCGAAGCAAAAACATAAGCAATAGGAACATGACTAATTGGAATGCGATATCGCCGCCGTTGAACCCATGTCCACCAGCGCCTAATACAAACATGTTTACCACCGCGCGTTTCACTCCCTTCAAAAATCGCCCGAATACTAGTCGGAACGTGTGCGTACGAACATAAAGGAATGGCGAAGGTTCTCATGGAATGATCTTCGCCATTGTTGAACGAGTTTCGTTTCCGTATGCAGTTACCGCTCGTTTCGAACGAGCGCTCAGTTTTAACGACCTTGAACCATGAACGCGATAACGACCGCGATGATCGGAATCGCTTCGACTAACGCTACCCCGATAAACATTGTTGTTTGTAACATACCGCGCGCCTCTGGTTGACGTGCAATTCCCTCTACTGTACGAGATACGATTAAACCGTTACCAATACCAGCACCAAGTGCCGCTAAACCAATTGCAATTGCAGCTGCTAATACACCCATTTGAAAAGTCCTCCTTCAATTTTTTATGTTGAAATGAATGTGTATTGAAAATTAATGGTCATGACTCACTTTGTGCGCCATATAAACCATTGTTAACATCGTGAAAATAAACGCTTGGATGGCGCCGACGAAAATACTAAATCCTTGCCATGCGATCGTTGGAATGATCGCTGCAATCGTTCCGCCGACTCCTGTCGCTAAACTTCCCGCTAAGAGCGCCAACAAAATTTCACCCGCAAAAATGTTCCCGTATAGACGGAGACCGAGCGTTAATGTATTCGCAAATTCTTCAATAATTTTTAATGGGAACAAAATTGGCATCGGGCTAACGAATCCTTTTGCATATTCTTTAAACCCGTTAAGCTTAATGCCATAGTAATGCGATAACGCGACAACCATCGTCGCCAACGTCAACGTCACAACTGGATCCGCTGTCGGTGATTTCCACCATAGCTTATTGTCGATGACGACTGAAAACGGCAGACCGAGCATGTTCGCTACAAAAATGTACATGATGAGCGTCATGCCGAGCATATGAAAGCGTCCACCTGTTTTCCAATCCATGTTGCTTTTAATAATTCCTTTCACAAAATCCATAACCCATTCAAGAAAGTTTTGCATTCCCGTTGGCTTCATCGCTAAGTTGCGCGTGGCTAATACGGCAATGACAAAGACGATGACGGATGTAACCGTAATCATTAATACGTTGGCTAAGTTAAATGTTAAGCCAAACAGCGTGTATAAAGGAGCTTCGTGATGCATCTGTACTCACCTCTCTTCCCCTTTTGTTTTTTGGAAAAAGAAATCTATTATAATGACAATATAAGATGTCATTAATCCCAATACGATCCACCCGACAGAAAACTGTTCAGGCCAACGAAAAGCAATAAATACTGCAAGCGCCGCAGCAGCCATGCGCGACATCATACCAAGCGAGCGCGCTTTTTGTCCAGACGCAACCGCTTGTCCAAACCGCTCCACTTTCCGCACCATCGTCCAACCGTTATATAGGCTGATCACCGTCCCGAGAAACAAGCTTGAAAACGCTTGCTCATAAGGCGTAAAAGCCCAGCCTAACACGTAAATCGACAACAAGTATAGTATGTATGATTTGTGACGGCGCCAATGTTGCTGTAACTCGTTCATTTTTCCTCTCCTGAAAAAAATGAGCGAATGAGGCGAATCATCGCATAAACACCAGCCGCTAATCCGAGAAGCAAACCGACAATTAAAAAAAGCGGTTCGGTACCAAAACGCTCGTCGACAAAACGCCCTCCAAAAATCCCAACTAAAACGGAACCGACAAGTTGAGAAGAGATGGCCGTCATCAAACCGATCGCTCGAAACGGATGGCGCTCATGTTGTCGCATACGAAAGCCTCACTTTTCATTTTCAGAATTTACTGTATTTTTAAAAAGGTTATCCTTATCCCTTTGTAAGCATACAATAGTAAAAACGCGATGTCAATGCGTTCGGTCACAAAAATAGGGAAAATTTTTGGTAAGAAAAAGGGATGCGTCGTCACATCCCTTTTTCTTATTGAAATGGCGTTGGTGGAACATCGCTTTGTTTAAAATAGTAACGAATCGCTTCGACAATCCGCTTCGATGCCCAACCGTCACCGTACGGATTTGACGCTTTCGCCATTTGTTCGTACGCCTTTTCGTTTGTTAATAGCTCGCTTGCTAGCGCGTAAATCGTTTGTTCGTCCGTCCCCGCAAGCTTGAGCGTTCCGGCTTCGATGCCCTCCGGTCGTTCAGTTGTGTCGCGCAAGACGAGTACAGGCACGCCAAGTGAAGGGGCTTCTTCTTGAACACCGCCTGAATCGGTTAAAATGATGTGCGCTCTTGCCGCAAAGTTATGAAAGTCGATGACGTCTAACGGGTCAATTAAATGAATGCGTTCATCGTTTCCTAATATGTCGTTCGCTAACTCGCGCACAACAGGATTTAAATGAACAGGATAAACGACTTGCACGTCATCGTAATTTTCAACGAGCCTTTTCACTGCACGGAACATGTTTCGCATCGGCTCGCCAAGGTTTTCACGACGATGCGCCGTCAATAAAATCATGCGACTTCCCGCTACTTTTTCTAAAATCGGATGCGTATACGTCTTCCGCACCGTTGTTTTTAACGCATCAATTGCTGTGTTGCCTGTGATAAAAATAGCGTGCTCTGGCTTATTTTCTGCCCGTAAATTTTCCGCGGCTTTCGCGGTTGGGGCAAAATGCAAGTCAGCTAATACCCCCGTCAATTGCCGATTCATTTCTTCCGGAAATGGCGAGTACTTATTCCACGTTCTAAGCCCTGCTTCCACGTGTCCGACTGCAATTTGGTTGTAAAACGCCGCCAGACTCGCGACAAATGTCGTTGTCGTGTCGCCATGAACGAGCACAATGTCAGGCTGTACTTTTTTCATGACATCGTCCAAGCCAGCAAGCGCCCTTGTCGTAATATCGACAAGCGTTTGGCGCTCTTTCATAATGTTTAAATCATAATCCGGTTGAATTCCAAAAATATCGAGCACTTGATCAAGCATTTGGCGATGTTGTGCTGTCACAGTCACAATCGACTCAATGTCTTCATACTTTTGCAACTCTAAAACGAGCGGAGCCATTTTAATCGCTTCCGGTCTCGTTCCGAAAATGGTCATCACTTTTCGTTTATTCATCACGCCCACCTTACTTCGTTCCGAATAGACGGTCTCCAGCATCGCCAAGACCTGGCACAATATAGCCGTGATCGTTTAACTTTTCATCTAACGCAGCGATATAAATATCGACATCTGGATGCGCTTGTTGCACCGCTTCGACTCCTTCTGGTGCAGCGATTAAACACATAAACTTAATATTTTTTGCGCCACGTTTTTTTAACGCATGGATGGCTTCCACAGCGGATCCACCTGTCGCAAGCATCGGATCGACGACAATGAAGTCGCGCTCTTCAACATCCGTTGGAAGTTTCACGTAATATTCGACCGGTTTTAACGTCTCTGGGTCGCGATATAAGCCGATATGTCCAACTTTTGCGGCTGGAATAAGCTTCAAAATCCCGTCAACCATTCCGATTCCTGCACGTAAAATTGGGATGATGCCTAATTTTTTCCCCGCGATCACTTTCGCTTTTGCCTTGCTGACAGGCGTTTCGATTTCAACTTCTTGAAGCGGCAAATCGCGTGTAATTTCAAATGCCATGAGCGTTGCTACTTCTTCGACAAGCTCCCGAAACTCTTTTGTTCCTGTATGTTTGTCGCGAATGTATGTAAGCTTATGTTGAATTAACGGATGATCAAATACGTACACTTTACTCATGTCAATCGCTCCTTTTTTATATGCATTCTTGTAAATTTTACATAAAAACAGACGATGATTCAACCGAAGAAAAGGTGCCCCAGTCGGGACACCTGTCGTTATACGTACAATGGGAATTTTTCAGTTAATGCTGCAACGCGATGGCGCGCTTCGTCTAATTTTTGTTCATCGTCTTTATGTTTAAGCGCAATGGAAATGATGCGCGCAATTTCATCCATTTCCTCAAGACCAAAGCCGCGGCTTGTTACGGCTGCTGTACCGATGCGAATACCGCTTGTGACAAACGGGCTTTCTGGATCGTATGGAATCGTATTTTTATTCACGGTGATGCCGATTTCATCAAGCACTTTTTCAGCAACTTTTCCTGTTAATCCGATTGAACGTAAGTCAATTAACAATAAATGGTTGTCCGTTCCGCCAGAGACGAGCGTAAACCCTTCTGCCGTTAACGCTTCTGCTAAACGTTTCGCGTTGTTCACAATGTTTTGCGCATATGTTTTGAAATCATCTTGCAACGCCTCGCCGAGCGCGACAGCTTTCGCAGCGATGACATGCATAAGCGGACCGCCTTGAATGCCTGGGAAAATCGCTTTATCAATTTGTTTCGCAAATTGCTCTTGGCATAAAATCATTCCCCCGCGTGGGCCGCGCAACGTTTTATGCGTCGTTGTCGTCACAAAATGAGCATACGGAACAGGATTTGGATGCAACCCTGCCGCGACAAGCCCAGCGATATGTGCCATATCGACCATGAAATAAGCGCCTACTTCATCGGCAATTTCACGAAACTTCGCAAAGTCAATCGTGCGAGGATATGCGCTTGCCCCAGCAACGATTAATTTCGGTTTATGTTTTAATGCTTTTTCACGAACGTCATCGTAGTTAATACGGTGCGTTTCCGGATCGACGCCATACTCGATAAAATTGTATTGTATGCCGCTAAAGTTAACCGGGCTTCCGTGCGTTAAATGCCCTCCGTGTGATAAATTCATGCCAAGCACCGTATCACCGTGCTGTAAAATGGTAAAATATACAGCCATGTTCGCTTGCGCCCCTGAGTGCGGCTGAACATTTGCATGCTCGGCTCCGAACAATTGTTTTGCACGCTCGCGCGCAAGCTCTTCAACGACGTCAACATGTTCACAACCGCCGTAATAGCGACGTCCCGGGTATCCTTCTGCATATTTGTTCGTTAATACCGATCCTTGCGCTTCCATGACCGCTTCGCTAACGAAGTTTTCTGATGCAATTAATTCAATTTTCGTTTGTTGTCGTTTTAATTCATCTTGAATAGCTTGAAATACTTGCGGATCTTGCTGTGACAAGCGACTCATCGACAATCCTCCCCTAAAGTGTGAATATTCTTTTTTATCTTAACACATTTTCAAATGAAAAAGTGAACAAATTTAACCGATTGAACATGATTTGTTCGCCTTTTCTTGTGAATAAACGGCGCGCTCGCCCCCGATCAGTTTCGGTCGTGTTTTCGCAAATGTGAGCGTCGCATGTCCAATTTGTTTGATCGATGTTCGCACAGGGACAGCGACATGCTTTAAATGCATACCGATTAATGTAGCGCCGATGTCGATGCCTGCATCTGCCCGAATATGTTCAACGACGACAGGATCACGGAATTGCGTATATGCATATGCCGCCATCGCTCCACCAGCGTTGCGAACCGGAATGACCGTCACGATGTCAAGCTGCTTTGTCACAGCTGTTTGTCGTTCCACAACTAATGCACGGTTTAAATGTTCACAACATTGAAACGCAAGCTGTACTCCTGTTTCGTCGTGCCACCGTTTTAATTCTTGAAATAGCATGACCGCCACGTCCATCGTTCCTGCCGTCCCAATTTTTTCCCCAATGACTTCACTTGTGCTACATCCAATGACGACCACATCTTTGTCCGTTAGCGGCACTTGTGCACGAAACTCAGCTAGCGCCGTTTGCCATTCATTGCGCCATCGTTCCATGTCCGTCACGCTACTCCCACCTTTATTGCTCGTTTTCATAAGCAGAAATTTTTTGAATGCGTTTTTCGTGACGGCCTCCTTCAAACGGAGTCGTCAACCATACTTTTGCAATTTCTCGCGCCAATCCTGGTCCGATGACGCGCTCTCCCATCGCTAATATATTGCTGTCGTTATGCTCGCGCGTCGCTTTTGCACTAAATACGTCGTGAACGAGGGCACAACGAATTCCTTTCACTTTGTTTGCTGCGATGCTCATGCCAATTCCTGTTCCGCAAATTAAAATCCCGCGGTCAAATTCCCCGCTCGCCACTTTTTGCGCAACCGGCAACGCATAATCTGGATAATCGACCGATGTCTCGCACTCACAACCAAAGTCTGTATATTCGATCCCCATTTCATCCATTAGTTGTTTTATTTCCTCACGAATTCGGATGCCACCATGATCTGATGCAATCGCTACTTTCACGTTTAAACCCCTCCTTATCGTTATAAAGAAAAAGCCGTCTCTTTTCATTTTAACGGGTCGAGACGGTCTTTTCATCATTTATTATGCTTATAAACGAAAACGGGCAATCGTTATTATGCTTATAAACGAAAACGGGCAATCGTTTGTTTTAATTTTTCTGCTTGTTCTCCAAGTTCTGTCGCTAGCTCGCGCATGCTTTCAATGACCGCTGTTTGTTCTTGTGTCGCCGCTGTCACTTCTTCAGCACCGGCCGACGTTTGTTCGGCAATCGCCGCAACCTCTTGCGATTGAACAGATGTTTGTTGAATGTATTTCATTTGTTCATCGACAAGTTGGGCAATTTGTTTCACCGCTTCTGCCACTTCATGAATCGATGCGCTCATATGCGAAATCGCTTCATTTGTTTCATTTCCTTTTTTCGCTTCGTCATTCGCTTTTTTTACTTGCTCTGTAATTTGATTAACGACGTTTCCTACTTCATGTTGAATGTTTTGCACGAGTTCAGAAATACCTTGTACCGCTTTGGCGCTTTCATCTGCCAACTTTCTTACTTCTTCCGCAACGACGGCAAAACCTTTCCCATGTTCACCAGCACGCGCCGCCTCAATCGAAGCATTGAGCGCTAGTAAATTCGTCTGCCCTGCAATATCTCCAACGAGCGAAATAATTTGTCCGACTTCTTTCGCATGATCTTCTAAACGCCGCACAACATGTAATGACGCTTCGTTGTTTTTCGCTAATTGTTGAATGCCCACAATAAGTGAGCCGATGACGCGACGGCTTTGTTCAAGTGTTTCGACCATATCCGTCGATAGCTTTTCAGACTGCATCGCTTTTTGTTGTACATTCCCTGCGATCGCTAACACATCTTCCACCGCTTCTGCCGTCGTCTGCATCGCAACCGCTGAATTGTCCGCTCCTTTTGAAATTTCATCAATCGTGCGCGCAATGTTTTCCGCTTGTTCCGCAGCGACGCGAGACACGTTTGTCATCTCTACTACTTTTTCATTCGTATGCGCAAAATTTTGTTGAATGTTGCGCACCATTTCACGCAAATTCCGCAACATATCGTTAAACGCTAGCGCAAGCGAACGAATTTCATCATCGGATTTTGGCACAGGCACATCTTGTCCAATTTCACCTTCCGCAGCTTTTAACGCGGCTTGTTCTAGTTGAGAAAGCGGTCTTGTAATAAAGCGCGCTGCAAAATACGCTAAGACACCTGACCAAAAAATACCGAGCAGCAACGTCAAAATTGTAAACGTATTTTTACTAAACGGAAGCCATTGTTTTACGTAGTCGTAAAGCACATAAATGTAAAAAGCGCTCGTTGAATACGTAATAATTGCTAATACAGTTGTAAAAATGGCTAGCTTTTTTTGTAAGCTAAATGTGTATTTTCCCCCCATTATACATCCCCCTTGCTTTATAGCTTTTCATGTAGCTTTTCGATTGCTTGTTCGAGCTCATCGCGCGTTTGACGATACACGTCGATAGAGCCACCAAATGGATCAACGACATCTTTATCGTCCCCAAGAAATTCATGTAACGTAAACGTTTTCCCTTCTGCCTCTGGGAAGCGCGCTAACACATGTTGTTTATGACTTTCGGTCATCGTCAACACGTACGTCGCCCAATCAATATGTTCTTTCGATAATAACGTTGCACGATGGTCGATATCGATTCCTTTTTCAGCGAGCGCAGCTTTCGCATGTTGTGAAGCGTCACTTCCATCAAACGCAAAAATGCCGGCTGATCTCACTTGCACATGCGGCAACTGTTTATGCTTTAGCAACGCTTCTGCCATCGGACTGCGGCACGTATTTCCTGTGCATACAAACAAAACGTTCGTTTGATTCACTGATTCACACCTCGCATCATTTCCCACATGTTTACTATTATTATAAAGCAAACGGTTGGACAAAATATAGAGCAAAAAATATTTTACTCATACAAAAAGAAAAAAGAACTGGAAACGCCCCAGCTCATAGCGGAAATAAAAGTTTGCATGCAAACAAAAGCAAAATGGCGCCACCTAGCGCCTCGCTATATGTACCTAAACAACGTTGAAAGCGCCGCCCAAGAAGCAAACCGATCCATGTTAATACCATGCTCGTGACCCCAAACGACATGACCGCTAATACGATCTGTACTCCGTAAATCCCTAAACTGAGTCCGACAGAAAAACTGTCGAGGCTGACGCTAAATGCAAATAAAAATAAACCGATGCCAACAGGCCTCAGCCAACGTTCTTGTTCATGACGAAACGAAGCGATGACCATTTGCACACCAAGAATAAACAACAATCCCCCACCGATATACATCGCCATATGACCGAGTTGGACAGATAATAGCTGCCCAATCATCATGCCTGCTAAAGGCATGACGATATGAAAAAAACCGACCGTTAACCCAATATAGGCGATTTGTTTCAAACGAAGCCGAAGCAACCCCATGCCGAGGCTGACTGAAAATGCATCCATCCCTAACGCAAATGCCATCATCGCTAATGTGATCATTTCCCCAATCATACGAATGCCCCCTTAGGACGTGCCTTCACGTTAACATATGCACATCCTAAGGCGTTTAGACGTCATTTTTCCATAACTTGTTCATGACCTGCTGCTTTTAATAAACGGTTCATAATGGCTACACCCATTCCTTCATTCGGGAAAGACTCGCTATAAATGATATCGACATTCGTTTCATCAAACGCTCGCAGCACATCATATAAATGTTGAGCAACCGTTCGCAAATCGTTCCGTCGTCCACAAGGAATGACAACGTCAGCTTCATATGTGTGACGACGTTCTTCCGTCGTCAACACTCCTACTCTTAAGCCGTTGGCGCGCTTTTCATTCACAAGTTGTTGCAAAAATGTCGAAGAACCGTTCACGACAATTAACGGCGCTTTCGGAGCATAATGTGTATATTTCATTCCCGGAGATTTCGGCACCGCCCCTTTTTCCACAAGCGCACGATCGATATCCACAACACCGATCACTTGTTCAATGTCCTCTTTTGTTACGCCACCCGGTCGTAAAATCGTCGGAATCGCTGTCGTGCAGTCAATAACCGTCGATTCAACCCCGACTCCTGTTGCCCCTCCATCGACAATAGCCGCAATGCGCCCATCTAAATCATCAAGCACATGTTTGGCTGTCGTCGGACTCGGTCTTCCGGAACGATTCGCACTTGGCGCAGCAATAGGCAGACCGCTTGCCTGAATGAGCGCAAGGGCAATCGGATGATTCGGCATGCGAACGGCTACCGTGTTCAACCCTGCAGTCACACGTGGAGAAACGGCTTCTTTTTTTGGAAGAATAAGCGTTAGTGGACCAGGCCAAAAATGCTCCATCAATGTGTGTGCGACAGGAGGAATGTCGCAGGCAATATCGTGCAGTTGCTCCTTTGTCGCAATGTGGACAATCAGTGGATTATCGCTCGGTCTTCCTTTCGCAACAAAAATGTTTTCCACAGCAGTTGTGGACATCGCGTTCGCCCCAAGACCATATACCGTTTCTGTCGGAAAGGCGACAAGTTCCCCTCGCTGTAAATACGAAGCAGCTTGCAAAATGTGTGGATAAGTATTTAAATCATCCACATTTTTATCCACAAAAAACACATGTGTCTTCAACGTTTTCACCTCAATAAATATTCAAATCGCTTGTTTTTTTATCAACATTCCACACGCATTTTACAACTTTTTTCTTCAATGAGTATAAAAGATTCGCCCAAAATACACAACAATTGTCCACAAATTGTGAATAAGTCGCTTGTTTTTGTTGATAAATTTGTGGATATGTTATTGAATAAGCTTTTTCCATACTTCCGCAACGAAAAATTTCACTTCGATTTGCTGTTCGTCTTCCACAACAAGCGGTTGTTCATCGATTCGTTCTTGTTGCTCTATTTGTTTTTCCACAGGACGAACGGCTTCACCTGTGGAAAAATCGAGAAAACAGAGCGGAGGAAACAAGACGCACCACCAATTTGCTCCTTCCCCTTTGCCAAGCGTAATTAATACAGCATCATACTCACCTGCTGGATATATATATGATCCGTATATTTTCGTCGGAAATGACACGCGTCCAAACGTCACGTTGTACGTCTGATCACTCTTCTTCTCACGAAGAACGCGAGCGACCGTTTGTTCAATGTCTGGCACATGTTGGGCAATGACTTGTTTCGCTTCTTCAAATGATGTTAAGTCGCTAACCCATGTTGTTATTTGTTCATTTACTGCGTCACGAACCGCGCGTTTTAACGCTTGATCCTCTGGTGAATCGCTATTTGCTAAAATGCGCAACCGTACCGCTTCGTTTGGGATCACGACATCGCTTTGCGCCTCTGTTTGTTGCCCATATATCGTGACAATGCCCCCAATCATCACGATCGTCATATATAAAATGATAACGTATTTGTTCATCGTTTACCTCCCCTTTCTTGTTATGCAGTGTAACCAGAAAGAGAAGTTGATAAACTATGAATTTCTATTCTTATTAAACAAAAAATGAGATAGAAGAAAAGGAAGGATCTAACAAAGTTACTTACTCCCTAGTCAAAATTCTGTTTTACTTTCAATAATGATATCTGTTTTGTATATAGGGGATCTACCAACCACAATTGATCTATTTGTTCTTACTTGAAATTCCCAATTAAAATCATGGTCAGGATATGTAATCAATAGAACAATATCTTGATCTTTAAACTCTTTTCTTAAATTGTATTCCAGGTACTCTTTAGAAACTATTAATATACCTAGGTACAAAGCAATTATTGAAAATGACGTTATGACAAAAATAATTTTTTTCTTATAAAAGAACAGAAGAATAAATGAAGTCATAAGAATCGCAATAAAAATTAAATCTATTTTATTAATCAAAGTATAATCAATAGAATCTCTGACAAAGGGATAAAATAATTCTGCTCCATTATCAATGAAGTCAAGCAAAAGATGTCCGAATAAGATAATTAAAGAAAAAATGAGCCAAAGTGTCTTGAATTTATTTTCATTATTTAGCCGAGAATAGATAAACGAAAAAATAAAAGCTAGTATTGGAACCATCAACAAAGAGTGACCTGAAAGTATTCCTATTATTTTCAATATATCAGGGGAAATGACCACTAAACTATTAAATAATAAGATGATTATTTTTTTCCTGAAAGTATAATTATCTTTCAATAAAGTCAAAGCTGTTATTATACTACTTACAAATATATGTGGCAAAGTTGCTAGAACAACATTGAATCCTATTGCCAAATATTCCACCTCGAATCACTCCTGTATTTCGTTCTTTATGACTTTTTGAAATTTCATTAATGAATCCTCTGGCGAGATATTTCCCCTGATACTATCGTACATTAATGTTATACCTGAGAACACTATTTTATTTCCATAATTAGTATGTGAGAATTTAATTTTATCTGGATAAAAAATATGGTTCATCACCAAATTTTGTGATTTATTGACAAAAAAGAGAAAGCACTGACGAGATCCTGGCAATAATGTTAGCGGTGAAATAAACATCAAGGAGGTCTCGTAAGTGCTTTCTATACCGCTAGGATTGCCAGAATTTAAAGTGATTAAACAAGAACTTCTTTCCTATGGTTATGCGATTCATGTAGAGAAAACAGAGACACAGGAACGTTGCCCTCATTGTGGGGTTGCCACTTCCTGTGTCCACGACAGACGGACAAGAAAAGTACGAGATTTGGCGATTTTCCATCAACCCGTGTACTTGTTCGTGAAGGTAAAGCGCTATCGGTGCTGGAATTGTTCCCAAGTGTTTTCCGCCTCTTTGGAATCGATTCAACCCAATCAACACTACACCAATCGATTTTGTGAGCACTTGTATGAACTTTGTGAAGGCTCTACCATTCAAGAGGTTAGCCGAAAGCACCACATCCCATATACGACATTGGAACGCATCTACTACTCCATCGCATCGAAAAAAGCAAAAGAGCGCCAAACCGCAACGGAGTCCTCTTGTCAAGAAGGGATGGTGCTTAGCTTAGATGAAATCGCAGTAAAAAAAGGACATCAGTATGAAACCGTATTGATGGATGCCAAAGCCGGATCGGTCATGGGAATGCATGCCGATCGCCAATGTGACTCCGCCATCCAATTGTTGAGCCAGAATGTCCTGTCGAAAGAAAGGGTCCAAACGGTGATTCTTGACATGTGGGAACCTTATCATAAGGCCGTTCGTGCCCTGTTTCCATCTGCTTCGATTGTCATCGATAAGTACCATGTGGTTCAAAAAGTGACACAAGCCTTGGATCAAGCAAGAAAGGAATTTTCTCCATTGAAAAAGGCTCGATATCTCCTCTTAAAAGGCTGTGAAAAGCTTCGTAAGGACCAACGGCTTCGATTAGACAATATCCTGGAGGAGTATCCGTTACTTTCCATTGCTTATTATCTGAAAGAGTTGTTTCGGGATTTTTATCGAACCGATGGATATAACGAAGCAAAGGAACGCTTGGAAGAATGGATTCAGTTAGCCAAACAGAGCCCTTTTGCTTCTTTTCAGGAAGTAGCCAACACGCTTGAAAGGTGGAAGGAGCCGATTCTTTCCTACTTTTTGTGCCCATATACAAATGCCCGAATCGAGGGAACGAATCACAAGATCAAAAACATCAAACGTCGGGCATATGGCTATCGAAATCTAGAACGGTTTCGGTTGCGTGTATTTCTGAAGTGTACAGGGAACACTATAGGTAGTCAGGGTGCTTAAGCGCTCCCTTCTTCCGCTATCGGTATGATAGTTGGTAGAATGGAACCCGTCAAGGAAAGCACTTGACTGTTTCCATTCTACCAACTTCATGGTCTGTATGCGGAAGAAGGATCTTGACTGATGAACCCATTTCATCCAGCTAACATGTTTCTGGGATTGAGTAGGAATCACAGAAAATGGTGAAGACCCATTTTTTTTATAAACTGTCGGCATTTATGTACACGCCTTGTATATCGTGTTTCGCTAGATATTCCAAAATCAAGATCAAAGAGTACATCTTTCTTTGATACATCTCATGAAGAAATGTTCACACAATCATTTTGCATTAGAATAAGCATCGTCTCTATACTCACAAAACACAAGACAGTGTTTGGATCCCCCATTGTGTCTTCTGTTAGCAGGCGAAACAATAGACCCCTTTCTTTCCGCTACGCAGGGTTCTGTATATAAGTGGAAATACCTATTTACGTTGACACGCTGTCATTGGAGTGAATAGTTATTACGATCCAATATTGATCATCCTACCTACTTTGAAAAGCACGTTGTGCAACATCCAGGTAAGATATTTCTCAGTATTAGATATGCTGTATGAACCCGAAATTAAGACGTGAATTTAATAAAAATAACAAAAAAAAACGATAAAAGAAACTATGGTAAATCAAAAATTTTTGATACTCTCGCATACTTTATAGAAATTAAAAAGCTTCCGATGTTACTCGGAAGCGAGATCGGCGATGACGATGCGCTCTTTGCCGTTTATATCAAACAGGACGTCAATGCGCGCCGAAGGAAATGTTTGTTGCAACATCGTTTGCACCGCTTGCCCTTGTCCGTGACCGATTTCAAACGCAATAAGCGCCTGTGGGGTAACGACATACGGAAGTTCATTCGCTAAACGACGATAAAATAACAACCCATCTTCGCCACCGACGAGCGCTCGAAGCGGCTCTTTTTGTACGATAGGCGATAGCGTCGGAATGTCGTGTGCTGGAATGTATGGCGGATTAGAAACGACAACATCCACTCGTATGCCACGGTCGATGATCGGTTGCAGTAAATCCCCTTCTAACCAATGAACGCGAGCGCCAAGCTGCTCGGCATTTCGCTTCGCCACTTCAAGCGATGAAGCAGAAATGTCCACACCGTACACATGCCACGTTGGTCGCTCTAACGACAACGTCACTGCAATCGCTCCGCTTCCTGTTCCGACATCAACGACGGAAAGCGGCTTTTCGGTTGTTCGGGCAAGCACATGAGAAACAAGCTCTTCTGTTTCTGGGCGCGGAATTAATACTTGTTCATTGACGATAAACGTCCGTCCGTAAAACTGTTCGTATCCGATTAAATATTGAATCGGGATATTTTGTAGCGCATGTTTTTTTACATCCGCCATAAATGTTTGTTTGCACGTTTCATCGATCGGCTCGCGCAAATTGGCGAATAGTTGCGCACGCGTCATGTGTAAATGATGACGCAATAACCATTCCGCTGCCGTTTCTTCCTTCCCATGCTCTCGGAAAAAAGAAGAAGCCCATTGGAGGACTTCATATATTTTACTGCTCATTGTTCGCTTGCTCCAACTTTTTCGATTGATCGTCTAAAATGAGCGCATCGATAATTTCATCTAATTTTCCTTCTAACACTTGATCAAGTTTTTGAATCGTCAATCCGATCCGATGATCGGTGACGCGATTTTGCGGAAAGTTGTACGTGCGAATCCGCTCGGAACGATCGCCTGTTCCGACCGCTTGTTTGCGCGTTTGGTCGTATTCTGCACGCGCTTCTTGTTGATATTTATCGTAAATGCGCGCACGCAATACTTTCATCGCTTTTTCTTTATTTTTAATTTGCGATTTTTCGTCTTGGCAAGACACGACAATGCCTGTTGGAATGTGGGTTAAACGAACGGCTGACATCGTCGTATTGACGCTTTGCCCGCCCGGACCGCTCGATGCAAACGTATCGACACGAATATCTTTTTCGTTAATTTCAATTTCGATTTCTTCCATTTCTGGCAAGCAAGCGACTGTCGCCGTTGACGTATGAATGCGTCCGCCTGATTCCGTCTCTGGTACACGCTGAACACGATGGGCACCGTTTTCAAATTTTAATTTCGAATATGCCCCTTTTCCTTGAATCATGAAAATAATTTCTTTATAGCCGCCAAGTCCTGTCGGATGTGCTTCAATCACTTCTGTTTTCCATCCTTGCGACTCGGCATAGCGCGTATACATGCGATATAAATCGCCTGCAAAAAGCGCCGCTTCCTCTCCACCTGCCGCTCCGCGAATTTCCATAATGACGTTTTTATCGTCATTCGGATCTTTTGGAAGCAACAATACTTTTAACTTTTCAACAAGCTGTTCTTCACGTTCTTCTAGTTCGCTAACTTCTTCTTTCACCATGTCGCGCATATCCGGATCAAGCTTTTCTTCAAGCATCGCTTTCGCATCCGCCAACTGCTCACGCACCGATTTATATTCGCGATACGTTTGTACCGTCTCCGCTAAATCGGACTGTTCTTTTGAATAATCACGTAGTTTTTTCGGGTCATTTAATACTTCTGGATCCATTAATAGTTCATTTAATTTTTCATAACGGGCTTCTACCGCTTCAAGACGGTCAAACACACTATTCACCCCTATTCTTGTTCCATACACAGTCTAATTAATAATTATACTACATTTTTATCAAAAGAGAAAGTCCTCTTGAAACTAAACGGTTTTTATATAAAAAGGGCATTCCATTGCTTTTGGAACACCCCTTTAAACGACTATCAGATGTCTATGTACTTACCTATAACTTTGGAGAGAAACACGTCCCAAATTAAAACATGGATAAAATGGGATCATATACGAAAGAAATATATGTCATCCATTCTTATGAGTTCATGCTTAATCACCTAAGTATAAATAGCCTCATCTTTTAATTGTTCAAGTTGATTGTATATTTGCTGTCTGTCGGATTCGAGCACCTTTTTAACGTCAGAGCCAAACCACTCAAGAGATACATCAATATCTTTGGTGAATGTAATCAACTCAGACAAAATATCCTTATAATTGATGACCCCTTCAAAAAGAGGAGCCATTCCTTTTCTTGTACCTGTTGGCGCGTATACGTTGGCGGGTTCAAAAACGAACAATCGGTCTTTTGATGTCACATTTTTTAGATGAAAATGAGCGATAAACGGACGAATCTGCCGAATGGCTTCGATTGGATCCGCACCCGATTCCCATACATGCAAAACATCGAAGTTGATTTTGAATGCGGGATGGTTGACTTCCTCGATTAGTCGGATCGTTGACGGAACGTTGTCTGCTAATGTGTGTGGATGTGTTTCAACGAGCAACTCAATTCCGCGTTCGTGAACATATTGAGAGAGCATGCGGATTCTTTCTACAATTTCCCTGCGCTCTTGTTCACCCGTATGTATACTTCCTTTTTGCCCTGCAAAAATACGAAGTTTTTTTGTATCAAATCGTTGACAAAGCCTCGTTAAGACACGAATCGTTTCTTCAAGTTCATAACGAGCCGCTTGCAGCGGAATGTAGCTGCTAATCATGGTCGTCTTTAACCCGAAAGAGTGAAAAAAATCAAAATCAAAAAAAGGGTCTTCAGCTAAGTACTTCGCATGAGTTCCCCACATTTCTATACCTTGAAAGCGCTTCTCTTTCCCCCACTTTACCAAATCAAAAATCGAGCATAGATGGTGGCGAAAAGATATTGTGCAAAAAGATACATTCATGAACCCAGTCTCCCTTCACCGAAACACGAAACTCTATCGTGCCATGCTTGAAAATATTCAAGAAGCCCTCGCTTAATTTTCAATTCTCGTTCATCTTGTTCGTCTATTTTTTGGAAAATAATATCTAATAACTTTAAGTCTTTCGTCATAGCCAGTTTCATCGCTCTATATTGAATCGTTGTGTATCCTTTTACAAGCAACTCGATTTCATCGCACCACGCTTCAAACTCTTCTGTGCTTCTCGCAAGTTGCTCGGAAAAGTACGCAAAAGCGTGTTCATAGGCATATTTTCGTATCGCTAATACCGGCAACTGTTTTAAGGCAACCGTCAGTTGAGATAGACACTCTTTTTCACTTCCTATCGCATAAGCTTCGACAATTTTTCTGACCGCAGCTGTCATCGGGTTTTCATGAAGCTTCAGACATGTATTGAAATATGCTTGAATCGTTTCGTTTGACGGGGGAATGATGCCTTTTGCATCAAAATAATATCCTCCTCCGACAGACGGTTCTCTCACAGCAGCCAAAATACGTTCTTTAGGTAATATTCCTTCCCAGCGAAAATCTGGGTCATACATCCACCATTCCTTTTCATCCTCAGTCGCCTCTAGCATGACATAATGAGGAAACGGACAATGATGAAACTTATTTACCCTTTCCGGTAATAGCGATAAATCAAGCATCACCATAACATAGCGGTGTGGCGACTTATGTTCGAGAAGCCGCAACAACGTTCCTATATTCTCCTCTTTCGAACCACTCTCATCGTACCATTTATGAATTTTAATTCCATACAACATTTCGTACCATTGTGTAAAAAAAGCATGATCAATATTATTAGAATGATAAGTTAAAACATAATTTTCTAACACGTCAAAATCGGCATCCCATACCCCAAAATAATAAGGGCGATGGTCGACTCCTTCCGTTTTTTTTATAACTTCACAGACACAACTTACAAAACAATGCACCTTAATCATGCGCTTCCTCCATTTCCTTTTCGTTTTGCAACCGTTCTAAAAAACCAACAAGGCTAGCTACTGTATGAAAATCGTTTGGTCTTAAAACATCATCCGGGATATCGATTCCTAAATCTAATTCCAAATGAAGAATCAATTGCAGCACCATGACAGAATCTAAATAAAGATCCTCATTTAATCGGGCTGATTCGCCAAAAAGTGATAACGTGGCTATGTTCATTTTTTCCTTTAGTATGTTATAAATCGCTCGTATCGCTTCATCTCTTCTCATACGTGCACCTCGCTTAACATCTTTCTGTTCACTTTTCCGTTTGCGAGCTTTGGAATATCGATCACTTCCTTCCA
This sequence comes from Anoxybacillus sp. EFIL, assembly GCF_013096955.1. Taxonomy (NCBI): domain Bacteria; kingdom Bacillati; phylum Bacillota; class Bacilli; order Caryophanales; family Anoxybacillaceae; genus Anoxybacillus; species Anoxybacillus sp. EFIL. The sequence continues at coordinate 125,182 of NZ_SDLH01000006.1, read as the reverse complement.
TTCAACTGGAATTTGATAGGGAGCCAATCTTGCTTGGCACCATTTTCTTAATTCCATCTCACTAACGGGGCTATAGGATGTAAATAGCGCACACACACGCTCCCCCGCATATAAATCTGCTTTTTTATAAACGATCGCTTCCTTCACCCTAGGTTCTTCCATTAGAACATCCTCAACCTCTTGCGGATAAACATTCAAGCCAGCGACATTAATGACATCATCGATTCTAGAAACGAAATGTAACGTACCATCCTCCGCAAAATATCCGAGATCGTTTGTATGAATGGTTTTATTCTCTGTTTCTACTATAATCTCGCTCGGTCTATCGATTTCCCCGGCACGCACCCGAACATGGGATAAAGGAATCCCCATTTGCTGGGGATGTGTCACACTCAACTGGATTGCTACACATCCGGCTTCAGAACAACCATACTGTTGAAAAACTTGGTCGCTCACTGCTCTCAAAGATGCAAGCCAGCTCGATGGCATAAGCGCTCCAGATGTCATGACCATGTGAAGCCTTTCTCCTTTTGTAAGGAGAGAAACAAGCGAATAAAGCAAAGACGGTGAAGCATATAATAAATGGTTTGGGTACTCCCTTAACTTCCGCAAAATATATTTCGGATTCATGCTTGCGATAATGATCGGCTCAATTCCTCTTTTCAATGATGTCATCACACCGCTTATCAGCCCATAAGAATGGGTGACGGGGCAAGCAATAATCGGAGTCGTTTCACGACCGACGGGTAAGCGCTTGACGTATTCATCCACTTCCTTTTCCACTTCAAGCCACGTGCGCTCAATGCATTTCGGCGCGCCCGTACTTCCAGAACTGAACTGAACAAGCCTTCCCTCCTCTTCTAATTTCGCTTCACTTAAATGGACAATGGATGAAACGGATTGATCAATCAAGAGATGGCTAGATGCCTTTTTTGCAATACGAATAGCAGCTTGTCTTGGAGATGACGCATGAATCGGGACAACGGAACCGCCTTTGCCTTTTATATAAAAGAACAAAGCAAGCCACTCCAAAACGTTTGTTGTGCATACGGCAATTCGCAACCGCCCGCCGTTTTTTAAAGCAGCTATGTTTTCAAAAGACGTGTAGTATGATTTTAAATCTTCTTCTGTATAATAACGATCGTTTATGTAAAGCATGTCGTTCGACCCCTTTTTGCTTATTGTGATTCTATGGCAAGCGCATTGGTAACGATATGACGATGATGGCCTTTTTGGATTTTATTTCGCAAAAGCGATTCCACGAAAATTTTCGGTTGAGATGGATGGAGCATAGCATGCCGCTCTTTTAAATGAGAAAAACGACCGATATGCTTTTCTATGATTTCGCGAACAAGCGACCAAAATTTATGTTCGCAAAACAAACCGTGCTCCTCCAATGCGTAAGACACCTCGCTTAAATGGAACACAAACAATGTATCCATCACAAGTTCTCTTAGCGCCTCAATCGACGACATCCAATAATACTCATCATCGCACCCATTTTGAAACCGCGGATGAATCTCTCGAAAATTCGGAACTAAATCCGTCCTCACCACGTAATCGTGAACATATTCCACACTTTCATGAAAATCACGAAGGGCGATGCGCATCGGCCATCCGTCTTCATGAAATAAAATCATGTTTTGAGCGTGCGCTTCGATGCCAATTCCATGAGCGACCAATAAATGCCATACAGGAAGAACCGCAACCTCTAAAAACCGTTTGATCCATCTTTCCGTTCCGTATTCCTTCAACCATTCATCCACGAATAAGCGGCCGTCTTGTTCCGTCATCATAAGTGCTGTAAACGGTACGGCTTTCTCGTCGCTTTCTAAATAAAGGTGCACGCTTTCCCGCCAAATCGCTCCGATTTGTCCGTTGAGTTCTGGATGATCGTTTCGTTCAAACGCAACGCTTGCGTATTCTTTCAAAAGAACGAGGCGACACTCTTTTTGTAAAAAAGTGTCAGAAAAAACAATCGACTGAAGCCAATCGGAAAGAAGAGGTGCCGCACATACGGTATGAGGCGCCAGCGTTCGAAGCGAAGAAGTATTAATCATGTTCATCGGCAGTTTCATGTAAGCTTTTTTTAAGTTGTCAACATTCCATAACGTTCGAACGGATTGCGTAGCGCTGTAGTCATCCCCACATTGCCCTAATAGGAGGAGCTCATTTCTTTCGATCAATGGTTGAATCCCAATCATCTGCAATTCCTTCCACTGCCACGGATGAATTGGAACGAATGTATACTCTTTCAAATTTCCGCCTAGAGATAAGAGGGTTTGCGATAAATGATGATAGAGGCTGCTCCCTAATTCTTCCTCCCAAAAAAGCGATTCGTCTTGCGGGAAACATAGTTGCACATCTTTTCTTCTTGCCGCCGCCCAATAAAGCTTAAATGGACGTTTTCCTTCTGGTCCGAAAGCTTGATGATCAGACAAGGAAAATCCGGATCGCGCTTTATAGCAAGGATGGTACAGATGTCCTTCCGTAATGGACGACTCTAACTGTTCGTATGATAAATGCCTCCTTGATTTTGGAATATCAACATGTTTTTCCGTCCAATCACTCAATTGTATCGTCTGTTCGAGTTCGTACATCAACTGATTTTTCACACTCGAATCGGCCGTCAACTCTTCGACGATGTCCTCAATCGTTGTCGGTCGGATGGAACGATCCTCTCCCACCATGTAAATGTCATCATGCAGCCGAATGCGATCAAACGACATTCTTTTTCCAATACATTGAAACATTCGATTCCGATCGCCCAATTGATAAACAAATTCATTATCATCAGAAAGAGGTTTTTCATTATACGGGATGAGCTGTTCAAATAAAATAGCTTCCATCAATTGCCTTCTTACCCGAAGCGTCGACTTAGTGAGAGCTCGCTGGGATTGGCTCATACTGTTCCTCCTTTTTCCATGCGCTGGCGGCCAATGGATTTTCTATCTCCGTATAAACCGCTTGTTCGAACTGTGACATCAACTCATCAACGCCATGAAAACACGTCAATAAATTCGCTTTACACGGAATGTTTCGCTCATACAACAAATACTGCACAAACCTTTTCCCAGCCCCTGTTAGTTTCGGTTCTAGCCGTCGAAGTTGATGAATGACCCATTCAACGAGCGCTTCCTCCCGAACGAGCCCATCAGCACCGAAACGATGAATAACGGAAAAGAGCTGATTGAAACATAAATAATACGCAAAACGCTCTTGAATGATACATTCATCATAAAAAAGTTCCGGCGTCTCGACTAGAGACGGTTCGATGGAGAGCAGATCCTCTTTGTGCAACGCCGATAAATAATATCCTTGATTGTCTCGAAAATAATATGCGGTCGGATAGCCTGACGAAATATCAAGGACACTGTTTTGTTGATGGGCCTCAAGCGCGATCCCATATTCATCATAGAGACGAATAAGAGGTATGATCGCACAAGAGAAATATTGCTGAAACCAGCGAGTGCTCACCTCTTCAATCGTAGTGCATTCTTTATTTGCCAGTTCGCATATAAGTCGCTTCAACCTCGATTCAAATGGTGGCAGCGGGTCTTGGACAAAAGCCGCAATGGAGGTAATTCCTTTATCTTTTCCAGCTTTAAAACAATTAGAACGAATAATGACTTCAAATCCAGACTCTTTTCCATCACCAAAATCAACGGTTATATACGCTGGGTCTTGAATGATTCGAAATGAAGGATATTTTTGAAAAAAACTGATTTTCTTAACTAATCTTGCCATCACGACCCCAGCCTTTAGCTCATGAAGACGATTGGCTCGCAACGAATTCGTCACTTTAACAGGTATAGAGAATTTGTACATCCAATCGTCTTCCGGATGATAGACCGTTCGTATAGAAGAGGTCGGCGCGTATGAGCGTCCTAGCAATCCGATACTTTCTAATACCCCTTCTTCGATCTTTTTTTGAACGTTTGCTTGTTCCAACAGCCATTGCGCCTGTAGTGGATGCAAAGGTATAATTACTTCGTCATCTTCGGTCGGAATAATCAATTGTTGCTTAACTAATGATTCTTTGATTAGCTCACTTGCCCGCTGGGCGGCAACAGATTCTTCTTTAACCCAGTTTCGCTTCACCTTAAAATAATGTAACTTAAATACCCCTCTCAATTCTGGCGAAAATTGCTCTTGATGCCACGTAGGCATACCTTGCCGACTTTTAGGGGTCGGATGAAACCAATGTCCAAATAGGAGCGACTGCTCGGTTTCGATGAAACGATTTTGAGCAGAATATAAAAATTCCCCGTCATTTCTCCTTTTTTCAATATATAGGCTCATCGTTTGGTAGCTGTCAATTAGCCGAAAAAGTAGTTCATCATAGCTGGAAGATAATGAATTTCCTTTTTGAGAGTTGAGCTCCTGAATGAACATCAATATAACAGAAAGCGCATGTTCTACTTTCCATTCTTTCGTCTGAAACACATATTTCAATACGTGTCCAAATATATGTCTGCCGACAAAAGACTTGTACTTCACTTCAATAGCGAGCCGAACGTTTTGATTTGACAATGTCAATTCAAGCACATGCATAATGTCTGGCATCATGTTCACCTTGTTTTTCTTTCCCCACTCTTTCACATCAAACCATGTTCCCGCATCGACTTCGCGCAGGTAACTATTCAAAAACGCTTGAAGCGTCGCTTGCTCAGCAACTTGTTTAGATGATTTGTTCATGAAATATTTCAATCCCTCCAGATGAAACGATAGTGATTCTCAATTAACACAAAAATTTTTTGGTAAATAAAGAAGGCAAGATCGTTCATATAACGAACGACCTTGACTAGAGATTATTCACCTAGCAACATTTTCTCAATCTCTTTTAATCCTTTTTTCCGCTCAATTGGATCCCAAAATCCCCATGTAGTAGTGAGTGTGTAAACGTGATTATTTTTAACAGCTTTCAAACTGTTCCAAACTTCTCCTTTTGTCACAGTATCATAAAACTCTCCGCTGTTAAAATATGTAATATCAATAATGTGATCTGGATTGTATTTTACTAGCCCTTCAATAGAAACGTTTTCACCAAAGTCTTCCGGCAAACCTTCCGCAGGGGTTAATCCTAAATCATCAAATAACAATGCGTTTACAGCATGATTTTTCGTTCCGAAGACACGAATATCTTTTTTACCAATTGCTACCGCCATAAATGTTTCGTTTCCAACTTTCTCCTTAATGCGTTTACCGATTTCTTTCGCCTCTTTTTCTAAATCCTCAATTACTTTTTTTCCTTCTTCCAATTTTCCAACTGCTTCTGTAATTTTTAGATGATCTTCTTTCCAGTCTCCCCCTACTTCGATGACAACGGTTGGAATGGTGTCTGCTAATTGATCGTATAAAGGCTTGTAGCGATCACTAATAATTAATAAATCTGGATCTAAATCTATAATTTGTTCAGGACTGAATTCATCTGCATACGGCAAGGCCTTAACCCCTTCAAGTTCGTCCTTTAAGTGTGGCGGAAATTCGTTGTCATACGCCATAACTGCATACGGTTTTACACCTACAGAAACGAGCGAACCTTCCCATGACACATGCGATAAAACAACTACTTTTTTCGGGTTTAACGGCACTTCTGTTTTTCCCATCAAATGCTCCACAGTACGAGTTTTCTTTGTTTCCTCCTTCGGCTCACCGCTTGCTTGTTCCTTGGCTTCACATCCGACTAGAACAAGTAACAAAGCGATCACCAGCATACTAAATGAAGTTAATAAACGCTTCATAACCATCCTCCTAAAAATAAATGAAAATGAAATTCATTTTTAATATTAAACTGTGGCAACTAACGTTGAACATGGATATATTCGCTTTTTCGCATGGACAAAATAAACTATTTGATGGTTTTATTGTTATATTTTACTTTATATATTTTTTGAAAAAGTTTACCATATGATTAATCATATGCTTTCTCCCTAACGGTCCCCAAGGATCCCATTCTATACTGTTAGGATAGTAAACATTTCGATTTTTTATTGCGTCGATCTTTTTCCACTCTTTGTTGTTTACTAGTTTTTGTACATCTTTCTCATGACTCCAAAGAATTAATATTCGATCAGGATTCATGTAAGCAAGATCTTCGACTTGAATGACCCTATAACTTTTATCCGGCAAACAATCATCTGGTTCAAAACCGAGTTTTTGAAAAAACAAATCTGAAAAGGCGTGACCTGTTTTGCCATATAAGCGCACTTCGTTTGCACGAACCCAAATGACAGACCACTTTCCAACGCTAGACAATGGACGAAGTATCTCTTTCGCTCTACTCTCTAATTGTTGAATATCTTCAATGATTGACTCTATTTTTTGTTCTTCTTCTACGATATAAGCAATTTTCTGCAAATAAGCATCCCAAGTCGACTGAAAAGGGATATGATGCACATGTGTTTGCTGTGTCCATAATGCGGACTGTTCTGCATCTTGACGAAGTGGTGTTTTAATGATCATATCAGGTTGTGTTCTCAACACTTCTTCCCGATTAAAATATTTTTCAGCGTTTAATAATAACGTTCCTTCGAGACCGCGACATAAGTAGGACGGGAGTCCGTGGGAAAATTCTGTCGGATATGCAGGAGCCGCAACTGGTTGTATTCCTAACGATAATAAATGATCTTGTAGTAAAAGTTGGCTAATGATCGCTATCCTTTTCTGAGCACGTTTCATAAAAATTGTCGGAGCGACTCCTTCTCTTTTTTTAAATAGTCGGCTGAAATAAAACTCGTCCTGCACACCAATTCGAAGTGCAATTTCTTTCAATGCTATCCCCTTTTCCTGAATCATTAGTTTCTTAGCTAATTTCATCCGTTCTTGATGAATAAATTCCTTCGGAGACACTCCAGTTTTTTGACGGAAAACGCGCGCAAAAGAAGAGGATGTCATCCCTATGCGATTAGCTAGATCCGATACACATATCGTCTCGTGCAAATGCTGTCGAATATATTGACTAGCTTGTTCAATTCCATCCATTTTCATATAGTCTGTTATCATTGAAAGCATCTTCCAGATTAAAGATTGAAATCGACATTGCTCAGACAAAACGCTACTTTTTTGGATTCTCAGTAACTCCTTCCAAATTGGAACCATTTTTATAGGTGACTGCCTTGCAAACACAACATCTCGAAACGGAACGAGCCATTTTGATTGTTGGTGACAATCTAAAATGTATACATCCATGCTTTCAGAAGAAGAAGTTAACAAACAAGGAGATTCCACAATGACGCTCATCCCCTCAACAAGCAGCATCTGTTTCTCCCCCTGTGTTAATTGCCCTTGTCCGGATGATACGTATAAAAGATGACTTCCTTCTTGAAACTCTTTCTTTTCCCCTTCTTTTATTTCCGTGTATGAAACTTTTATACAATCATGAAATAAAACGTAGGTCACTAATAGAACCTTCCTTTCTTGAAAATGATTGACAAAGAACAAAAAATGATAGTAGACTAATAAAGAATTTATATAAATGATAATCATTTTCAACAAAAGTTTTTGAGGTGGCAAAAATGGTCATTCCAAAAAATATTCTTAAAAAAGGATTTAATCATCCGATAACTTGGTGTATAACAGGAAGTTTTCTTGTTTTTTTATCTTTTCTGTTGTCTGTTGGACTAGGAGCGGTAGCGATTCCCCTCCATGTTCTGATAGACGCAATCGTGTCTTTTCAGCCTGATAACATAAAGCATCAGCTAGTTTGGGAAGTTCGTCTGCCTCGTGCCTTTGCCGCTTTGTTTATTGGGGCAGCGTTAGCTGTAGCTGGTGCCATTATGCAAGGAGTAACTAGAAATCCATTAGCTGATCCGTCCATTATTGGCGTTACACAAGGAGCAGGACTCGCCATCGCTCTTTGCTTTGCCATTTTATCATCCGGTTCTTATTGGATGCTTTTAGGATGGTCATTTGTCGGTTCAGCAATTGCCTCGATATTAATTCTTGTATTTTCAAATATTTCTAAAGAAAAATTTTCACCTGTGACAATCGCATTAGCAGGGGTTGCTTTAAGTACGCTATTTAGCGCCTTATCAACAGGCATTGCTCTCTATTTTCAAGTTGCTCAAGATGTTAGCTTTTGGTTTTCAGGTGGTTTATCTGGAACTAAGTGGGATCATGTATATATTTTAATTCCTATCGTTCTCATTGGTCTTACCTTGTCCTTATGGATCAGTCGTCCATTAACACTTCTCTCACTCGGAGAGGAAACTTCTATAAGTTTAGGACAATCAAATCATAAGACGAGAGTGATCGGTTTAATCGCTGTCATCCTCCTATCAAGTGTTGCTGTCTCGATCGCAGGAACAATCGGTTTTATCGGCTTAATTATTCCGCATATTGTACGACTGTTCGTCGGTCATGAATATAAATGGATTTTGCCTAGTAGCGCCATAGCAGGAGCGCTGCTTTTATTAACTGCAGATGTTTTAGCTCGAATGATCAATGCCCCTTTTGAAACACCGGTAAGCGCCATTACTGCCATACTTGGGGTGCCTATTTTACTTCATCTCGCCCGTCGCAAAAGGAGGAGCATATAATGGATTGGTGGCTTACGTTCTCTCGTGCAATGAAATGGTTTTTGATTTTCGTATTTCTAATTATTTTCATTTTTATCATTAGTTTGTCTACTGGAATGATTGCGATCAGTTTTCATGATATTCTCAATACATTGATTGGAAACGGAACGGCGAAACAAGAGCTTGTTTTGTTCCAACTTCGTCTTCCAAGAATGATAATGGCTCTTCTCATCGGTGCAGGACTCGCTTTGTCTGGTGCCATATTACAAGGGCTATCAAGAAATTCCCTTGCAGATCCGGGAATCTTAGGTATCAATGCTGGAGCTGGATTGACCGTTGTATTATGCATTTATTTTTTACATGGAAAATATTTCACTTCACCTTTTTTTCTTCCTATGTTTGCTTTTGTAGGTGCCCTTACTATTGCTATAATCATTTATATATTGTCATGGCAAAAAGGTATTGAACCTAATCGCCTTTTGCTCGTTGGCATTGGAATTAACGCCTTGTGCGGAGCGCTATTAATCATTTTTCAAATGAAAATGGATCCGCGAGACTTCCAGAAAGCAACTATTTGGCTAACAGGAAGTATTTGGGGAGCTCAATGGAAATATGTTTGGGCGCTTGTTCCATGGATTGTCATTTTACTCCCCATCTCATTTTGGCAGGCAAAAGCAATGAACATATTTCAATTGGGCGAATCCGTTTCAATCGCACTTGGTGTTCATGTCGAACGCCAGAGAAGATTTTTGCTTTGTATATCCGCCGCTCTAGCTGGTGCTTGCGTAGCAGTCGGAGGGGGCATTTCTTTCGTTGGATTATTAGCCCCACATCTGGCCCGACGTTTAATTGGTCCGAATTATTACAGTTTACTACCTCTATCAGCTCTTATCGGGGCGACACTTTTACTCGTAGCCGATATGATTGGGAAAAACATACTAGCACCAGCAGATATTCCGATTGGTGTAGTCACTTCTATTATTGGCTCTCCTTATTTAATTTACATGTTGCTTACAAGAAAAAACAGCGGGCTACAAAATTAAAGCGGGTAATATCCCGCTTTTTGCACGTCTAAAAACACTACTTCACTGAGCACAACTTTTTGTCGTGAGGACGTGATATACATCTTGTTTTCCTTCAATGATGTAGGAAGGGGAGGGCTTCCCACGTTCAGCTTTATGACCAGCTAGATGCGCTTCGCTCGTTTCCCACGCTTTCCAATCTTCCTCGGATTCCCAGCGAATCATAATAAGAAACTCTTCATCCCCTCTTCTCTTTTTTTTCTTAAGAACACTTAAATCGATAAAGCCCGATTGTTGTTCTATTAAACCTTTGCCTGCAAATCGCTCGACAATCTTCTCACCATGTCCTTCTGCTACAATAATCGTCTTCATTTGAACAAACATTTCCTATTCCTCCTCTGTTTTGAATATATGTTATTATAAATGAAAATAATATTCATTTTCAACAAATAACTTTTTCTAGTTCATACAAATAAAAAGAGCCCTCGTTTTTTTCATGAGAGCTCTTTCATTTGTAATTGTTGTATTTTCGCCGGATGATCAGGCACTTCATGATGATGGCGGCATCGTGGTTCGTACGATTCGCTTGCTCCGATTAAAATGACGGGATCGTGGTAAGATGCTGGACGCCCATTAATGAGCCGCTGTGTGCGCGATGCAGGGGAACCGCAAACGGTGCAAACCGCCTGTAGCTTTGTCACCGATTCAGCAATCGCCATCAGCGTTGGAACAGGGCCGAACGGTTCGCCGCGAAAATCTTGATCTAAACCTGCTACGATGACGCGATATCCTTCATCGGCGAGCCGTTGAACAACATCAACGACATGTTCGTCAAAAAATTGCACTTCATCAATCGCGACAACGTCTGTATGCGTTGTCAAGTGCTTTCGAATGTCTGATGCACATGACACAGGAATAGCAATAACAGATGTTCCATTATGAGAAACGACTGCTTCTTCGCTATATCGATTATCGATCGCTGGCTTAAACACTTTCACTTCTTGTTTCGCAAACTGCGCGCGTCGTACGCGGCGGATCAGTTCTTCCGATTTTCCGGAAAACATGCTTCCGCAAATGACTTCTAGCCAGCCGGATTGCTTCATAACATACATCAGGGCGACCCCTTTCTTTCAAACTTTCACGAAAAAAACAGGCAAGTGAAAAAAGTTCGCTTGCCTGTTTTCATGACATACGGATTACTTAAGGCCGTATTTTTTGTTAAATTTATCAACACGTCCTGCAGCAGAAGCGAATTTTTGACGTCCTGTGTAGAATGGGTGGCACGCTGAGCAAATTTCTACGCGCACTTCGTCTTTCACAGAACCGCTCTCAAACTCGTTTCCACACGCGCATTTAACCATCACTTTTTTATAGTTTGGATGGATTCCTGCTTTCATCTTATTTCATCTCCTTCCGCCCTGAATCTTTTCGAAACAGAGTTTATATGCAATGAAAAACACACATGATAAAATTATAACAATCGTATCACTGTTTTGCAACTATCCATTTATAACCGTTTTAAATTTCCGGCTGTTTTCCACTCTTCATCTAACATCGCAAAAAATTCTTCGTTCGTTTTCGTTTGCTTTAATCGATGAATAAATCGCTCAATAAAGTCTGGGGTATCTGACATCGTTTTACGAATGGCCCACAATTTTTCTAAATGTTCTTTTGGAATTAATAACTCTTCTTTTCGCGTGCCAGAACGACGAATGTCGATAGCAGGGAAAATTCGTTTTTCCGCTAATGAACGATCGAGATGAAGCTCCATATTTCCTGTTCCTTTAAATTCTTCATAAATGACATCGTCCATGCGCGAACCTGTATCGACAAGAGCGGTAGCTAAAATCGTTAAGCTGCCCCCTTCTTCGATGTTTCGCGCCGCTCCAAAAAACCGTTTCGGACGGTGGAATGCGGCCGGGTCAATTCCTCCCGATAACGTACGTCCGCTTGGCGGAATGACTAAGTTGTATGCGCGCGCTAAACGTGTAATACTATCCATTAAAATGACGACATCACGCTTATGTTCAACGAGACGCATCGCACGTTCGAGCACAAGCTCTGCCACTTTAATATGGTTTTCCGGCACTTCATCAAACGTCGAGCTGACGACATCTGCCGATACAGAACGTTCAATATCCGTCACTTCTTCTGGGCGCTCATCAATAAGCAAAACGATAAGTTCAACATCTGGATGGTTCGTTGTAATGCTGTTGGCAATTTCTTTTAACAACATCGTTTTTCCCGCTTTCGGAGGCGCAACAATTAAACCGCGCTGACCGAATCCGATCGGAGCAATCAAATCAATGAGGCGAGTAGATAGCTTGTCCGGTGTTGTTTCTAGTTTCATTTGTCGGTTCGGATAAAGCGGTGTCAGCACCGGGAAGTGAACGCGTTCTTTCGCAATTTCTGGGTCTTCACCGTTTACTGCCTCGACGTGCAGTAAGCCGAAATACCGTTCATTTTCTTTTGGCGGGCGCACTTTTCCTGATACTTTATCACCGTTGCGCAAATCAAAGCGGCGAATTTGCGATGCGGAAATATAAATATCTTCCGAACTAGGGGAATAGTTAATTGGACGTAAAAAACCGAATCCTTCTGATTGAATAATTTCAAGCACGCCTTCCATGAAAAAGAGGCCGTCTTGTTCAGCGCGCGCTTTTAAAATGGCAAAAATCAATTCTTTCTTTGTCAGTTTACTGTAATACGAAACTTTGTATTGGCGAGCTAATTCATATAGCTCTTTAATCGTCATATTTTCTAGCGTTGCAATCGTTAAATCTCCTAACTCCATACTTACACCACTCTTTTATTTAATTTTCATGAATTGCTCTTTTGGATGGAAACAGCGAAGATGAAAAGATGATTACGAGAAGAAACGTAACATGATTATTTTACCCTTTTTTTATGTTGTCAATCAATAGAAAAAGAGCGAGAGCGCGAAAAGTTCGCGCATCTCGCGATTATTTGATGACGAGGTTCGGCTTTTTCCTTAAGCTATGGCGACCTTCAATGAAACGAACGGTACCTGATTTCGCGCGCATGACAACGGAATGCGTCTCGCCGTATGTCCCTTTAAATTGCACACCGCGCAACAATTCTCCGTCCGTTACACCCGTTGCGGCAAAAATGGCGTCGTCCCCTTTTACGAGATCTTCCATACGCAATACACGGTTTACATCTAACCCCATTTTTTTGCATCGCTCGAGTTCCGCATCGTTTTGCGGCAATAGCTTCCCTTGTATTTCCCCGCCGAGACATTTGAGCGCCACAGCGGCTAACACCCCTTCTGGAGCGCCTCCTGACCCAAATAAAATGTCTACCCCTGTATGGTCAAACGCTGTATTAATCGCTGCGGCAACATCGCCGTCATTAATGAGCTTAATGCGCGCTCCTGCTTCACGCAACTCCGCAATGATGCGCTCATGGCGCGGACGATTTAAAATGATCGCCACAACGTCTTCAATATCTTTATTTTTCGCTTTGGCAACAGCTTTTAAATTATCGATAATTGGAGCGTTAATGTCGATCATGCCGACCGCTTCTGGCCCAACCGCAATTTTGTCCATGTACATATCTGGCGCATGAAGCAAATTGCCGTGATCCGCCACAGCGACGACCGCTAACGCGTTCCATCCACCAGAAGCGACAATGTTCGTTCCTTCAAGCGGATCAACCGCCACATCAACGCGCGGACCGTACCCGTTGCCGAGCTTTTCCCCAATATATAGCATCGGTGCTTCGTCCATTTCCCCTTCACCGATGACGACCGTTCCTTTCATCGGAATCGTATCAAATACGTCGCGCATCGCAGACGTGGCCGCTTCGTCTGCTTCGTCTTTTTTCCCGCGCCCCATCCAGCGGGCTGCAGCTAATGCAGCCGCTTCTGTGACGCGGACAAGCTCCATTGATAAACTTCTTTCCATCGTTTCTCCCTCTCCCCTTTGGTGCATTATGTGTTCTTCAGTTGCTCGATTTCTTGTTCTGTCATTTGTTCGCGCCAAACGGTAGCGCCAAGGTTGACAAGTTTGTCAACTAAGTTGCTGTAGCCGCGATCAATATGTTCTAATCCTGTAATTTCTGTAACCCCTTCGGCCATTAATCCAGCGACGACAAGCGCGGCACCTGCACGCAAATCGGTTGCACGCACTTTCGCCCCTTGTAGTCGTGATGGACCCGTAATAATGGCTGAACGTCCTTCGACTTTCACATTGGCGTTCATGCGCCGCAATTCATCAATATGTTTAAATCGGGCGCTATAAATCGTATCTGTCACAATGCTCGTCCCAGACGCTTTCGTTAATAGTGAAGTGAATGGCTGTTGTAAATCGGTCGGAAAGCCGGGGTAAACGAGCGTTTTAATATCGACGGCACGAAGATGGTCTTTCGTCGCAATAAAAATTTGGTCATCACTCGTTTCAACAACGACACCCATTTCTCGCATTTTTGCAATGACTGCTTCTAAATGCTGCGGAATGACGTTGTCAATAATCATTTCTTTCCCCATGGCTGCACCGATAATCATATACGTTCCCGCTTCAATGCGATCCGGAATAATGGAATGGCGGCAACCGTGCAACTGTTCTACACCGTCAATGCGAATGACATCCGTTCCTGCCCCTTTAATACGCGCGCCCATGTTCGTCAACAACGTCGCAACGTCAATAATTTCCGGCTCTTTTGCCGCGTTTTCAATAATTGTTCTCCCTTTTGCTAGGACGGCAGCTAACATAATGTTGATCGTCGCCCCAACGCTGACAACGTCCAAATAAATGCGCGCTCCACGAAGCTCTTCCGCCCGTAAATAAATCGCTCCTTGCTCGTTAGTCACTTTCGCTCCAAGCGCCTCAAACCCTTTAATATGCTGATCGATCGGCCGCGGCCCTAAATGGCAGCCGCCCGGAAGACCGATGACCGCTTTTTTAAAACGTCCGAGCATCGCGCCCATCAAGTAATATGACGCGCGCAATTTTTTCACTTTTCCGTTCGGCAAAGGCATGGAAACGATATGCGACGGGTCAATGACGACTTCGTTTTCGTCAAAATGAAATGTACCGCCAATTTCTTCAATTAATTGTCCTAACACATGAACGTCTGAAATGTTCGGCAACCCTTCAATGACTACAGGTGAGTTTGCTAAAATAGCGGCTGGAATGAGCGCGACGGCGCTATTTTTCGCTCCACTAATGCGCACGGAGCCTTGAAGGAGGTCACCGCCAACAATTTTTAACTTTTCCATATGTGTCTCCCTTCTCGCAAAGCAAGTCCTAGAACGCGACGGAAAACTGCTAAATCATTATTTTTGGTTTGCTTTATTCCAGTCTGCTAAAAACTTTTCGATGCCTTGATCTGTAAGCGGATGTTTAAATAGTTGCATAAGCACATTGTAAGGCACTGTCGCAATGTGTGCACCTTTTAATGCTGCCTCTGTCACATGTTGTGGGTGACGAATAGATGCGGCGATAATTTCTGTATCAATGTCGTGAATGGCAAAAATGTTCGCAATCGTTTCAATTAACTCTAAGCCGTTATGGCCGATATCATCTAAACGACCTAAAAACGGCGATACGTATGTCGCACCAGCACGCGCCGCTAGCAATGCCTGATTCGCGCTAAAAATAAGTGTGACGTTTGTTTTAATTCCTTTTTCACTAAATACTTTTACCGCCTTTAACCCTTCTGGCGTCATCGGCACTTTAATTGTAATGTTTGGTGCGATTTTTGCTAATTCTTCCCCTTCTGCAATCATTCCTTCTGCATCGGTTGCGATTACCTCCGCACTAACGGAACCGGAAACGAGAGAAGTAATTTCACGAAGACGATCGTGGAACGATACGTTTTCTTTTGCGACGAGGCTTGGGTTTGTTGTTACCCCCGCTAAAATGCCTAGTTCATGGGCGTGGCGAATTTCATCAATATTTGCCGTGTCAATAAAAAATTTCATAATTTTCAACCTCCTAAACGCTTTCAAAAATGGAATGAAACAAAACCGCCCGCTTCAGCAAGGCTGAAACGGTGCGGCTTGTATTACAACGCTTTGCCGGAAGAACCGAATTCGCGCATTTTGCCGATGACTGTTTCTTTAATCGCATCGCGACCAGGGCCGAGGAATTTGCGCGGATCGTACACTTTTTCATCTTTCGCTAACACTTCGCGCACAACTTTTGTAAACGCCATTTGGTTTTCTGTATTGACGTTAATTTTAGATGTACCAAGCGAGATGGCACGTTGAATTTGTTCTGTTGGGATGCCTGTTCCGCCGTGTAAAACGAGCGGTACACCTGTACGATCGCGAATTTCTTCCATCTCTTTAAATCCTAATTTTGGCTCTCCTTTGTATGGACCGTGTACAGAACCGAGCGCTGGCGCTAAACAGTCAATGCCTGTGCGCTTGACAAGCTCTTCGCACTCATCTGGATTTGCATAAATAATTCCTTCCGCAACAACGTCATCTTCTTGTCCGCCGACTGTTCCTAACTCCGCTTCAACAGATACACCACGCGCATGAGCATACTCAACAACTTTTGTTGTAATTTCAACGTTCTCTTCAAACGGATGATGGGATGCATCGATCATGACTGATGTAAATCCAGCGTCAATCGCTGCTTTACATTTTTCAAAGCTTGAACCGTGGTCAAGGTGAATTGCGACAGGAACAGTAATGTTCATGTCTTCCATTAATCCTTTCACCATGTTCACAATCGTTTTGAAGCCGCCCATGTAGCGAGCTGCTCCTTCAGACACGCCAAGGATCACAGGAGATTTTTCTTCTTCCGCTGCTGCTAAAATGGCTTGTGTCCATTCTAAGTTGTTAATATTGAATTGACCGACTGCATACTTGCCTGCCAATGCTTGTTTAAGCATTTCCGTCATCGAAACTAAAGGCATCGCTAAATCCTCCTTAAATGTAGCCATTATTCACTATCCGAAAGCGCCTTTCACATGTACAATGACCAAAATACGACAAATTTATACAAGACGATATCGAATAGTATGTACATTATAAGAATAACAAACTTTGTTTCCATACATCAACATTATTCACCGAAACGAACGAAACTTTGTGAAAAAAGTTCAAAAAGCTGTCAACGGTTAACCAATATATTTTTTCACTGCATCACGCATATCGTCTATATCAAAAGGTTTCGCAAAATGGGTCAGCGCACCGAGCTTTTTCGTTTCATGAATCATATCGAGTTCGCCGTAAGCCGTCATCACGATGACTTTTACATGCTCATTCATTTCTTTCATCTTCTTTAAAATTTCTACCCCGTCCATGCCTGGAATTTTCATATCTAACAACACTAAATCCGGGGAGTGCTTCGCAAACAAATCGAGCGCTTGAACACCGTTTGCTGCTTGATACGTTTCATATCCTTCTTTTTGAAACACCTCGTTTAATAAAATGCGAATGCCGAATTGGTCGTCCACAATCAAAATCTTCCCCGCCATGATAAACACCTCTATTTTCTCTTTTTCATATGTAACATTCCTATTTTTATTATCGTATCATTATTTCAAAATTTTTACCATTTATCCTGCTTTATGTTCTAATTTTGATCATTTTTTTATTTTTTAATATAATGAGCAAAAAGCGAAAGTCGCATAAAAAGGAGATGGATTATGTTAAAAATATTATCGACGCAGCTTGCAGGTGTGTTTCAGCGAATAAGTGCGCAAGAAGAAGAGCAGTTTGAAGATGCTGCCCGTTTATTTGCCCAAGCGATCATTAGCGACGGCACCATTTTTGTTTACGGCATGGACGAAATGGAAGCTGTCGTCGCTGAAGCGCTGCACGGAGCTGAAAAATTGCCGAACGTTAAACCTCTAAACATGAACGAAGTAACGACCGCTGACCGCGTGCTCATCGTTTCGCGCTTTTGCACAGATGAAGAAGCGATTCGCATCGCAAAACAGCTTCACGAACAAAACATATGGACGATCGGTATGTCATCTATCGCAGAGAGTTCGAAACCGTCGCTCGTTGATTACGTCGATGTACATATTGATTTATGTTTGAAACAGCCGCTCGTCCCAACAGAAGATGGCTCACGGATCGGCTTCCCTTCCGCTGTCGTTGCTTTGTTCGCTTATCATAGTTTAGTGCTGATGACAAAAGAAATTGTTGCCGAATATGAATAAGAGGATGCCCATAGCGGACATCCTCTATTATTTTTCTAGCGATGCGCGAATAAATTCGCGGAACAGTGGCTGTGGACGCGTCGGACGAGATGTAAACTCCGGATGAAACTGCGCCGCAACAAACCACGGATGATCTTTCAATTCGATAATTTCTACAAGACGGCCATCTGGGCTTGTCCCTGAAAAAACAAAACCGTTTTCTTCCATCACCGTACGATATTCATTGTTAAATTCATAACGATGGCGATGGCGCTCATAAATGACTTCATCTTGATATGCTTCGTATGCTTTCGTTCCTTCAACGAGCTTGCACGGATATAAACCGAGACGAAGCGTTCCGCCTAAATCTTCGATATCTTTTTGCTCTGGCAATAAGTCGATAATCGGATGTGGCGTGTTTGGATCGATTTCTGCCGAATGGGCATCTTTTAACCCGACGACATGACGAGCAAACTCCACAGATGCTAATTGCATACCTAGACAAATGCCGAGGAATGGGATGCGTTGCTCACGCGCATAGCGAATAGCCTCAATTTTTCCTTCGATTCCACGATCGCCAAATCCGCCCGGAACGAGAATACCGTTTACTCCTTGAAGCAGCTGCGCCACATTGTCGCGATCGACATGCTCAGAGTTAATCCAACGAATGTCTATATCTGCATCAAACGCATATCCTGCATGACGTAATGCTTCCACGACAGAAATGTACGCATCTTGAAGCTCAACGTATTTTCCGACGAGCGCAATCGTTGTTTTATTTGATAAATTGCGCACTTTTTCAACGAGTGCGATCCATTCTGTCATATCCGCTTCGTTGCAGTTTAGTTTTAAATGCTCACAAACAATTTGGTCTAACTTTTGTTCTTGAAGCATGAGCGGTACAGCGTATAACGTATCGGCATCGCGCGCTTCAATGACCGCTTTCGGATCAATGTCACAGAACAAAGCAATTTTATCTTTCATATCTTGAGACATTGGCATTTCTGTGCGCACGACGATGACGTTTGGCTGAATGCCTAAGCTGCGCAATTCTTTGACGCTATGTTGCGTCGGTTTCGTCTTCATTTCACCTGCTGCTTTAATGTACGGCACGAGCGTACAATGAATATACATCACGTTGTCGCGACCGACGTCGCTTTTGATTTGACGAATAGCTTCCAAAAACGGAAGAGATTCAATGTCGCCAACTGTTCCACCGATTTCAGTAATGACGACATCGGCATTCGTTTCACGTCCTGCTCTGAATACGCGTTCTTTAATTTCGTTTGTAATGTGCGGAATAACTTGTACCGTTCCGCCTAAATAGTCGCCACGGCGTTCCTTTTTCAATACGGTCGAATAAATTTTTCCTGTTGTCACGTTGCTATATTTGTTTAAGTTAATATCAATAAAGCGCTCATAATGACCTAAATCTAAGTCTGTTTCCGCTCCGTCATCTGTGACAAACACTTCTCCGTGTTGATACGGACTCATCGTGCCTGGGTCAACGTTAATGTACGGATCAAATTTTTGAATCGTTACTTTCAAGCCACGATTTTTTAATAATCGACCGAGTGAAGCAGCCGTAATTCCTTTCCCAAGCGATGAAACGACGCCACCTGTTACAAAAATATATTTCGTCATTAAACCTTCCCCCTCAACTCATTTGGAATAGTTACAGTGTGTGCGAATTCGGGGAAAAATAAAAACGCTCCGCTTACAAATATGTAAGGGAGCGAACGTATCTCTATGAAAAGAGCCCAAACAGAATTCTACATATATCGATGTAAAAAGTCAAGGTTATAATTCCTCATCTTCTTCTAACTCTAATTCTTCATCGACGACGTCTAGCTCTTCATCAAGCGGGGCATCATCTAAATTGAGTTCTTCATCTAATAAATCATCGATTACTTCTTCATCTTCATCTAATACAAAATCATCGTCTAACAGCTCTTCATCGTCTAATAATTCTTCATCTAAATCGTCATATACTAATTCGTCTTCATCGATCATGTCATCAAAGTCATCAAAGTCATCCGCCACTTTTTTCTTCTTCTTCACGCGCTCGACAGGTACCGCTTCATCTTCTGTTTGATCGTATGGATACCATGCGCGCAAGCCCCAAGCTGTTTCCCCGATACAAATAAACCGTCCATCGACGTTTAAATCTGTATAAAACTGCGCCAATCGCGCGCTCACTTCGCTTTCAGATAATCCTTTAATCGCGACTAGCTGTTCGACCATCTCTTGAAAAGACACCGTTTGCTTTTTCTCACACAATAGCAAATACGCAAGTTCGACGAAAGACATCTCTCGCAATTGTTCTTGAGAGTATTGCTCCAAACTCACTTTCCGCACTCCCTTTCTCCAACGTATGAAAACAACAAAAATCCATACCATTCATTATAAACAAATTCATTTACTTTATGCTAGAGCGTTGCCCAAAAAAAATGTCGGGACATCCCCCGACATTACATATTGCGGCGATATTGTCCACCGACTTCATACAACGCCTTTGTAATTTGTCCTAAGCTAGCGACTTTGACTGTCTCCATCAGCTCAGCAAAAATGTTTCCGCCGCTTACCGCGACATGTTTTAACCGCGCAAGCGCTTCTTCCACTTCGTCTTTATGTTCTTCATGGAATTTGCGTAAGTTTTCGAGTTGAAGTTGTTTTTCTTCATATGATGCGCGCGCGAGCTGTAAGCTTTCGATTTCTTCTTCGACTGCTGCATTCGGGTTTAAATATGTGTTTACGCCAATGATCGGCATTTCCCCGCTATGTTTTTTCATTTCGTAATACATCGATTCATCTTGAATTTTGCCGCGCTGATATTGCATTTCCATCGCGCCAAGCACACCGCCACGCTCATCGAGACGCTCAAACTCTTTCAACACCGCTTCTTCAACTAAATCTGTTAATTCTTCGATAATGAATGAACCTTGTAGCGGGTTTTCGTTTTTCGTTAACCCATGTTCTTTTGTAATGATGAGCTGAATCGCCATCGCACGACGAACAGACTCCTCAGTCGGCGTGGTGATCGCCTCGTCGTAAGCGTTCGTATGAAGCGAGTTGCAGTTATCATGAAGCGCCATGAGCGCCTGTAATGTTGTACGAATGTCATTAAAATCAATTTCTTGGGCGTGAAGGGAACGTCCTGATGTTTGTACGTGATATTTCAACTTTTGGCTTCGTTCGTTCGCCCCATATTTCTCCCGCATCGCAACCGCCCAAATGCGCCGTGCTACCCGACCGATCACTGTATATTCTGGATCAAGACCGTTGCTGAAGAAAAACGATAAGTTTGGTGCAAAGTCATCAATATGCATGCCTCGGCTTAAATAGTATTCGACGTACGTAAAGCCGTTCGCCAGCGTAAATGCCAATTGTGTAATCGGGTTCGCTCCAGCTTCCGCAATATGATAGCCTGAGATGGAAACAGAATAATAGTTACGGACACGGTTGTCGATAAAATATTGTTGAATATCCCCCATCATACGTAAAGCAAATTCGGTTGAAAAAATGCACGTATTTTGCCCTTGGTCTTCTTTTAAAATATCCGCTTGGACCGTTCCACGCACCGTCTGCAACGTCTGTGCTTTCACTTGTTCGTATTCTTCTTGCGTCAGTTTTCGACCAAGCTCTGCTTCTTTCTTTTCGACTTGTTGATCGATCGCTGTATTCATAAACATCGCTAAAATGATCGGCGCAGGTCCATTAATCGTCATCGATACGGACGTGAGGGGATCGCACAAATCAAAACCTTTGTACAACTTTTTCATATCATCTAACGTACAAACACTTACACCGCTCTCGCCAATTTTTCCGAAAATGTCTGGACGTTCATTCGGATCTTCTCCATATAACGTCACGGAGTCGAATGCCGTACTTAAACGTTTCGCTGGGTCGTCTTTGCATAAGTAATGGAAGCGGCGATTCGTCCGCTCCGGCGTACCTTCTCCTGCAAATTGTCGCTTCGGATCTTCCTCTTGCCGTTTAAACGGGAAAACACCAGCCGTAAATGGAAATGCCCCCGGAACGTTTTCTTTATAAAGCCAGTGTAAAATTTCCCCATAATCTTTAAACTTCGGCAACGCTACTTTCGGAATGCTTAAACCTGCTAAACTTTTCGTCTTTAACGGTGTGACAATTTCTTTCTCGCGCACTTTTGTGACAAACTGTTCTGCGCTATATTTCTTTTTCACATCTTCCCATGAAGCTAATAACTTTCTTGACTCTGGTGTTAATTTTTCTTCATATGTTCGCTTAGCCTCTTGTAAAGCTGCCATGGCTTGTTCATCATGGCGTTCGTTCATCGTTTCAATGGCACCTTCAAGCTGAAATACGCGGCGAGCGATGTCACATTGCTCATTGACGCGTTGATGATATTGTCGAATCGTATCAGCAATTTCGCGCAAATAATGGCGCCGTTCGTTCGGAATGATCACATTTTGTTTTTCGACATGATCTACTTTTTGCAACGTCGTCGTCCAATTTGTTCCCATTCGTTCGTTAATTAAATCGATTAATGCGACAAAGAGCGTATTTGTTCCTGGGTCGTTAAATTGGCTTGCGATCGTGCCGAATACAGGCATTTCGCTCACATCGCGATCAAACAATTGATGGCTTCGTTGATATTGTTTTTGCACTTGGCGTTTCGCATCTTCTGAACCTTTGCGTTCAAATTTATTAATGACGATCAAATCGGCATAGTCGATCATATCGATTTTCTCAAGCTGCGATGGGGCGCCGAACTCGCTCGTCATCACATACATCGCAATATCACAAATATCTTTAATCGCTGCATCGCCTTGACCGATGCCGCTCGTTTCTACGATCACTAAATCAAAACCTGCCGCTTTGACGACTTCAATGGCATCTTGAATCGCAAGCGACAATTCTGAACGCGAACTGCGCGTCGCTAAACTGCGCATGTAGACGCGCGGCGAAGAAATGGCATTCATGCGAATACGGTCACCAAGCAATGCTCCGCCCGTTTTTTGTTTTGTCGGATCCACCGATAAAATCGCCACTTTTTTCTCAGGAATTTCATTTAAAAAGCGACGGACGAGCTCATCTGTGAGCGAGCTTTTGCCGGCTCCACCTGTTCCGGTAATCCCGATGACGGGAATGCGCTTGGCCATCGCTTTGACCCGTTGTAAAACCGCTTCTGCTGTCGCAGCTACTTCGCTATGGGCATTCACACGGTTTTCACACACAGTAATTAATCGCGCCACCGCTTGAACGTCTCCGTTTGCCAATCGTTCGACTTCATCTGTTATTTCTCTGACCGTTGGGAAATCGCATTCTTCCATCATGATGTTAATCATTCCTTGCAACCCGTAACGCCGCCCGTCTTCTGGTGAAAAAATACGAGCAATACCATACGCGTGCAATTCTTTTATTTCCCTTGGAATAATTACGCCGCCACCGCCACCGTAAATGCGAATATGCGAAGCGCCTCGCTGTTGCAATAAATCATACATATATTTAAAAAATTCCATATGTCCGCCTTGATACGAAGATACAGCGATCCCTTGTACGTCTTCTTGAATCGCAGCGTTCACAATTTCTTCTACTGAGCGATTATGGCCTAGATGAATGACCTCCGCTCCACTCGCTTGTAAAATGCGGCGCATAATGTTAATGGCCGCATCGTGTCCATCAAACAAACTCGATGCCGTCACAAAGCGAACGTGATGTTTTGGACGATAAATGTGCGCCATCTTTCTCCCATCCCCTTTCGCTACCGCTTCATAATGCCTTCAAGCAATAGCTTTGTTTGCCATTCAATATATTCATCGAGCGTATACATTTTTTTCAACGCCCAACGACGGAACCCCCACATTTGACCGAGAACGAAAATGTTATGTGCAAATAATTGAATTTCTTGTTCTGTAAGGGAAAATACCCCGTTATCGACACAGCGTCGCAAAATATGTTCAAACATCGCCACCATTTGCAATTCTTTATTTAACACGTACGGGAGCGATTCTTTGCCGAGCGACTTCGCTTCTTGATACATGACGAGCACTTCGTCTTGCAGCTCGTCAACAACGCGAAAATAGTAATCAATCGCTAATTTTAACCCGTCTAAATCCCCTTTTGTCGTATCGATTGCTTGCTCCATGCGATCGCGTACTTCATCGTAAATACGGTCGCATACTAAATAAAGAACGTCTTCCTTTTTGCGAATGTATTCGTATAACGTTCCGATGCTAAAGCCAGAAGCGCGGGCAATTTCGCGCGTCGTCGTTTGATGAAACCCTTTTTGTTTAAATAGCGAAATCGCCCCTTTAATCATTTGATTGCGCCTTTTTTTCACAAGCCGTTCGTCTTTCACAGACGCGGGCACTTCACGCTTCTTCATTACATCACTCCTATTTCGTTAACATTCTTGAAATAACGATGCGCTGAATTTCTTGCGTGCCTTCATAAATTTGCGTAATTTTTGCATCGCGCATAAAGCGTTCTACTGGATAATCTTTCGTATAGCCGTAACCACCGAAAATTTGTACCGCTTCAACGGTGACTTTCATCGCTGTATCCCCTGCAAACAATTTTGCCATCGCGGATTCTTTTCCGTACGGTAAGCCGTTTGATTCGAGCCATGCTGCTTGATATGTTAATAAACGTGCCGCTTCGATGGCCGTTGCCATATCCGCTAGTTTAAAAGCAATGCCTTGTTGTTCAGCAATTGGCTTGCCGAATTGAACGCGCCCTTTTGCATATTCAACCGCTGCATCTAACGCCCCTTGCGCGATGCCAACTGCCTGCGCCGCAATGCCATTTCGTCCGCCATCGAGCGTCATCATCGCAATTTTAAATCCGTCCCCTTCTTCCCCAAGTAAATTTTCTTTCGGAATGCGGCAATCTTCAAAAATAAGCTCCGTTGTCGGTGATGAACGAATGCCGAGCTTTTTCTCCTTTTTCCCGATCGAAAACCCAGGCGTTCCTTTTTCAACAATAAATGCGCTAATGCCGCGATGCTTTTTCTCTGGATCAGTGACCGCAAACACGACATAAATGTCCGCTTCTCCGCCGTTTGTAATCCATACTTTTGAGCCGTTTAGTACGTAATGGTCGCCATCGCGAACAGCACGCGTTTTCATTGCTGAAACGTCAGAACCTGCCCCTGGTTCAGACAAACCGTATGCTCCAAGCTTTTCACCTGTCGCTAATGCCCGTAAATACGTTTGTTTTTGTTGTTCTGTCCCAAATTTATAAATCGGCCAGCTCGCTAAAGAAATATGAGCGGATAGGGTTACTCCTGTCGAGGCACACACTTTGGAAAGCTCCTCAACAGCGATCACATATGCTAAATAGTCGCTGCCGATGCCACCGTATTGTTCTGGCCACGGAATACCCGTTAAACCGAGCTCCGCCATTTTGTTGAAAATGCTGCGATCAAATCGTTCTTCTTCATCGCGTTCCGCCGCTGTCGGTGCCACTTCATTTTTCGCGAAGTCGCGCACCATTTTTCGTATCATTTCATGTTCTTCACTTATTTGAAAATTCATTTTCCCATCCCCTTTAACAAATGTTTACTAATAACGAGCCGTTGAATTTCGCTCGTCCCTTCGTAAATTTCACATACTTTCGCATCGCGGAATAACCGTTCAACCGGATAGTCTTCTGTGTAGCCGTTCCCTCCGAAAATTTGTACCGCTTCGATGGCGTTTTCCATCGCTGTTTTCGATGCGAAAAGCTTCGCCATCGATGCTTCTTTTCCACATGGCATGCCGTTTGTGCGTAAAAACGCCGCATGGTAAACGAGCAGCTTTGCCGCTTCGACGTTCGTTGCCATATCGGCTAGTTTAAAGGCGATTCCTTGTTGTTCTGCAATCGGCTTACCGAATTGGATGCGCTCTTTTGCATAATTCGTCGCATGCTCAAGCGCGGCTTCCGCAATGCCAAGCGATTGTGCTGCAATTCCGATGCGCCCACTATCTAAATTAGCCATCGCAATTTTAAAGCCATCGCCTTCTTGACCGAGCAAGTTTTCAGCTGGCACGCGCATATCTTCAAACGACAGTTGTACTGTGCGCGATCCGTGAAGCCCCATTTTTTTCTCGTCTTTTCCGATAACAAGCCCAGGCGTCTGTTTTTCAACAATAAATGCGCTAACTCCTTTGCTTCCCTTTTCTTCTAGATTTGTGCGGGCAAACACGATGTACGTATCAGCTTCTCCACCGTTTGTAATAAATACTTTTGAGCCGTTTAATACGTAATGATCGCCATCGCGCACGGCTGTCGTTTTTAAGCTTGCCGCATCTGATCCCGAGCCCGGCTCTGTTAAGCAAAACGCCCCTAAATATTCTCCTCGCGCGAGTTTTGGCACGTACTTTTGCTTCTGTTCTTCCGTTCCAAAATATAAAATCGGATTTGTGCCGACCGACGTATGGACAGATAAAATGACCCCTACGACAGCGCTCACTTTTGAAATTTCATGAATGGCGATAATGTATGACGTAAAATCCATCCCTGCACCGCCATATTGTTCAGGAACGGTAATGCCCATTAACCCAAGCTCAGCCATTTTTTCGAGGATGGGGCGCGGAAACTCCCCCCGCTCCATCCGCTCGACAAACGGTGCAATTTCATTCGCCGCAAACTCGCGCACCATTTGACGCATCATTTGTTGTTCTTCTGTAAAATGGAAATTCATGGTGTCAACCCCTTTATTCGTACGTGTAAAATCCTCGCCCTGTTTTTCGTCCGAGCCAACCCGCTTTCACATATTTGCGTAAAAGCGGACACGGACGGTATTTATCGTCACCAAGTCCATCATGAAGCACTTCCATAATGTATAAACACGTATCTAACCCGATAAAATCCGCTAAAGTGAGCGGTCCCATCGGATGATTCATTCCGAGTTTCATCACTTCGTCGATTGCTTCTTTCGTCGCAACGCCTTCGTATAAACAATAAATCGCTTCGTTAATCATCGGCATTAATACTCGATTGGAAACAAACCCCGGGAAGTCGTTCACTTCAACAGGTACTTTTCCTAACGTTTTTGTCATTTGTTCAATCGCTTCATACACTTCATCACTTGTTGCGAGACCGCGAATAATTTCAACAAGCTTCATGATCGGTACCGGATTCATAAAATGCATGCCAATGACTTTTTCTGGTCGTTTCGTTGCTGCGGCAATTTCTGTAATCGGTAGTGAAGACGTATTTGTTGCTAAAATGGCATGCGGAGAGGTGATTTCGTCTAGTTGTGCGAATAGTGCCGTTTTCACATCCATATTTTCAACAACAGCTTCAATGACGACATCGACATCGCTGCCATCGCGCAAATTTGTCGAGGTGCGAATGCGGCTGATCGCTTCATCGCGTTGTTGTGCGCTTAATGTTCCTTTTTCAACGAATTTATTCATGCTTTTTGTAATATTGTTCAGCCCCCATTGTACGCGTTCCTCATTGACGTCGTTTAAAATGACGTCATATCCTGCCGTTGCGCACACTTGGGCAATCCCTGATCCCATTTGGCCTGCGCCTACAACCATCACTTTTTTCATCGTCCCATCCCCCATTAATGAACTTCAATCATGACTGCATCGCCTTGACCACCACCGCTACA
This sequence comes from Anoxybacillus sp. EFIL, assembly GCF_013096955.1. Taxonomy (NCBI): domain Bacteria; kingdom Bacillati; phylum Bacillota; class Bacilli; order Caryophanales; family Anoxybacillaceae; genus Anoxybacillus; species Anoxybacillus sp. EFIL. Next base: position 97,931 of record NZ_SDLH01000006.1, on the reverse strand, counting down.
AATGGCTGCAATGCCAAGACCGCCACCGCGACGCTTTAATTCGTAAATGAGCGTAATGGTAATGCGCGCTCCGCTTGCCCCGATCGGATGTCCGAGCGCAATGGCTCCACCGTTGACGTTCACTTTTTCTTCCGGCAAGTCGGCAATTTTCATGCTTGCTAAAGCGACCGCGGCAAACGCTTCGTTAATTTCAAATAAGTCGATATCATGTACTGTTTTTCCTGTTTTACGTAACAATTCATTGATGACGATACCCGGTGTTTTCGGAAAATCTTTCGCTTCAACCGCAACGGCTGTATGCGCGACAATCGTCGCAAGTGGGGTAAAACCTTCTTTTTGCGCCCTCTCTTCGCTCATTAATACGAGCGCGGCTGCCCCATCATTTACACCTGGCGCATTTCCTGCTGTAATCGTGCCCGTTGGATCAAACACGGGTGCAAGTTTCGCTAGTTTTTCAAGCGATGTATCTTTACGTGGTGATTCATCGACCGCTACTGTAATCGGCTCTCCTTTTCGTTGCGGAATCGTAACAGGGACAATTTCTTCTGCAAACTTGCCCTCCGCGATCGCCGCAATCGCTAATTGATGGCTTCGATACGCCCAGCGGTCTTGTTCTTCACGCGTAATGCCTAATTCTTTTGCCGTTTCGCTTCCGTAAATGCCCATATGCACGCCTGTAAAGCTGCATGTTAATCCGTCATACACCATTAAATCTTTCACTGTCGAATCGCCCATGCGCAACCCCCAACGCGCTTTTGGCAACATATATGGGGCATTGCTCATCGATTCCATTCCCCCAGCGACAATGACATCCGCATCACCGGCGCGAATGATTTGGTCGCCAAGCGTGACGCTGCGCATACCAGAGGCGCATACTTTATTGATTGTTTCTGTTTTCGTCTCCCATGGAATGCCTGCTTCTCTAGCCGCTTGCCGCGATGGAAGTTGCCCTTGTCCACCTTGCAATACGGTGCCAAATACGACTTCATCGACATGTTCTGCATTCACATGTGCGCGCACTAACGCTTCTTTGATCGCAATGCCTCCAAGTTGTGCTGCGCTCAATGCGCTTAAACTTCCTCCAAATTTCCCAAATGGCGTACGTACCCCGCTAACAATGACCGTTTTCCCCATGTTTCTCCCCCTTTTCGTCATAAGAAAGCCCTTTCAAAAATATTGAGCGAACGCTCGTTCAACAATGGACGGGCAAAGAAGGCGCACGAGAATCGTACACCTTCCTATTGCTTTCATTATACTGAAAATATCTTAAAAATAAAACTATTTATTTTTTTTAGAATTTTTAATGAACAGAGCCAAATACCGCTTTTTCCAACAGCTCCGCCACATCGTACGTGCCGACTTTTTCTTCTACTTCTTTCGCTTTCGTTCCATCTGATAACATCGTTAAACAGTACGGACAGCCAGAGCTGATGACTGTCGGATTCACTTCTAGCGCCTGTTCTGTGCGCGCTACGTTAATGCGCGTGCCCGTCGTTTCTTCCATCCACATTAATCCGCCGCCAGCCCCGCAACACATGCCTGTCTCACGATGACGTGCCATCTCCACGAGCTTCACACCCGGAATCGCTTTCAAAATTTGACGCGGTGCATCGTATACGTCGTTATATCTACCTAAATAACATGAATCGTGGAACGTCACGACTTCGTTGACTTCATATTTCGGAACGAGGCGACCTTCTTCCACAAGCTTTGCTAGTAATTCTGTATGGTGATATACTTCTGCTTCAAATCCGAAATCTGGATATTCATTTTTAAATGTGTTGTACGCATGTGGATCGATCGTCACAATTTTTTTCACGCCTGCTTTTTCAAATTCAGCAATGTTTGCGGTTGCCAGTTCTTGGAATAAAAATTCGTTTCCTAGACGACGCGGCGTATCGCCAGAGTTTTTCTCCTTGTTTCCTAAAATCGCAAATTTTACCCCCGCCTCATTTAATAGACGCGCAAAAGCTAACGCAATTTTTTGGCTTCGATTATCAAACGACCCCATCGAACCGACCCAGAATAAATATTCGAATTCTTCGCCTGCTTTTTGCATTTCTTTCACTGTCGGAATGCGTACATCTTCACGCAACTCGCGCCAGTTTTCTTTCTCTTTTCGGTTCAATCCCCACGGATTGCCTTGACGTTCGATATTTGTCATCGCCCGTTGTGCATCAGCATTTAATTTTCCTTCTGTTAATACGAGATAACGACGTAAGTCAATAATTTTATCAACATGTTCGTTCATGACCGGACATTGGTCTTCACAGTTGCGACACGTCGTACATGCCCAAATTTCTTCTTCTGTAATGACATCGCCAATTAAGTTCGGCATTTCGATCGTTGCGGCTTGTTCTTGCATCCCTTGCGCCATCAAAGCGAGCTGGTTTCCTTTTGTATTCGCAAACGCAAACGTCGGCACCCAAGGCGCCTTCGATGTAATGGCTGCGCCTTTTTCTGTTAAATGGTCGCGCAATTTTAAAATAAGATCCATTGGGGATAGCATTTTCCCTGTCCCTGTTGCTGGACACATGTTTGTACAGCGTCCACACTCTACACAGGCATATAAATCGATGAGTTGTGTTTGCTTAAAGTCTTCGATTTTCCCAACACCAAACGATTCTTGTGTTTCATCTTCAAAATTGATTTTCTCAAGCTTCGGTCTCGTTAATCGGCTAAAAAAGACGTTCACTGGTCCAGCGATTAAATGCGCATGTTTGGATTGCGGCACGTACACTAAAAACGTTAATAAAATAAGCAAATGCACCCACCAAGCGACAAAAAACAATACAGCAGCTCCTGTTTCTCCTACCCAACTAAACGCAAGTGCAATCGCAGAAGCGACAGGTTCGCTCCATGATGTTCCTTCGTTATGCCAAATGCGTCCCATACCGTTACCGAACAACACGGAAAGCATGAGTCCACCGATAAAAATAAGGACAAGCCCTGCTTTAAAATCGCGTTTTAAACGAACAAGCTTTTCGATGTAACGGCGATAAAACGCCCATAAAACAGCCACTAAAATAAGTAATGTTACAATTTCTTGAAAAAACGTAAACGCTGGATATAGCGGTCCGAGCGGCAAGTGCGCCCCTGGGACAAGCCCTTTAATGATGAAATCAATGGCGCCAAACTGTACGAGAATAAAGCCGTAAAAGAACATGACGTGGATAATGCCGCTTTTTTTGTCTTTTAACAGCTTTTTTTGCCCAAAGACGTTCACCCATATGTTTTGCAAACGCTCTTTTACTTTTCCGTCAAACTCCACTTTTTTCCCTAGTTTAATATAGGCGATGCGTGTTTTGACGAGATACACGAATAAATGAACGGCGTACGCTGTCACAAGTAAAAAAGCGATCCAGTTCAACCAAAGCACGATACCCTTCCCCCTTTGTTGTAAAAATAAAATAAATTTTCTGAACAAACTTACTTTCATTATATAATGAATGAGCATTCAGTCAATATTTTTTCTTATTTTTTATTTTCTTTTTGGGGACACTACAACAACGAAAGGAGTGAAGGCATGCGCTGGCTCGTGATTGTCATCATTTTATTGTTTCTTCTTTTGCTTGATTATAAATGGGGAGACAAAGTTGCAAAGAATGCTGCACGAAAAAAAATCGGCGTCGAGCGACAAAGCGATATGACGCTATTTACGACGGGTGAAACGCTGTTCGATGATTACTTTGCAGAGTTAGAACGAGCAAAACATCATATCCACATTTTATTTTATATCGTGCGCGATGATGAAATAGGAAAACGCTTTTTTTCTTTACTTGAACAAAAAGTAAATGAAGGGGTAGAAGTGCGTGTGCTCGTCGATTGGGTCGGAAGCTTCGGGCTACCGTCTTCCCTCCGACAAAAAAGCGGGCAATTCGCCTTTGCGAACCGTCCGACATTGCCGTTTTTTTTCTATAAGCTAAACGAGCGAAATCATCGCAAAATTACGGTCATTGACGGAAAAATCGGCTATTTAGGCGGATTTAACATCGGAAAAGAATATATCGGTCAAGATCCAAAGTTTGGCCATTGGCGCGACTATCATTTAAAAATAACGGGGGAAGGGGTGGCTGATTTACAACGGCAGTTCGCGGAAGATTGGAAAGAAGCGACAGGACAAACGTTTGGAGATGATGAACGATATTTCCCACCTCTCCAAAAAGGAACGGTGAAACATCGATTTGTTCCGACAGATGGGGCGTATTTGGAAGAGGAGTTTATTCAACTCATCAAACACGCAAAACGAGAAATCATCATCGGTACTCCGTATTTTATCCCAAGTAAAAAAATCATGGACGCTCTTTTTGAAGCGATAAAACGCGGCGTTCAACTGACGATTATCGCACCGATCCAAGCGGATCATCCGTTTGTAAAAGAAGCTTCATTCCCTTATTTTCGTCAGCTTCTTCATGCAGGCGCTCATATTTATCAGTTTTATAACGGGTTTTACCACACAAAAGTGATCGTCATTGATGATGACATATGTGATATCGGCACCGCAAATTTCGATCGCCGCAGCTTGTTTATTAATTACGAAATGAATTGTTATATATATGACAAACCGTTTATTCAACATGTAAAACAAACGATCGCTCGCGATATCGACACATCTACATTGTTGACAGCGGAATATTTTCGTAAGCAATCATGGCTTCATCGCTTCAAAGAAGCCGTTGCAACGATGTTGTCTCCATTACTATAAGAAGCCCTTCCCCGCCGAGAAGGGCTTTCGTATTACATTTTTTCTGGCGCATGTACTCCAACGAGCGCTAAAGCATTTTTTAACGTTACTTGCACCGCTTTCATGAGCGCTAGGCGGGCACGGCTTTTTTCAACGTTCGCTGCATCAAGTACTTTTTCCGCATTGTAAAAACTATGAAGTGCCGATGCGAGATCAAAAATGTAGTTCGTCATGCGATGCGGTGAACGTTTCACAGCTGCCTCTGCCACAGCGGAAGGAAACTCCCCTAGCTGTTTCAATAAGTCAATTTCTTTTTCTGCTAATTCGTATGTGAAAGATAGTTCACCATTATAAGATAGTCCTTGTTCTTCCCCTTGACGAAGCATGCTGCATACGCGTGCATGGGCATATTGCGCATAATATACAGGGTTTTCGTTCGATTGCGACACCGCTAGGTCCATGTCGAAATCTAAATGCGTATCCGATGAGCGCATCGCGAAGAAATAGCGTGTTGCGTCTAATCCGACTTCTTCCATTAAGTCGCGCAACGTCACCGCCTTTCCTGTTCGCTTGCTCATGCGCACTTTTTCGCCGTTTTGATATAAGCTAACGAGCTGAATAATTTCAACTTCTAATACATCCGGATCGTATCCGAGCGCAGCGATCGCCGCCTTCATGCGCGGAATGTAACCGTGATGATCCGCTCCCCAAATATTAATAATTTTTTCAAAGCCGCGCTCAAGCTTATCTTGATGGTATGCGATATCTGGTAATAAATATGTGTACGTTCCATCTTGCTTAATGAGCACGCGGTCTTTGTCGTCGCCGAATGTCGTCGAGCGGAACCATGTCGCGCCATCTTGTTCGTAAATATGACCTTTTTCACGTAACGTTTCAAGCGCTTTATCGATTTTTCCGTTATGATAAAGCGACGTCTCCGAATACCAAACGTCAAATGTGACGCGGAAGTCCGCTAAATCTTTTTTAATTTTATCCATTTCAAACGCTAATCCGTATTCCCGGAACTGTTGAAGCCGTTCTTGTTCATCGAGCGCGACAAATTTGTCGCCATGTTCTTCCGCTAGCTTTTTCCCTAATTCAATAATATCTTCACCGAAATATCCATCTTCCGGCATGTCTTTCTCGATTCCGAGCGCTTGAAAATAGCGTGCTTCTACCGATTTCGCTAAGTTGGCAATTTGATTGCCGGCATCGTTAATGTAATATTCACGCGTGACATCAAAGCCTGCTTTTTTCAAAATGTTGCATAATGAATCGCCAACCGCTGCTCCACGGGCATGTCCTAAATGTAAACTACCTGTCGGGTTTGCTGAAACAAACTCGACTTGCACTTTTTGACCTTGACCGACATTTGTTTCACCGTATGCGTCCCCTGCTTGTAAAATCGCAGGAACGAGCTCTGTTAAATAACGATTGTCCATGTAAAAATTAATAAATCCTGGTCCAGCAATATCTACTTTTTTAACGAATACCGCTTCACCGTTAAAATGACGAACGATGTCTTCCGCAATCATACGTGGCGCCTTTTTCGCCACGCGCGCTAATTGCATCGCGACATTTGTTGAATAGTCGCCGTGCGCTTTATCTTTCGGCGTCTCTAAAATGACGTTTGGAACGTCCGCTTCTGTCGCGACCCCTGAACGAATAACCGCTTCTTTTATTTCTTCTTTTAACTTTTTTTTCATTTGTTCAACAATATTCATTTCTTTGCCTCCTTAAACGAAATCGTCACCGCATGACGACCAACATGTTTCCCTGATAAGTGAAGTATGTAAGAAAAAAACAACTGCCCTTTTTTCGTTTTCTCGTTATACTGATACAATACTTGTTCTGTTTTTGTTTTCATTTCCCAGCGCGCCACTGGACTTTCGTACGTGCCGATCGTTTCCGACTGTTTACGAAACGTATGGCGCATCGAAATGGCCCCAGAGCGAAGCACGACAACTTCATCATTGGCGATTTTTACGACGTTTTTAATCGTTTCTCCTTCATGCGTCTCTTCAAACGTCACATACGTCGCATCTCCTTTTAAGTAGTATAAACCATTTGCCTCGATGACAACAATTTCTTTTCGCGCGCCATCACGAATTTCCGTCACTTGCTTTAGTTGTATCGGTATTCCGTTCACCTTCCCCACACCCTCGCTGTTGTTGTGCTGTAGTTAAGTATAGAAAAAGAGGGGAATACATGCAATAGGCGGCCTCTTTTTAGAGACCGCCTAACATATTATGCCTGCTTTAAGTTTTTTACTACATTCCATGCAAACGTTAGCACTGCCAACGTCACAAGAGTGCCTCCGAGCGCTGTAAGCGGAATGAACGCTTCGTTTCCAGAAACGACAAACGCTAAGCCGATCATCATCGCCGGTAAGCCGATGTTATGAAGCCAAAAGTGTGCTTTCGCTGTTTTTGTTTCCGCAATATGAGGGAATAAATGATATAAAATGCCAGCAAGCGTCAACGCCGTCCAACCGAGCAAGTTAATATGGACGTGGACAGGTGTAAATGTAAAAACGTGCGTCATCGACATATAAAGCCCTAAACAGACGCCAATTGCGAAATAAACAGCCGAAATTTTAATCAATCGAATACCCATTTTTCTCACCTCCTTTCAAACATTTCCATTATGTAAATGTTACTCTCAATGTATGACGTTGGCAATACTTTTATGAAAAAAAATCCCTGTCGCGCAGACAGGGATTTTCGTCTTTATTTCACCCAACCGAGAAGCATTTCGCGTACAAGCTTGCTTGCTGTGTTGGCTGTTTGTTCAGAGTGGTCATATACCGGCGCCACTTCGACTAAATCTGCTCCGACAACGCGCACATCGGAACGAGCGATCGCGTGAATCGCAGCTAATAGTTCTTTTGACGTAATGCCGCCAGCATCGACTGTTCCTGTTCCCGGCGCATGCGCTGGATCTAATACGTCAATGTCGATCGTAACATATACCGGACGACCTGCAAGCGTTGGAAGCACTTCTTTTAACGGTTCAAGCACGTCAAATTTCGCAATATACATCTCGTTTTGTTTCGCCCACTCAAATTCTTCTTTCATTCCTGAACGAATACCGAAAGAATATACGTTTTTCGGCCCAATGAGTTCCGCAATTTTACGAATTGGCGTAGAATGCGACAACGGCTCGCCTTCATAATGCTCGCGCAAATCTGTGTGAGCATCCATATGAATAATCGCTAAATCGGGATACTTTTTATATACCGCCTTCATCACCGGCCAAGACACTAAATGCTCTCCGCCAAGACCGAGCGGAAACTTTCCCGCTTCCAATATGCGATCGACAAACTGTTCAATCATATCTAAACTGCGTTGCGCGTTACCGAACGGTAAAGGAATGTCACCCGCATCAAAATATTTCACTTCATCGAGCTCACGGTCTAAATACGGGCTGTATTCCTCAAGCCCGATCGACACTTCACGAATGCGCGCCGGACCGAAGCGAGAGCCTGGGCGATAGCTAACTGTCCAGTCCATTGGCATCCCATAAATAACCGCTTGGCTTTCTTCAAAATTTGGATGGCTTTTAATAAATACGTTGCCAGAATACGCTTCATCAAATCGCATCGTTTTCTCCCCTTACTTCACTAAGTCTTCAACAAATTTCGGCAATACGAAGCACGCTTTATGAAGCTGTTTTGTATAGTATTTCGTTTCAATGTCGTGGAAGCGCTCTTCGCTTACTTCAAGCGGATCATATTTTTTCGAACCGAGTGTAAACGTCCACATGCCGCTCGGATACGTTGGAATGTTCGCGATATATAGACGTGTAATCGGGAAAATTTCGCGCACATCGCGTTGAACAGTGCGAATTAAATCCGCTTTAAACCACGGATTGTCTGTTTGCGCAACAAAAATGCCGTCGTCTTTTAACGCTTTCGCAATGCCTGCATAAAACCCTTTTGTAAATAGATTGACCGCTGGACCGACTGGCTCTGTCGAGTCAACCATAATGACGTCGTATTCGTTTTCGCTTTGCGCAATGTGCATAAAGCCGTCGTCCACTTTCACTTCAACACGGGGATCGTCTAATTGACCAGCGATTTCTGGCAAATATTTTTTCGAATACTCGATGACTTTTCCGTCAATTTCAACAAGCGTCGCTTTTTTCACGCTTGGATGCTTTAACACTTCGCGAATGACGCCGCCGTCTCCACCGCCAACGACAAGAACGTTTTCTGGATTCGGATGCGTAAATAGCGGAACGTGCGCAACCATTTCATGATAGACGAACTCATCTTTTTGCGTTGTCATCACCATTCCGTCTAAAATAAGCATGTTCCCGAATTCTTCTGTTTCCACCATATCGAGCTTTTGGAATTCCGTTTGCTCTGTATGTAAAGTGCGTTTAATTCGTGCTGTAATCCCAAAGTTGTCCGTCTGTTTTTCAGTAAACCAAAGTTCCATATTGAACACCCTTTCGTCAATAATGCACCGCTTATCATGCCCAAAAAATAAAATGCTAAACATGAAAAAGTATAGAGCAATCTAGCAAAATTTCAAGTAAAAATTGCTAGAAAACGTTTAAAAAAATAAAAATGTTTTCATACTAATTTTAAACGTAAAAAATGAGGTGATGGCTATGGAGACGATTGCCATCGAACGATGGAAACGAACGTTTAAATATATGCGGCTATTTCTTTGGCTCGCTTTTATTGGCAGCTTATTATGCACGCTTACGATCGCAGGTCTCATTATATTTGCCAAATGGAAAGGCCCTCCTCCTTTAGCCGTTCCGCAATCAACGATTTTTTATGCGGAAGACGGCACAAAAATTGGGGAAAACCATTACGGCGGAAAAAGATATTGGATTCATCTATCCGATATGTCGCAACACGCCATTGATGCAACGATTGCGATAGAAGACCGAAAATTTTTCGAGCATTACGGTTTCGACTTTAAGCGAATTGCCGGAGCGATCGTTGCGAATATGAAAGCGATGGGGAAAGTGCAAGGAGCAAGTACGATTACGCAACAATATGCGCGCAATTTATTTTTAAGCTACGAAAAAACGTGGTGGCGCAAAATACAAGAAGCGCTATATACCGTCCAGTTTGAAGCAAACTACGATAAAGAAGACATTTTAGAAGGATATTTAAACACGATTTACTACGGACATGGCGTATATGGAATTGAGGCAGCCGCAAATTTTTATTTCGGAAAATCCGCCCGTGAATTGACGGTGGCGGAAGCGGCGATGCTTGCTGGGATCCCGAAAGGACCGAGCTACTATTCCCCGCTTGTCGATATGGAGCGAGCAAAAAAGCGCCAACGCATCGTTTTGCAAGCGATGGTTGAGGCAAATGTTTTATCAAAAAAAGAAGCTAAACAAGCTGCGAACGAGCCGCTTCATTTCTCAAACGGCGAGCAAATGAAAACAAAAACGATTGCCCCATATTTTCAAGATGCAGTCAAACATATGTTGAAAACGGTGCTTGGATTCGATGAAGAAACGATTGAAATGGGCGGATTACGCGTATACACGACGCTCGATGTCGAGATGCAGTCGATCGCAGAGGCGAAAATAAAAGAAACGATTCATTCGCAGTCAAACATTCAAGTGGCGCTTGTCGCCATGGAGCCGAAAACAGGCGAAGTGAAAGCACTTGTCGGAGGGCGCGACTATGAAAAAAGCCCGTTTAATCGCGCGACACAGGCAGAACGTCAACCCGGCTCAACATTTAAACCGTTTTTATACTATGTGGCGCTCCAACATAGGTTTACACCATCGACGCTATTGCGGAGCGAGGCGACGACGTTTACGCTAGAAGACGGCTCGACGTATACACCGCGCAACTTTAACAACTACTACGCGAACGATACGATTACGCTTGCCCAAGCGATTGCTCTTTCCGATAACGTCTATGCTGTAAAAACACATTTGTTACTCGGACAAGAAAAGCTTGTTGACATCGCGAAACAACTTGGCATCACAAGCAAACTGAAACAAGTGCCGTCGCTCGCGCTCGGTACAGCGCCCGTTAAAGTCATTGATATGGCGCGCGCCTACAGCATTATCGCTAACGGCGGAAAAAAAGTCGAGCCGATATTTATAAAAAAAGTGACGAATTACGAAGGAAAAGTGCTATACGAACAACGGCGAAGCGATGAACAAATACTCGATCCAGCGCTTGCTTTTGTGACGACGCACTTAATGACCGGCATGTTTGATCCAACGTTAAATGACTATGCTTCTGTGACAGGGCAATCGATCATTCCGCGCATCACTCGCCCTTATGCTGGCAAATCAGGGACGACGAAAACAGACAGTTGGATGATCGGTTATACGCCGCAGCTCGTCACAACCGTTTGGACAGGATACGACCGCGACAAAACGATTGATCGCACCGATGAAAAACAATATGCGAAACATATTTGGGTCAATTTCATGGAAGATAGTTTACGTGGAAGAAAGGTCGCGACGTTCGAACCGCCGGAAGGGGTCATTGGTGTATATGTCGATCCTCATAGCGGGAAGCTTGCGACAACCGCTTGTCCGATAAAACGGTTAAGCTATTATGTCGTCGGCACCGAGCCAACCGACTACTGCAAAGACCATCCAGCTGAAAAGAAAAAGAAGAAGAAACAAAAAGAAAAAGATTCGTGGTTTAAACGACTGTTCGATTGGTTTTAAACATAAACGCCCAAGCTCATATGCTTGGGCGTTTATGTGTCCTAGTTTTATCATGTGTTACATTTGTACCTTTAGTTTACTCCTTTTCCCACTCAACGACAAGTATAGACCTATTTTCGTTCACAAAACCGTCACATTTTATCCATGATTTTGAAGCTGTCGTTTTAACTCCTCGCTCGAACGGTCCCACATGTCGCGGTTATGCTTTTGTAAAAATGAAGCTAATACTTCTTTTGACCGCTCATCCATATGGTCAACAATAATATGGCGCTTTAACGATTTGTCCATGCGATTGACGTGCTCAGGAAGCGATTTATACCCGCGGCGCACTTCGCGATCAACCGTCATTTCGCATGCTGTCACCCCCGCATAATACGCCCCTTCTTCCGCCTGATCGACCGTTACCCAGACGAGCCAATAAGACTTGCCGTTTGGCACTTCATCACGATTTGGTGTGAACTTAATGCCTTTCTCTACGACGCTGCGCGCATGCATCGCTCCCATATCAATGAACGCCTCGCCAGCTTCGACATCGATAATGACCGGCGAAACGTTTGCGAGACTGAGTACCCCTGTGCCGAACGTTCCGTGCACTTTCGGCTCTTTTTTAATAATATTAAACATCGGCTTTTTTTTCTCTTCCACAATCGTTCATCCTTTCATCATAAAATAAGCGTTGAAAATATACTTTGTAGCCATTGGGCAACAGCTGGAATGGCGACATGAAAAACCGGCTGAATCGTATATCGATCTAACGGCGTAAAAATAAGAATTAAAAAGATGAGTGCCCCGTAATTTTCAAATTGCGTCATTTTCGCACGCACATGCATCGGCGCCAAGTCTTCGACGATGCGATATCCATCAAGCGGTGGAAACGGCAATAAGTTAAAAACGAACAATAAAATATTCAGTCCGATATAAATTTCAAAAAACTGATACAATCCGTCACGAAACCATACCGGAATAAAATCAAATACACCGATGCGAATCATCGCATACCATAAAGCGAAGCCGATAGCCGCAAGCAACAAATTGCTGAGCGGACCGGCAACAGAAACGAGAATGCCCGCTAGACGCGGATGACGAAAATAACCGCGATTCACAGGTACCGGACGCGCCCAACCAAATCCGGCAATGAAAATAAGCAACGTTCCTAATATGTCTAAATGAGCAAGCGGCGACAACGTTAGTCTTCCTTGTTGTTTCGCCGTCGGGTCACCAAATTTATACGCCACGTATGCGTGCGCAAACTCATGAACAGAAAATGCAATCGCAAGCGCCAACACGACATACGGTATTTCTCGAATTGGATATGCTAAAAATTGGTCCACGTTCCTTCTCCTTTTCAAACTTTTTTCATTTTTTCATTATTATACACGAAAAACAGGCGGAAGCACTACTGACAACGGTCGATGCGTGATATAATAACGATTGTGAATAAAGGAGAAAGGGGCGATCACGATGCCATATGTAACAGTAAAAATGCTTGAAGGTCGCACAGAAGAACAAAAACGAGCACTCGTCGAAAAAGTAACAGAAGCCGTTGCGGAAACGACAGGTGCACCGAAAGAAAAAATCGTCGTTTTTATTGAAGAAATGTCTAAAAATCATTACGCCATTGGCGGAAAACGATTAAGCGACGAAAGCTGACAGGGGGCTGTCAGCTTTTTATGTACGCTTGTGTGCGTAACTGTTCGATGTAACGATACGCTTCTTCCATTTCTTCTTCCGTGTATCGTTGTTTGCTTTTTAATGTAAATACTTTTTCTTTCACTTCATCTTTACTTAAATCTTCAAAATAAAGAATAGTAGAAACAAGCTCTAAAAATCTCGCGCTTTGTTCATTTAAACTGCGCAAACAAACATCTAAATCAGGCATGTCCAAATTGTAATGCGTTAAAAATTGCTTGCCCGCTTCCGTCAACGCATAACGATATTGATAATATCCGCCTTTTTTCTCTCTCATTTCTTGCACAAACCCGACGTTACATAACTCTTCAATGCGCAATGTCAATTCTTCCGAATACGGGCCGTAAAAATGAAAATCAAATTTTTCGTAAAAAGGAAAGTTCATTTTTTTCGCAATGTAAATCATTTTTTGCAGCTTTTTTCGTCCAACAATCTCCCCGACTGCCGCTAACGCTTTCAACATTTTCGCATGTTCGAAAAGCAACGTCCCCATCTCCTATTCATATAAAAGTTGTTTTATTTTTTTCTTCACGTTTCGTTTTGTCGATAAGTCATCAAGAAAATCTTGTGGAAAATATAATTTATGATCGGTGCGACGTTTGCCTGAAATCGCATCAACGATCGTCGATTCCCGCGACAATTCGCGTAACTCCCCGCTTGGCATTAACAAATAAATGGGAAGCCTTTCTTCTTCTTCCCCCGGACGATAAAAGTCGTACGGAAGATCGGATGAGGAGTCAACGACTAAATAATAATCCGGATCAATGCCCGCTTTTTTAAACAACGTCGTCAGTTCCATCAACTTTTTCATTTCTTCATTCGTCGGTTGAAATTCGACGTATTTAAATAAATTACGATTCATAAAACGACGGCATAAATCGCTTAAAATCGCATCTCGTTCATCTTGCCATTGTTGAAAATAATATAATGTAACCGCCTCATCTAATTTTAAGTAGTCTTCTAGTTGCACGTGTCCATGAAAAAGAGATTGGAAATGAACAGGAGGTGTTTGAAATGTATAGCCTGTCAAATATAAATGTTTCGCACGATGCAAAATTTTCGTCAAAATCACTTCTGCACTGCGCGTCACGGGATGGAAATACACCTGCCAATACATTTGGTACCGGCTCATAATGTAATCTTCTACTGCGTGCATGCCGCTTCGTTTAATGACGACTTGCTCCTCGCGTGGACGCATCACGCGCAAAATGCGTTCCATATCAAAATGCCCATAGCTGACGCCTGTATAATATGCATCGCGCAATAAATAGTCCATGCGATCCGCATCAATTTGGCTTGAAATGAGACTAACAACGAGCTTATTTTCATACGTCTTCGCAATGACTTCTGCAACCTTTTTCGGAAAGTCTAACGATACACGACGAAGCACCGCGTTGACTTCTGTATCGCCTAAAATAATCGCTCGTGTAAATTGTTCATGATCAAGATGAAACACTTTTTCAAACGAATGCGAAAACGGTCCATGTCCTAAATCATGCAAAAGCGCGGCACATAAACAAAGCAGCCGCTCGTTTTCATCCCAATCCGCACGACCAGCGAACACATCGTCAACGATGCGACGCACGATCTCATATACGCCAAGCGAATGGTTAAAACGACTATGTTCTGCACCGTGAAACGTCAAATACGTCGTACCGAGCTGTTTAATGCGACGCAACCGTTGAAATTCTTTTGTACCAATTAAATCCCAAATGACTTTATCACGCACATGCACATACCGGTGCACCGGATCTTTGAACACTTTCTCTTCGCTCAATTTTTCGTTGGGATACAATCGTTCTCCCTCTCTTCCGTTCATAACATAGCTTTATTATAGAGCGTTCTTTTAAAAAAACAAAGACTTCCTTCAATGACATGCACTAAAATCAAACAAAAAAGGCATTCCTTTCTCATAGAATGCCCCTTGATCGGTGACAGCCACCTTATTTTTTCAACTTCGCAGCAATTTTTTCGATTAACTCGTCTTCCGTCATCGCTGATACGGGTCGATTGTTGACGAACGCAAACACTTTTTTTCGACCTGGACCGCAATACGATTGGCAGCCAATTTCGATTGTTGCGTTCGGATCTAATTTTTTTAACCTTGGCAACAACGTTTTTAAATTCGTTGCTTGACAGTCGTCACAGACGCGAAATTCATTTTGCATACCGTCCTCACTCCTTTTCGCTAACGAGTATTCTAACGCGTATACGCGAACAATGCAAGCTGCATCTATTTCCTTTGAAAAATAGTATATATTTCTCGTTTTTTGGTGATTATGAAAGTAAAAGAATGCGAAAGGGGTTTTTTTCATGACAAAAAAACGACAAGATGCTTGGACTGAAGAAGAAGATTTATTGTTAGCTGAAACGGTGTTGCGCCACGTGCGCGAAGGGAGCACGCAATTAAATGCGTTTGAAGAAGTAGGCGATAAATTGAATCGTACGTCAGCGGCATGCGGGTTCCGCTGGAATGCGGTCGTTCGCCAACAATATGAAGAATCGTTACAAATGGCGAAAAAGTTCCGAAAACAACGGCAGCGTGCCCTTGGAAATAAACACGCATTGCGAAAGCGGCCGCTTTATACACCACCTGTTCCTTCGCTTGAAGAGTTAGGAATGGAACCGTTAGAAGTGCAAACAAATGAATATGAACATGTCGAAACAAACCATTTAACGCTTGACCATGTTATTGCTTTTTTACACTCTTTAAAACAATCGTATATCGGACAAGAAACAGCGCTAGTGGAAAATAAACAACTGAAGATTGAGCTCGAACAACTACAACAACAATATAAACAACTAGAACAACAATTTACAAAACTTCAAAAAGAAAATGAAGAATTACGCGAGGATTACGGAACGATGGCACGCATCATTAACCGTGCAAGACAAATGGAAATTTCAGAGGATGAGTTTAAACCACCTATTTTCAAAATGGATCGCAACGGAAATTTAGAAAAAATCGAAAAGATTGCCGAGTAAAAAAGCTGTCGCATCGGACAGCTTTTTTATTTCGGCAACATCGTCTCGTTTCGCTCAATCATACGTTGAAAATACATGTTATATCGCTCCCATTCTTTTGGGGTGAGCGATGATGGCTCGAGCCTACTTCCAAGCGATTGGAGCGCTTCGTATAGGCGAATGATAAGCGTAGAAACTGTCATTTCTTTGCCGAGTAATTCACTAAGCGACGCCATCGTATGTGGAACGATCGTCGGATACGTAAACTTCGTTTGTTCTCCCGCAAGCGCGCGCTCATAAAACTGACGAATAAACTCCGCTCGTGCCGCGCCGCTTCCGTTTGCGCATATATACACTTGCACAGCGACACCGCCTCGAATGCGGCGCTGTGAAATGCCCGCAAACTTTTTTCCATCAATGCTTAAGTCAAAACTTCCTGGACAATACGAGCCAATAACTTCCCCCGCTTGCACGTGCGCTTCTGGCAACATGCGCGCAATGAGCGCGGCCATTGCCTCATACCCACGATCAATGTCAATTCCTTTTTTTGTATCAGGAAAAATAAGTGAAACGTTTAAAACCCCTTCATCTAATACAACCGCCAACCCACCAGAGTTGCGAACGATCGTACGCCAACCGTGCTCATGTAAGTAGGCGAGTCCTTTTTCAATGTACGGCAATTTCGTATCTTGAATACCAAGCACAACGGTCTGATGATGCACCCATAAGCGAACGATCGGATGCGATTGACCGTTTCCAACCGATTCGCAAAGCGCATCATCAAACGCAAATGACTGCTTCGCATCAAACGATGGCCCGAGGGTTGTGTGGTCAATTATTCGCCACGTTTGTTGTCGCAACAATTCGCTCATTATTCCATCGCCGCAAGCGCCTGCGCTGCTGTGATGAGTGATAGCTTGTACACATCTTCGGCGTTACATCCGCGTGATAAATCGTTCACCGGTTGATTTAGTCCTTGTAAAATTGGACCGACCGCTTCAAAATTGCCGAGACGTTGTGCAATTTTATATCCGATATTTCCCGCTTCTAAACTTGGGAAAATAAAGACATTCGCATCGCCTTGAATGACAGAGTCTGGCGCTTTCTTTTTCGCCACAGACGGAACGAATGCGGCATCAAATTGAAACTCGCCATCGAGCGTTAACTCTGGTGCCATTTCTTTTGCGATGCGCACCGCTTCAATCACTTTTTCTGTTTCTGGCGATTTCGCCGATCCTTTCGTAGAGAAGCTAAGCATCGCTACACGTGGCTCAATATCAAACATTTTCGCTGTTTGTGCGCTCTCAATAGTGATTTCCGCTAAATCTTGGCTATCTGGAGCGATGTTAATGGCGCAATCAGCAAATACGTATTTCTCATCGCCGCGCACCATAATGAACACGCCAGACGTTTTGCGAATACCTGGCTTTGTTTTAATAATTTGTAACGCAGGGCGAACTGTATCCGCTGTCGAATGCGCGGCACCGCTCACAAGCCCGTGCGCTTTCCCCATATACACAAGCATCGTACCGAAGTAATTTTCATCAAGTAAAATGTTGCGCGCATCTTCTTCCGTCACTTTTCCTTTGCGACGTTCAATAAACGCGGCAACCATTTCCTCCATTCCTTCGTACGTACGTGGATCGATAATTTCTACTTTCCCAAGCGTCAAACCAAGCTCTTTCGCTTTTTGGACGACAGCTTCTTGCTCGCCGATGACAATCGGATGCAATACATTTTCTGCCGCTAGACGTCCGACCGCTGTCAAAATACGTTCATCTAGTCCTTCCGGAAACACGATCGTTACATTTTTTCCTGCCACCTTTTGTTTTAAGGCTGCAAATAAATCACTCACGAAATGTTCCTCCTTAGTTTAAAAAAATTCGTCTATCTATTAGAATACTCTTATTGAGACGAAAAGCAATGAATTACACCATAAACGAAAATAGTCTTTTTTTTATAACAATTCTGTTTTTTATCTTGAGTGATATATAGCCTAAAAAGTGATATATTTGTTAAGGAACATGTACAAATAAAGGAGCGTTATTATATGTCACAATGGATTCATCATATTGAACAATGGTTGCTTGAATTTGGCGTCATCGGTCTCGTTATCGTTTCTTTTACAGAATCTTCATTTTTTCCGATTCCGCCTGATGTGTTATTAATTCCGTTAAGCATTGCCCAACCAGAGAAAGCGTTATGGTTTGCCTTTTTAACAACGGTCGCTTCTGTATTCGGTGCGCTGCTTGGATGGTACATTGGGAAAAAATTCGGCAGACCGATTTTGCGTTATTTTATCTCTGATGAAAAAATGGATAAGGTAGAACAATATTTTCAACAATACGGGGCAATAGCGATCGTCATCGCTGGGTTTACCCCTATTCCGTATAAAGTGTTCACTATTTTCTCCGGCATTTCTAACGTCAACATTCGCATGTTGCTTTTTTGGTCGTTCATCGGTCGTGGGGCGCGCTTTTTCGCAGAAGGGCTTATTATTTTCACTTTAGGCGCTCAAGCGAAAACATTTATTGAACAACATTTTACAACGATCACGATCGTTGGTGGCATTGTCATTATCATTGCTTTTCTTATTTACAAACGGTTCAAATAGTGCGTTTGGCATAAACGAAACACATATGATACAATTTCGGTAGTACATAACAAAAGGAGTGTTGGACATGAGCGAAGCAGCACAAACGTTAGACGGTTGGTATTGTCTGCATGATTTCCGCACGGTTGATTGGGCGGCTTGGAAAACGCTCACAAATGAAGAGCGCCAAGAAGCAATACAAGAGTTTTTCACATTAGTGGAAAAATGGGAAAAAACAGAAGCGGCAAATGAAGGCAGCCATGCGATTTACACCATTATGGGGCAAAAAGCAGATTTGATGTTCATGCTTTTACGTCCAACGATGGAAGAGCTTCATGAAATTGAAACGGCAATCAATAAAACAAAGCTCGCTGAATATCTCGTACCTGCTTATTCATACGTCTCTGTCGTTGAATTAAGCAACTACTTGCCAGCAGAAGCAGGCGACCCGTACGAAAATCCAGAAGTGCGTCGCCGTTTATATCCGATCTTACCGAAAACAAACCATGTTTGCTTTTATCCGATGGACAAGCGCCGTCAAGGAAACGACAACTGGTACATGCTTCCGATGGAAGAGCGTCGCAATTTAATGCGCGCACACGGCATGACGGGAAGAAAATATGCTGGAAAAGTCGTACAAATCATTACTGGTTCGGTCGGCTTCGATGACTATGAATGGGGCGTGACGCTCTTTTCAAATGATGTACTTCAGTTTAAAAAACTTGTGTACGAAATGCGTTTCGACGAAGTGAGCGCGCGATTCGGTGAATTCGGCTCTTTCTTCGTCGGCAACATTTTACCGAAAGAAAAAATGGAACAATTTTTACATGTGTAGGCCTCCGATTGGGAGGTCTTTTTTTATCATCTCTTTCATACATATAACAATGACGACTTTCCTCACATTTTCGTATGTCTCATCATAGGCTAATAGCGATTTTTATAAAGTGAGGTGAAGGGATGGCTGTTGTTGCGTATACAGAAGAAGATGTCAAATTGCTTGCCCGTCTTATGCGCGCAGAGGCAGAGGAAGACGGACAGCTCGGTATGTTGATGGTTGGGAATGTTGGAGTGAACCGCGTGCGCGCAAACTGTTTAGACTTTGAAGGGCTTCGTACCATTCGCCAAATGGTATTTCAAAGCCCTGGAGGATTTGAAGCAGTACAAAAAGGGTATTTTTATCAACGGGCGCGTGAACAAGACATACGTCTCGCCCGCCGCGTCATCCGCGGAGAACGTTTTCACCCGGCAACGAATTCGCTTTGGTTTTTCCGGCCAGATGGCAGTTGCCCACCGCAATGGTTTAATCAATGGAATGCCGGACGTTTTAAGGCACATTGTTTTTATGCACCGACGAGTTCTAATTGTCCACGCGTATATTAAAAGGAGGAGTTTCAATGAGTGATGAACGTCAACAAATGCCATATTATTCGTATCCGTACTACTATCCATACCAAATGCCGACATATCCGTTTGGCTTGCCTACACCAACATTTACACCACAAACAGGGGCGATGCAAACGCCGACAACGGCCAGTCAGCCGCTTCCTGGCATGCTTCCGATCGAAGAATCGTACATTGAAAACATTTTGCGCTTAAACAAAGGGAAAATTGCGACCGTTTATATGACGTTTGAAAACAATCGTGAATGGAACGCGAAAATTTTCCGCGGTGTCATTGAAGCAGCTGGTCGCGATCATCTCATTTTAAGCGATCCGCAAACAGGAATGCGTTATTTATTGCCAATGATTTATCTCGACTATGTGACATTCGATGAAGAAATTAATTATGAATACCCATTTGCATCTGGTGTCGGATTAAGCACATATGCTCCACGTTAAAAACGAGGCGTCCACAGCGCCTCGTTTTACATTTGTTTTATCGCGACATATGTTAAAAATAGCCACGCAACGATGAACGATACGCCTCCAAACGGCGTAATCGCCCCGAGTATTTTTATTTGCGTTAAGCTTAGTACGTATAAACTACCTGAAAATAAAACGATTCCCGCAAGCATAAACCAACCAGCAGGCGTCACTTGGGGCCATTTTGTTGCCAGCAGCGCAACGAGAAACAAACCGATCGTATGGAACATTTGATATTGAACAGCTTTTTGCCACGTGTCTATATATCGCTCTGGAATTCTTCCTTCCAACACATGCGCCCCGAACGCCCCTAGCGCCACACATAATGCTGCACTAATTGAAGCGATAATTGTAAATAGTTTCATGTTGTTCCCCCTCCTAAAAATCAAGTAATGACGGTCCGTTCGCATCGGCACCGATGTCTAATCGTTCGGTTGTTGCCGGTTGCGACAAAGTCACTTCCTGTTTGTTTGGTGATGGTTGTTGCAAAATAATGTCGCACAACGCGCGAACAGCATATATATGTTCACGCACCGCTTGCGGTGATGATGCTTGTTTTGCTTTTGCGATTTCTTCTTCTATTTTTGCGAATACATTTGTCACCGATATGTCCAAAACGTTTTCACTCCCTACTTCTTTTTCCTTTACAACAATGGTATCTTATACATAGCAACTTTTCAAATTGAAAACGCTTAAAAAAGGAGTGACAACAAATGAAACGGACATGGTGGAAAGAAGCCGTCGTATATCAAGTATATTGGCGCAGCTTTTTTGACTCAAACGGCGATGGATACGGTGATTTAGAAGGGCTCATTCAAAAGCTCGATTACATTCGCGACTTAGGGGTGGATGTCATTTGGCTCAATCCGTGCTATGAGTCGCCTGATAAAGATAACGGATACGACATTTCTGATTACTATCGCATCATGGACAAAGCAGGGGATATGGGAACGTTTGAACGCTTGTTGAACGAGGTGCATAAACGCGGAATGAAATTAATTATGGACCTTGTCGTGAACCATACATCCGATCAACATCCTTGGTTTCTTGAATCTCGTTCATCAAAAGACAATCCGAAACGAGATTGGTACATATGGCGCGACAAACCGAATAACTGGCGCTCGTACTTTACTCCATCCGCATGGGAATATGATGAAAAAACAGGACAGTATTATTTCCATTCGTTTGCGGTAGAACAGCCAGATTTGAACTGGGAAAACGAAGAAGTTCGTGAAGAAATTTATAAAATGATGCGTTTTTGGTTAGATAAAGGGATCGACGGGTTCCGTTTAGACGCCATTGCCTTACTCGCAAAGCCTGACGGATTCCCAGATGCCGAAAATCCGTATGACATTCGTTACTTAACAAACAATCCAGGCGTGCATGATTATTTAAAAGAAATGAATGAAAAAGTATTAAAACATTATGATATTTTCACCGTCGGAGAAGTCGCTTTCGTATCGCCGGAGGAAGGATTAAAATATGTCGGGGAAGACCGAAATGAACTACATACTTTGTTCCACTTTGAGGTGTGCGACGAAATGCCGACATGGGACCCGATTCGTTTTAAACAAATTCAAAAACGTTGGTACGAAGGATTGTGGGGCAAAGGGTGGAACTCGCAGTTTTTAAACAATCACGACCATACGCGACAAGTGACGCGCTACGGAAACGATAAACAGTTTCGCGTCGAATCAGCAAAATTGCTCGCTACGCTCGTGCATACGTTGCCTGGAACACCGTACATTTATCAAGGTGAAGAAATTGGCATGACTGGCGTCAAGTTCGACACGATCGACGAATATAACGACATTGCGATGAAAAATAAATATGCAGAAGAAGTCGCAAAAGGTCGCGATCCGAAAGAAGTGCTTGAAAGCTTGCAGCTACTGAGCCGAGATAACTCGCGTACGCCAATACAGTGGGACGATAGCGAACATGCAGGATTTACAACAGGAACTCCTTGGCTAAAAGTGAATCCGAACTATAAAGAAATCAATGTAAAACAAGCGTTAGCGGATCCGAACTCTGTATATTATTACTATAAAAAGCTCATTCAACTGCGCAAGCAACATCCAGTCATGGTGTACGGAACGTTCCGCGATTTTTCGGAAAATGATCCGTACATTTACGCTTACACGCGTGAGCTTGATGGCGTCCGCTGGCTCATCGTCTTAAACCATTGCGACAACGACAACGTATATGAGCTGCCAGAAGAGCTTGCCGCGGCTCACCGCCATCTTTTGCTCGGCAATTATACAGATGTAAAAGAAGAAGGCACAACGCTTCATATGCGTCCGCACGAAGCAAGAATTTATGCATTACAATAAGCAGCCGATTTGGCTGCTTATTTTTGATTTACCGCCTGTTCAAACGACTCTAACGCTCGTTTTTCACCAAATACGATCAGGACATCGCCAACGAAAAACCGCTCCTCTGGCGATGGATTGCCAATTACATTGTTTTGACGTTGAATCGCAATAATCGTCACATGAAAGCGTGTGCGCACCGCTTGATCGCGGACAGATGTCCCAACAAATGAAGAATGCGGCTCAATTGTCACTTCTTCAATCGCGTATTGCTCTACATGGCCGTGAAAAATCGTATCGACATAATCGACACTGACAGGCTTTAACATCGTCATCGCCATGCGTCGACCGCTCAAAAATGATGGGTTAATGACTTTATCAGCACCTGCACGACGCAACTTTTCTTCCGACTCCGGTCGCTCGGCGCGCGCGACAATTTGAATGTCGCGATTTAGCCCTTTTGCTGTGAGGGAGATAAAGACGTTATCGGCATCAGAAGGCAGTGCCGCAACTAATCCTGCAGCTCGTTCAATGCCTGCGGCAATCAACACGTCATCTTCTGTCGCATCCCCTGCGACGTACGGAATCGGATCGTTCATTTCTTCTAGCCAATCTGTATTCCGTTCAATGACAACGACAGCTGTCCCGTTTTTGACAAGCTCGCGCACGACTTGCTCTCCGACGCGTCCGAACCCACATACAATAATATGATTTTTCATCGCTTCAATTTTCTTTTTCATTTTTCGCCTCCGCACCGTTTTTGAAAATTCCCCTTCCATCATCATCGACACGACTGCCCCCGTCGCATATGTCACGATGCCAATACCAATCGGGATAATGATAAGGGCAAACAGTTTTCCATAAAACGTTTGTGGCACTGTATCGCCATAGCCAACCGTTAAAATCGTAACAACTGTCAACCAAAGTGAATCAAAAAACGTTAATTGTTCCGAAAACATAAATCCGATCGTTCCTGCGATAATGGCGACAATCATCGCGATGACGGAAACGACGATCGAGCGCGATGAACTCATCCGTTTCTCCCCTTATGTTCTTTTTGTACAAACTTCATGCAAGGCACACCAGATGATTGCTTGACGACAATAGACGGCAACATCGCGCTTTTAAAACCGAATGCCCGACAACCACGCGGCATTTGCGCTTCCCATGTCACATAAAAATGCTTGCATGCATAACAATTTACTCTCTCATTATATGTTTTCGATTTGCCAGTCAATTGGCTCTCTCCCTGTCTGTTGTAAAAAAGTATTCGTTTTTGAAAAAGGGCGGCTTCCGAAAAAGCCTCGTGCTGCAGAAAATGGACTCGGATGCGGCGCTTCAATGATATAATGATGCTCATTTGTGATGATCTCTTTTTTCGCTTGCGCATGACGCCCCCATAAAATGAAGACAACAGGTTCACGCTTTTCATTCACAAGTTCAATGACGCGATCGGTAAAATGTTCCCACCCCTTTCCTTTATGCGAATTCGCCTCTCCACGTCGTACTGTCAATACTGTATTTAAAAGCAATACACCTTGCTTTGCCCATTTTAATAAGTAGCCGTTGTTTGGAATATAGCACCCTAGGTCATCTTGTAACTCTTTAAAAATGTTTAATAACGATGGAGGCAAAGCGACGCCCGGTTTGACGGAAAAACTTAATCCGTGCGCTTGATTTGGCCCATGGTACGGGTCTTGTCCTAAAATGACGACTTTTACATTCGCATACGGGGTGTAATGAAGAGCGTTGAAAATGTCGTGCATATCAGGATAAATCGTTTTCGTTCGATATTCTTCTTTTAAAAATTGACGCAATTTCACATAATACGGTTTTTGAAACTCCTCTTGTAATAAAGGAGCCCAATCGTTTTTCAATATGCTCATCATCGCACTCCTTTCTAATGCAAAGGCTACCCTACTTTATAGGATAGCCTGTTTTTGCTTAAAACTGAATTTTTTCTTCTAAGAAGCTGTTTAATTCCGCAATTGGAATGCGCGTTTGTTCCATCGTATCGCGGTCGCGCACGGTAACCATGCCGTCCTGTTCTGAATCAAAATCATACGTAATACAGAACGGTGTTCCAATTTCATCTTGACGACGATATCGTTTTCCGATCGAACCGGACTCGTCGTAATCGACCATAAAGTGTTGTGAAAGTTGTTCAAAGATCGCACGCGCACCTTCTGATAACTTTTTCGATAGTGGCAATACAGCCGCTTTATATGGCGCTAATGCTGGGTGAAGGTGCATCACTGTGCGCGTCGTACCGTCTGCCAGTTGCTCTTCTTCATACGCATCGATCAAAAATGCGAGCGTGACGCGATCTGCCCCAAGTGAAGGCTCAATGCAGTATGGAATGAAACGTTCGTTCGTTTCTTGATCAAGGTAGTGGAAGTCTTCACCTGAATATTCCATATGGCGACGTAAATCGTAATCGGTACGCGATGCAATGCCCCATAGCTCGCCCCAACCGAACGGGAATTTATATTCAATATCTGTTGTGGCGTTGCTGTAGTGGGATAATTCGTCTTCCGAATGATCGCGCAAACGAATGTTTTCACGCTTCATACCAAGCGATAAAAGCCATTGCTCACAATATTGTTTCCAATAATCAAACCACTGTAATTCCTCGCCCGGCTTACAGAAAAACTCAAGCTCCATTTGTTCAAATTCACGTGTGCGGAACGTAAAGTTTCCTGGTGTAATTTCGTTTCGGAAGCTTTTTCCGATTTGCGCAATACCGAACGGCAATTTTTTGCGCATCGTTCGTTGTACGTTTTTAAAGTTTACAAAAATGCCTTGTGCTGTTTCAGGGCGAAGGTAAATTTCGTTTGCGCTCGACTCGGTCACACCTTGGAACGTTTTAAACATTAAGTTAAATTGACGAATGTTTGTGAAGTCGCGACTGCCGCAATCTGGACAAGCAATGTCGTGCTCTTGAATGAGCTGCTCCATTTTTTCAAAAGGAAGCCCGTCGACAACCATTTCAATCCCTTTCGCTTCCAACGCGCTTTCAATTAACTTATCCGCCCGATGACGCGCTTTACATTGTTTACAGTCAATCATCGGATCGTTGAAGTTTCCTAAATGACCAGATGCTTCCCACGTGCGTGGGTTCATTAAAATGGCCGCATCTAACCCGACGTTGTACGGCGATTGTTGAACGAACTTTTTCCACCATGCACGCTTAATGTTGTTTTTTAATTCTGTCCCTAACGGACCGTAATCCCACGTATTCGCTAATCCTCCATAAATTTCTGAACCTGGAAAAACAAAGCCGCGATGCTTCGCGTGTGCTACAATTTGATCCATCGTTACTGACATCGTCCATCCTCCTTAATAATAAAATGTAAACAAAAAACGCTCTCATCCTTAGGCCTTTCGCCTAGGGACGAGAGCGTAACTCCCGCGGTTCCACCCTAGTTGATGCATAACGCATCCACTTTTGCGTGAAGCAACTCCAGACTGCCGTTTCGCTAAGCGTCTTTACTAGGCTTCCACCACCCCTAGCTCGCTATAAAAGAACTCCCTTAGCTACTATCCATCTTTCATCGTTGCACCTGTATTTCATTTGGTTGATATTGTATCAAACCGCAATACGACAGTCAAGGGGAGAAGCAAAACCCGCTTTACATAAGCAGTAAAGCGGGTCAAAGTGAGTTAAGGGGTTGATCATATTAATTTCGAATTAAATAGTCAAACGCTCCTAAAGAAGCTGTTGCGCCTGAGCCCATGGAAATGATAATCTGTTTATATGCGCTATCTGTACAATCGCCAGCAGCGAAGACGCCAGGGACGTTTGTCGCTCCGCGCTTATCGACGATAATTTCACCGAAGCGATTGCGTTCTACCGTCCCTTCTAACCATTCAGTATTCGGTACAAGTCCGATTTGCACGAATACACCTTGAAGTTCAATATGGTGCTCTTCGCCTGTTGCGCGATCAATATATGTGATACCATTCACTTTATCTGTGCCAGTAATTTCTTTCGTTTGCGCGTTTTTGATCACAGTAACGTTCGGTAAGCTGTATAAACGATCTTGCAATACAGCATCCGCTTTTAATTCTGGCGCAAATTCAAGCACCGTCACATGCTTAGCAATTCCGGCCAAGTCAATTGCCGCCTCAACACCAGAGTTTCCACCGCCGATGACTGCGACATGTTTTCCTTCAAATAGAGGGCCGTCGCAATGTGGGCAGTAAGCGACGCCTTTATTTTTAAACTCTGCTTCGCCTGGGACACCGAGATTGCGCCAACGTGCGCCTGTGGCGATAATGACCGCTTTGCTTTTTAAAATCGCACCATTCTCAAGCTCTACTTCAATAAGGTCTTTCTTTTCTAGCCGTTTTGCACGCTGCAAGTTCATAATATCAACATTGTAATGTTTCACATGTTCCTCAAGGCTCGCAGCAAGCTTCGGACCTTCTGTATATTTCACGCTAATAAAGTTTTCAATGCCTAACGTATCTAAAATTTGACCGCCGAAGCGTTCAGCAACAATTCCTGTGCGAATGCCTTTACGCGCTGCATAAATGGCAGCTGTTGCACCAGCAGGTCCTCCACCGATGACGAGCACATCAAACGGATCTTTGTTCCCAAAAGTAGAAGCATCCGGCGTGCTTCCTAACTTCGCAAGAATTTCCTCGAGCGACATGCGACCGCTTGCGAACGGTTCGCCGTTTAAAAAGACGGTTGGTACAGCCATGACATCTTTTTGCTCGACTTCTTCTTTAAATGCAGCCCCGTCAATCATCGTATGTGAAACGTTCGGATTCAATACGCTCATGACGTTTAACGCTTGAACGACATCTGGGCAGTTATGGCACGTCAAGCTGACGTATGTTTCAAAACGATACGTCCCTTTTAAATTTTTAATTTGTTCAATGACCGCTTGATCGACTTTCGGCGGTCTTCCGCTCACTTGAAGCAATGCAAGCACGAGAGAAGTAAATTCATGTCCTAAAGGCACGCCCGCAAATACAACGCCTGTTTCTTCCCCAACGCGATTGACGCTAAAACTTGGTGTTCTTTCTAGCGTTGTTTTTTCTACTTTGATCTTCGATGACATCGTCGCAAGTTCATCGACTAAAGCAAGCATATCGCGGGAAACTTCATCGTCTCCCGCGCTCACTTTTAACACAATGTCATTTTCCATCAATTGTAGATATTGGGCGAGCTGTGCTTTAATTTCAGCATCCAATATCATTGACGTAAGCCTCCTTAAATTTTACCTACAAGGTCAAGGCTTGGCTTTAATGTTTTTCCACCTTCTTGCCATTTTGCTGGGCACACTTCGCCAGGATTGTTGCGCACGTATTGTGCTGCTTTAATTTTGTTTACGATTGTGCTTGCATCACGGCCGATGCCATCAGCGTTAATTTCAACAGCTTGAATAACACCGTCTGGATCGATAATGAACGTACCGCGTTGTGCAAGGCCTGTCTCTTCATCAAGCACTTCGAACATGCGTGATAATTTTTGAGAAGGGTCACCGATCATCACATATTCGATTTTGCTGATCGCTGGTGAATGGTCGTGCCATGCTTTATGCGTGAAATGTGTATCTGTTGAAACGGAGTACACTTCTACACCAAGCTCTTTTAATTTTGGATATTCGTTTTGTAAATCTTCTAATTCTGTTGGGCACACGAACGTAAAGTCAGCTGGATAGAAGCAAACGACGCTCCATTTCCCTTTGAAGTTTTCTTCTGTTACCTCGATGAAATCGCCGTTATGGAATGCCATCGCTTTAAATGGTTGTACTTGTTTTCCTACTAGTGGCATTGTTAATCATCCTCCTGCATCATTTTTTTGCATGTTAGTAGTATGCTCCAGCCATACGAAAAATATGACTGAAAGCGAAAATAAATTATAACAATTATAATTCGATATAAATTATCATATAGGAATGTTTATTTGTCAAGTAAAAACTGCGCAACTGCTTTAGTTTTTCGACACGTTTTCTTTTTATTCCTTTTTCATAAACAAAAAAACAGAGCCTTCGCAAAGACTCTGCTTTCTCATATAACAAAAGCAACGGAGAGTAAAACACACACATTACATAGTAGCGCAACGACAAATAGCCATGTTTGTTTTCCTTTTTTCTTTACCATATATTCCGCAAATACGGTCGTTCCAAAAGCGAAGCAAACAAAGGACAAAAACGAGCCGACGTGTCCATGAAATACGTGACGAGTAAGAAGCGGTGAAAACAAAAGCAAAAGAAATAATTGCTGAATGCTCCACCAATACATTTCAACTCTCCCCTAACAATGAATAAGATGAGCAAGACGGGAACGAAACGGTTCACCGTTCCATATGACTTCGCTCGTTGCTTGTCGCTTTTTTACTTCCGGTTCTGACAAAAGAAGCCAAAAGTTTTTTGTCGGTAAATCCCCGAGCTGATGTTTCTCACTTAATCGATTTAAATACATTTGTCTCGTTTCATTCATTTGCTTTGATAAATGATCGCCTTCATTTGAAAAAGCATAGAGGACGCTCGCTGTCGCTACACGTTTCACACGAAACTCGTTTGCCACGCGCAAAAAGAAATCCCAGTCCCAATAGTTATGAACGTACGGATCAAAATATTCAATTGTATCATGAATTGTACGCCGATACATGCTCCCTGAAGGAACATACGTCGAAAATGAACGCATCGCTTGTAAATCGAACTCATATGCAAATAAAAAGCGATCGGTCGGGATGCGCACTCCACTTTCAATACGATAATGAAAAATTTCTACGTCCGAATATACAAAATCGGCATCGTTCATATTAGCGATCATTCGCTCAATATGGCATGGCAATAGTAAATCGTCATCATCACAAAGCATAATAAAATCTTCTGTGGCAGCGCGCACACCGATATTACGAGCCTCGACATGACCAACATTTTCACGCAATTCAATGAGTTCAATAGAAAGCTCAGGATACGCATCGACAGCAGCTTGCACAGATGGGCCACCATCATTAACAATAATGACTTGCGTTGGTTTATACGTTTGTTTGCTTAACGACTCTAACAATTCTGCTAATGGAAGTAATCGGTTATATGTCGCGATAACTACGGAAACACCCAAAAGAAAATCCCCTTTCGAAAAAAGAAGCTACAATGATACCATTATAGCTTCTTTTCGTATGATTATGCGAGTTCTTGTTGTTTCGTTTCTTTGCCAAGGAAAAGAACAGCGAGCGCCCCAATGAAAATGGCGATACAAAAAATCGCAAAAATCATCGTGATTGATACTTTTTGTGCGACGAGATAGCCGACGAGAAGCGGCCCTAAAATGCCTCCAATGCGTCCGAATGAAGCAGCCATGCCTGCTCCCGTCGCGCGAATGGCAGTTGGATATTGCTCTGGTGTATAGGCATAAAGCGCTCCCCATGCCCCAAGGTTGAAAAACGATAACAATGCCCCAAACGTCATTAACGCCGCAGCTGAGTCAGCATTTCCGAAGAAATAAGCGCTTAATGCGGTACCAGTTAAATAAATGATCAGTACTGCTTTTCGACCGATGCGTTCAATTAACCATGCGACGCTAAAATAACCTGGTAATTGCGCTAACGTCATGATGAGCACGTATTCAAAACTTTTAATTAAACTAAATCCTTTCATAACCATGACGCTCGGTAGCCATAAAAACATGCCGTAGTATGAAAAAACAACTGAAAACCATAAAATCCAAAGCATTGTCGTTTGTTTTGCGTACGGTTTTGCCCAAACGTCTGTGATATTTTTCCAAACGGAACGGCGCTCCGTTTTTGTCGCCATAAACTTTTTCGAATCTGGTAAGTTGATGCGCAAATAAATCGCATATAACGCTGGTAATGCTCCTAAAATAAGCGCCATTTGCCATCCATACGCTGGAATAACGAAAAATGAAATGAGGGCTGCTAGTAACCAACCGCCTGCCCAAAAGCTTTCCAATAAAACGACGACTTTGCCACGTTCATGTGCAGCAACGCTTTCCGATACGAGCGTTGACGCAACAGGCAGTTCGCCACCAAGTCCCATACCGATAAAAAAACGTAAAATTAAAAAGACCGTTAACGTTGTCGCAAGCGCTGATAGTCCGCTACCAATCGAAAATAATAAAAGCGTAATGATGAAAACTTGTTTTCGCCC
This sequence comes from Anoxybacillus sp. EFIL, assembly GCF_013096955.1. Lineage (NCBI taxonomy): Bacteria > Bacillati > Bacillota > Bacilli > Caryophanales > Anoxybacillaceae > Anoxybacillus > Anoxybacillus sp. EFIL. Next base: position 67,029 of record NZ_SDLH01000006.1, on the reverse strand, counting down.
AATGCGGTCAGCTAACAATCCAAAAACGAGCGCACCGACGGCCATGCCGATCGAATTGATACTTCCGATCCAACCCATTTGCTCGGCCGTTAAATTCCATTCCTTTTGCAGTGCGGCAATAATAAACGAAAGCATCCCTACATCCATCGCATCAAACAACCAGCCAAGTCCGGCAATCCAAAGCAATTTGTTTCTTGATACGTCTTTACTCATGTCATCCCTCCGTTGTCAGCTGTCAAATGTCTTCCTCATGATTATATTTCCTTTTTTGTTATGTATCAATGCAAAAAGCGTCGGGAAAAACCGACGCTCATCGCAAGTCTTCTTTTGAAAACGCTCCAGGAAGAAGTTCTTTTACTGTTGTTTCTTGCATATCGCCTTTCATATTCGCTAAAATGACAGGCATATTTGGATCACATAATTCAACAATGACTTGACGGCATGCCCCACATGGCGGAACTGGTCGCTCCGTATCCGCAACAACGGCTAACATCGCATACTCATGATCGCCTTCGGAGTACGCCTTAAATAAAGCTGTACGCTCAGCGCAGTTGCATAAACCGTATGATGCGTTTTCGATGTTGCAGCCACCGTACACTTTTCCATCTTTCGTTAATAGTGCTGCTCCAACTTTAAACTTGGAATACGGAACGTACGCCCGCTCTCTCGCTTGTTTTGCCGCTTCAATTAACTGTTGTTTATTCATTGTTGATCATCCCTTCTTGGGCTGTTTAGTTAAAAAACGTCTTCATTAACCAATCGGCAACGACGCCACCTAAATATACGCCAAATACCCCCATCATTCCTGCCAATACAGGTGGAGCTGGCAATGGCAAACGTAAAAACTTAAACAAAATCCCGACAACAAGCCCAGCAAGTAAGCTAAGTAATACTTCTTTCATAGGTCAATGCCTCCATTAGTATGCTTCGTTTGAAGTCGTTCCTTCCATAATTGCTGGTCCAGAACTTGTACCGATGCGGTTTGCGCCTGCGTCAATCATCGCTTTTGCGTCCGCTGCGCTGCGCACGCCGCCAGATGCTTTTACGCCAACGTCTGGACCAACTGTTTTGCGCATTAATGCGACGTCTTCTACTGTTGCCCCACCGCTTGCGAATCCTGTTGATGTTTTAACGAAATCTGCACCAGCACGAACGGCAATTTCGCATGCACGCACTTTTTCTTCATCTGTCAACAACGCTGTTTCAATAATCACTTTTGTTAAAGCTTTTCCTTTGGCTGCATCAACAACGGCGCGAATGTCGCGCTCTACAAGCTCATCATCGACGTCTTTTAACGCACCAATATTGATGACCATATCGACTTCTTGCGCACCATTTTCAATTGCTTGTTTTGTTTCAAACGCTTTGACTTCTGGTGTTGTCGCTCCTAACGGGAATCCGATGACTGTACACACTTTTACTTTCGTTCCTTGTAAACGTTCAGCAACGAATTTCACCCATGTCGGATTGACACATACAGATGCAAATTCATATTTTTTCGCTTCTTCCACTAATTTTTCAATTTGTGCTTTCGTTGTTTCTGGTTTTAATAGCGTATGATCAATCATGCTAGCAATGTTCATCATTCATTCCTCCTTGTTTTTTAAATAAACATACCCGCAATGGACGCGCTTAACAATGAAGCAAGCATACCAGCAAGGACAGCTTTTAAGCCCATGCGCGCAATGTCGCTGCGACGATTTGGCGCTAAGCTTCCTAATCCACCGAGTAAAATACCCATCGAAGAAATATTAGCAAATCCACATAGCGCAAAGCTAACGATCGCTACCGTTTTTGCAGATAAATCTGGAATTTGTGGCGCAAATGATGAATACGCAACAAATTCGTTTAAAATTAATTTTTGTCCGATAAATCCACCAGCTGTCACCGCTTCAGACCACGGTACACCGATCGCAAACGCAATAGGTGCAAAGAGGAATCCTAAAATGTTTTGAAGTGTTAAACCTTCATAATTAAACAAACTGCCGATGCCGCTAAGCAATCCATTAATTAACGCAATAAGAGCGATAAACGCTAACAACATCGCACCGATATTTAACGCTAACTTCAAGCCGTCGCTCGCTCCGCGTGCAGCTGCGTCAATGACGTTTGTTGATTCTTCGTCTTTTTCCATCTCAAAATGCTCATCTTCTTTAATCGGCTCTGTTTCTGGCACAATCATTTTCGCCATGACTAAGCCTGCTGGCGCTGCCATGAAACTTGCCGCAAGTAAATATTCAAGCGGAACACCTAAAAGCGAGTAACCAACGAGCACAGAACCAGCAACAGATGCCAATCCACCCGTCATAACTGCAAACAATTCCGATTGTGTCATTTTAGACAAATACGGACGAATAACAAGAGGCGCTTCCGTTTGACCGACGAAAATGTTTGCCGCGGCTGACATGGACTCCGCTTTGCTCGTTCCGAGCAATTTCGCAAGCGGCCCACCAATCATTTTAATGACCCATTGCATCACACCAATATAGTAAAGAACAGAAATTAACGCGGAGAAGAAAATGACGACCGGCAACACTTGGAACGCAAACACAAATCCAATTCCTTTTGCCGCAAACATACCGCCAAACAAAAAGTTAATTCCTTCGTTCGCATAGTTAATAATGCTTGTGACACCATTTGTCAACCACTGCAATGCCGCTTTCCCTGCTTCCCATTTTAAAACGATAAACGCGAAAGCGACTTGAATCGCGAGACCACCTAAAATCGTTCGCGGATTAATCGCTTTGCGATTGTTTGAAGAAAGAAAAGCGATCCCAAGAACAACGACGATACCGACAAGTCCCCAAACGATATTCATGTTGAACACTCCTATAAGTTGAATTTTGATTACGTAATCAATATAACAGGAAAACGAACATATGTAAACGTTAACATGAACAAATGTCAAAGAAAATTCATGGTTTCGCTAAATGTTTCTTCCTTTTTGCATAAATAAAAGGGGGCTTTTTTCTTTTCCCCCATTTGTCTTTTTTTATTCTTTTTCTAACAAACATTCGGCAGTGAATTGATCCGTCACTAATACGTTCGCATATTTTCCTTTTAACGCGCCGTATATGCCAGCGACTTTATGAATGCCTCCTGCAATGACAATCGAATATTCTTTCTTTTTGAGATCTTCTAACTCGATGCCGAGCGTACGCGCATTTAACTCTTCGCTACATAGCTTTCCATTTTGATCAAAAAAGCGTGAACAAATGTCACCAGCAGCTTTTGAATAAATCGTTTGCAAATCTTCTTCTGTAAAATAACCAAGCTGGAACAATAGCGACTCTGATTTAATTGGTCCAATCGTAAATACAGCAATATTCGCTTGCCGACCGAGATCAAGAATTTTGCGAATGTGGCGGTCCGCCTCCATCGCCTGCTTAACAACGACATGATCCACGATTGCAGGTAGCGGCAAATGGTGCACCGTTGCATTGAAGGCGCTTCCAAACAAGTGTAAAATATCTGACGCAAACGTATTCGTTTCTGATAAACTAACGCCACCTTTTAATTGCACAACTTTCACGTCTTTGACATGTTTATGCTTTAGCTGTAATGCAACGTGATACAACGTTGTTCCCCACGTCACACCGATCACATCGCCGTCTTTGACGATCGAGCGTAAATATTCCGCGGCTTCTTTTCCTACATATTTTTTAATAATGCCATCTTGATGTTCAGGGACCGATACAACAATTGCTTTTTTTAGGTTGAACTTTTGTTCAAGCTGTTTCGCCAACTGTTGAATATCTTCGGCTGGATCGTTAATTTTAATTTCTACAATTCCTTCTTCTTTTGCTTGCTGTAGTAGGCGCGACACCGTCGGACGCGATACGCCAAGCTTTTTTGCAATGTCGTTTTGATTGTAGTCTAACAAATAATACAACTTTGCTGCTTCAACAACTTTTTTTAGCTTATCTTGCTCCATCGCTTCATCACCTTTTATTTATGAATGAAAAAGGAGCAACCTTCCATATTTGAAGGAATACTCCCTTTTCTTTCATCATACGAAAAAAACTGAACATTTGACAAGAAAAAGTTTTAACATAATTTCTATTATTTCGACCAACCTTCGCGTAAAATACGTTCGACTTCATCGCGTGTTGGCAACGCTGTCATTGCCCCTTTCGTCGATGCAGCTAACGCGCCAGAAACGCTCGCAAAGCGCGCCATTTGTTCAATTTCCGCAAGGGATAACGAATCGATTGTTCCTTCTCTTTCATGTAAGCAATACAGCATGCCAGAAACGAAAGCATCACCGGCTCCTGTCGTATCAACCGCCTCTACTTTAAGCGCTGGCGTAAATACGGATCCTTCTTTCGTAAACGTATAACTACCATTTTCCCCTAGCGTGACGACAATGAGAGGAATATTGTATGGGGCGAGGGCATCGATACCTTTTGGAATATCTTTCTCTCCCGTAATAAACGTCAATTCCTCTTCAGAAATTTTAAGTACATCTGCCTCTTGTAACATTGACATAATCATTTCGCGAGCTTGCTGTTCACTTTCCCACAAACCGAGGCGCAAATTTGGATCATATGAAACGATCATGCCATTTTCTTTCGCTAGCATAACAGCTCGCTTTGTAGCGCTTCGTGCTGGTTCACTAATCAGTGAAATCGAGCCAAAATGAAGAATGCGATGAGTGCGAAATAACGACTCATCAATTTCTTCTTCGCATAAAAAGCGATCAGCGCTCGGGTTAATGTAAAAATCAAAGCTTCGCTCTCCATTTTCCGCTAACGTCACAAAAACGACACCTGTGCGAACATCATCACTAAATTGAAGGAAAGATGTATTTACTCCGTATGCCTCAAGCGTTTCTTTTAGAAAAACGCCTAGCACATCGCGACCAACTTTCCCTAAAAACGTCGATGGAACACCAAGGCGTGCGACACCAACCGCAACATTTGCCGGCGCTCCCCCCGGACTTTTTTGATACGACCGATTTGTTGCATCAAGTGGAATAAAATCAATTAACGCTTCACCAAGACTAATAATTCCTTGTTTCATCGTCATTCCCTCCCACTCCATCGTAATATGTACAATGATACAAATGCAATGCACAATATAAAACGTGCTACAATAATCGTAAAAAACAACGTAAGAAACGGAGTGGATGTCATGAATCCTTTTGCCACTCACTTTGAAAGTTTAGAGGAGTTTGCAGATCGTGTGAGCGAGTTATTACAATGTCCGATTACGATTGAAGATGCAAATCATCGCTTAATTGCTTATAGTGGACATGAGCATTACACCGATCCGGCTCGCACGGCGACAATCATCCATCGTCGCGTGCCAGAGCGGGTCATTCATAGTTTATGGCGTGAAGGGGTAATTCCAAAACTTTTGCAGAGCGAAGAGCCTGTTCGTGTCGCAGAAATTTCAGAAGTAGGACTCGGCAACCGCATCGCCATTTCGATTTGGAAAAATAAAGAGGTGCTCGGGTTTATTTGGGCAATTGAAATGAATGAGCCGTGGACAGAGCAGCAGTTTCATTTGTTAAAACAAGCAGCGAAAGCAGCGAAAAATTTGTTGTCACAACTACAAATTCGCAAACATAAAAAAGAAGAGCGCATTCAAGAGTTTTTTTGGAAGCTATTAACGGGACACGTTTCTTCTCCTCATGACATCGTTGAACAATGCCATCAATTAAACGTGCATGTATATCCTTTTTTTTCTGTTGGCATTTTTCAATTTCAACAACAGATTCAAACGCAAGTGGAGCGGCAAATTGATTATTTATTAAAGACGACACAACAACTCGCTATTCCGCTTTATACGATCGACCATCAGCGGCTCATCGTGCTCGTCGCTCCAAGCTCGAACGTCTACGGGGAAGCGCACATTGAGCGATTTTTCCGCTCGTTTATGACGCAAATGAAAGAGCGATTTCGCGTCGACATTATGATGGGGGCGTTCGGAAATGTGTATGAGTGCTACACAAAAATTGCAAAAAGTTATAAAGAAGCACAAACAGTGTTAAAAATGAAACGCGCCTTTCCTCATCAACTTGCGAATATTCAAAGCTATCAACATCTTGGCATGTATCAATTTTTTGATTTGCTTTTTGAACAAAAACGACATGGGGATTTCCACAACGTCGCGCTTGAAAAGCTGAAACAATACGATGCCCAACATCATACCAACTTAGTCGAGACGATTGAAACGTATCTTGACTGTGACAGCAACGTCAATGAAACGGCGAAAACGCTCAATATTCATCCGAATACACTCGCTTACCGTCTGAAGCGAATAAGTGAAATTGGAAACATTGACTTAAGCAATATGAGCGAAAAAGTAAAACTATATATCGATATGAAATTAGACAAATATCGGACAACATAGCTTTTGTGGAAATCCACAAAAGCTTGTTTTTTCTTTCTCTTTTCTAAACAAACAACAAATGATAAAAAACATTTATACTGTAGATAATAATGAAAGACAACATGAAAGGGGAAACAGCACATGATTATTGGTGTTCCAAAAGAAATTAAAAATAATGAAAATCGTGTAGCGATTACACCAGCTGGCGTTATGTCGTTCGTCAGCAATGGACATACTGTATTAATTGAGAAAAATGCAGGAATTGGAAGCGGTTTCACAGATGAAGCTTACGTTCAGGCAGGCGCACAAATCGTTGAACGTGCCGCAGATGTATGGGCGCAAGCGGATATGGTGATGAAAGTAAAAGAGCCGCTACCAAGCGAGTATGAATACTTCCGTCCGGGATTAGTATTGTTCACATACTTACACCTCGCTGCTGAACCAGAATTAGCGCGTGCGCTAAAAGAAAAAGGTGTCATCGCCATCGCTTATGAAACGGTACAAGTTGGTCGTACGTTACCGCTTTTGACACCGATGAGCGAAGTAGCAGGACGCATGGCAGCACAAATTGGTGCTCAATTTCTTGAAAAAACAAAAGGCGGAAAAGGTATTCTTCTTTCCGGTGTCCCAGGCGTTAGCCGCGGAAAAGTAACGATCATTGGCGGCGGTGTCGTCGGAACGAACGCAGCAAAAGTAGCGATCGGCTTAGGTGCAAACGTCACGATTATCGACTTAAGCGCAGAACGTTTACGTGAACTTGACGATATTTTCGGAAGCCAAATTAATACGCTTATGTCTAACCCAATGAACATCGCACAAGCTGTTGCCGAGTCTGACCTTGTGATCGGTGCGGTATTAATTCCAGGAGCAAAAGCGCCAAAACTAGTGACAGAAGAAATGGTGAAAGCGATGCAATCAGGTTCGGTCATCGTTGACGTAGCGATCGACCAAGGCGGTATTGTTGAAACGAGCGACCATGTGACAACGCACGACAACCCAACATATGTGAAACACGGCGTCGTTCACTACGCAGTAGCGAACATGCCTGGAGCTGTGCCGCGCACATCAACACTTGCGCTCACAAACGTCACAATGCCATACGCACTACAAATTGCAAATAAAGGCGTACACAAAGCGGTCGCAGACAACCCTGCATTACGCCTTGGTGTAAACGTCGCAAACGGAGAAATCACATACGAAGCTGTCGCACGCGACCTCGGTTACGACTACGTTCCTGTCGAAGTGGCATTAGAGAAACAATTATTAGCATAAAAACGAAAGGTGTCCTGACACACGGGACACCTTTTTCTTATAACACTTTGGATAAAAATGACTTCGTTCGCTCATGTTGTGGTGCATCAAAAATTTGTTGTGGCGTTCCTTCCTCCACGATCACTCCACCGTCCATAAAGAGAACACGATCCCCGACTTCACGCGCAAATCCCATTTCATGCGTCACGACGACCATCGTCATTCCTTCTTTTGCTAGTTGTTTCATGACGGCAAGCACTTCCCCTACCATTTCTGGATCGAGCGCAGATGTTGGCTCATCAAATAACATCACTTTTGGCTCCATCGCAAGCGCACGAGCAATAGCAACACGCTGTGCCTGTCCACCAGATAATGAATCCGGATATACGTGTGCCTTATCTTGTAAGCCGACTTTCGCAAGCAGTTGCATCGCTTTTTCTGTCGCTTTTTCTTTCGACCATTTGCGCACTTTCATCGGGGCGAGTGTAATATTATTAAGCACCGTCATATGCGGAAATAAATTAAATCGTTGAAACACCATGCCAACTTCTTCACGCACTTTATTTAAATCCGTTTTCGGATCTTTTAAATGAAATCCGTCAACGACGATATCCCCCTCATCAAAATCTTCAAGCAAGTTTAAACAACGTAAAAATGTCGACTTTCCTGAACCAGAAGGGCCGATAACGACAACCACTTCTTTTTCATGAATGTGCACATCAATTCCTTTTAACACTTGTAGCGATCCGAACGATTTTTTTAAATTTGTCACTTGAATCATGCGTCATACCTTCTTTCTAACCGATGTAGCAACTTGCTTAACGAGAGGGTAAGCACTAAGTAAATGAGCGCAACAGTTAAGTACGGTTCCCAAACGCGATAATATTGACCTTGCATCGCTCGTCCCCAATACATGAGTTCAGGCGCTGCAATAATTGCTGCAAGAGAAGAATCTTTAATGAGAACGATAAATTCATTGCCAAGCGGCGGAATCATTCGTTTAATGGCTTGTGGCAAAATGATGTAACGCATCGCTTGTACGTGCGTCATTCCAAGCGAACGAGCCGCTTCCATTTGACCGCGATCAATGGACTGGATGCCAGCACGGAAAATTTCCGCAATATACGCAGCTGCGTTTAAAGATAAAGAAATGGCGCCAGACACGAGCGGGTTCGGTTGAGCGGTAAAAATCGGCATCACGCCAAAATGAATAAGTAAAATTTGTACGAACAATGGCGTGCCACGGAAAAAATGGACGTACCAATCAAAAGGAAGACGAATGAGGCGGTTTTGAACCATTTTTCCGAGCCCAATGGCTAAACCGAGAATCGTCCCGAAAAAGATACCGACTAACGATAAGCCGATCGTCCAGAGCACCCCTTTCAAAAAAAACGGTGCATATTCAACAATGATATTGAAACGAAAATCCATCATCAATCACCTTTCCCTTTGTAAAAATTGCGTAACCTTAGCAGTTACGCAATTTTTACATCAACGTTATTGCTGTTGTTGTAATGATTCCATATTCGGTTCTGTACCAAACCATTTTTTATAAATTTCTGTGTACGTGCCATTTTCGATGACTTTTTTCAACGCTTCGTCTACTTTTTGTTTTAAATCGCTTCCTTTCGGGAACATAAAGCCGTAAAATTCAGATTCAAAATGTTCTGGATCCTCAAATGCTACAATTTTAGCATCTGGATTATTTTTTACGTATTCGTTCGCCACGGCATTATCTGTGACAACGGCTTCCACACCGCCGTTTAATAAGTCCATAATCGCAACGACCGTATTCTCAAACTTTTTAATATTTTTATTCTCTTTTCCTAAAATCTTCTCAACCGCTTCTTGTCCAGTTGTACCATTTTGGACACCGACAACTTTTCCTTGTAAATCTTTCGCGCTTTTAATCGAACTTCCTTCTTTAACAAGAATCATATGTGTTGATTCAAAGTAAGGAATAGAAAAGTCATATGTTTTTTTCCGATCATCGTTAATTGTAATTCCTGAAACGGCCATATCCGCTGTTTTCCCTTGAATAGCCGCAAACAATGGATCCCAGCCGATGTTTTTTAATTCATATTCTAGTCCAGCTTCTTTCATGACAGCTTTTAATAAATCGACATCAAAGCCGACAATTTCCCCTTTATCCATGTATTCAAATGGGGCAAACGCCGCATCTGTGACGACAGTAATTTTCTTTTCTGTTGTCGCTGTTTTTTCTGTCGAACTACCACATCCAACAAGCGCAAACATAAGCATAAAAACAAGCGCTGCAATCATTCCTTTTTTTATCATTGTTAATCCCCCTTACTATTTGTTGTAAAATAATAAATGTTTGTGTATAAACATGTTATGCCCCTCATGTTTCACATATTATCAGCTTTTTTGTTTTTATGCAACAAATTTTATAAAAATAATTTTTGGAAAAATCTTTATTTTAAAAAATGTTTTTGATCAACTTTTCACAAATTCGTCAATCCTTTATGCTCCTCACCTTGTCAAAAAGTAGTATTCTTTATATAGGGGATATTTTTATTATCCTGAATGAATGGGAGGAGATTATAATGGCGCTACTTACTGTACATGAAGCGTTAATGGACGCTTGGAGAACGTTTAAAGGTGATAAATGGAAAAAAGAAATTGACGTTCGTGATTTTATTTTAAATAACGTAACCGTTTACACAGGGGATGAATCGTTTTTACAAGGTCCGACGGAAGCGACGAAAAAGCTTTGGGAACAAGTGATGGAACTTTCCAAACTAGAACGCGAAAGAGGCGGCGTTCTCAACATGGATACAGAAATCGTATCAACCATTACGTCGCATGGACCTGGCTATTTGAATAAAGAACTTGAAAAAGTCGTCGGTTTCCAAACAGACGAACCGTTTAAACGGGCGCTTATGCCATTTGGCGGTATTCGCATGGCCGAGCAAGCATGCGAAGCGTACGGCTACCAAGTAAGCGATGAAGTAAAGAAAATTTTCACTCAATATCGTAAAACGCATAACCAAGGTGTATTTGACGTATATACGGACGAAATGAAAGCGGCGCGCAAAGCAGGAATCATTACAGGACTTCCTGACGCATATGGACGCGGTCGCATTATCGGTGACTATCGTCGCGTGGCCTTATACGGTGTTGATCGCTTAATTGAAGAGAAGAAAAAAGATTTACGCAACACAGGTGCGCGTACAATGAGCGAAGACATCATTCGTCTTCGGGAAGAATTAGCGGAACAAATTCGCGCTCTTCAAGAATTAAAAGAAATGGCTGCAAGCTACGGATATGATATTTCTAAACCGGCGCGCAACGCACATGAGGCGTTCCAATGGTTATATTTCGCTTACCTTGCGGCGATTAAAGAACAAAACGGTGCAGCCATGAGCTTAGGTCGCGTCTCTACATTTTTAGATATTTATATCGAGCGCGACTTGCAAGAAGGAACATTAACAGAACGCGAAGCGCAAGAGCTTGTTGACCATTTCGTTATGAAATTGCGTCTCGTCAAATTCGCAAGAACGCCAGAATACAATGAGCTATTTAGCGGCGACCCAACGTGGGTCACAGAGTCCATTGGCGGTGTCGCGATTGACGGTCGTCCGCTTGTGACGAAAAACTCATTCCGCTTCTTGCATACACTCGATAACTTAGGCCCGGCGCCAGAACCAAACTTAACGGTGCTTTGGTCAACACAGTTGCCAGAAGCGTTTAAGAAATATTGCGCGAAAATGTCGATTCAAACAAGCTCCATTCAATATGAAAATGACGATTTAATGCGACCTGAGTTCGGCGACGACTACGGCATCGCATGCTGCGTATCCGCGATGCGCATCGGCAAACAAATGCAATTTTTCGGCGCGCGTGCAAACCTTGCAAAAGCATTATTATACGCAATTAACGGCGGCGTGGATGAAAAATTAAAAGTGCAAATCGGCCCAGAGTTTGCGCCAATCACATCTGAATACTTAGACTACGATGAAGTGATGCGCAAATTTGACAACGTCATGGAATGGCTAGCAGAATTGTATATTAATACATTAAACGTCATCCATTACATGCATGATAAATATTGTTATGAACGAATCGAAATGGCGCTTCACGATACGCACATTTTGCGCACGATGGCAACTGGTATCGCTGGGTTGTCCGTTGTCGCTGACTCATTAAGTGCCATTAAATATGCGAAAGTAAAAACGATTCGCGATGAAAACGGCTTAGCTGTCGACTTTGAAATTGAAGGCGACTTCCCGAAATACGGAAATAACGATGATCGCGTTGATGCGATTGCGGTCGATATTGTTGAACGCTTTATGACAAAATTGCGCAAACATAAAACGTATCGCGATTCGAAACATACGACATCCATCTTAACGATCACATCAAACGTCGTATACGGTAAAAAGACAGGAAATACACCAGATGGTCGTCGCGCTGGTGAACCGTTCGCCCCTGGGGCGAATCCATTACACGGTCGCGATACAAAAGGAGCGCTTGCATCGTTAAGCTCTGTCGCAAAATTACCGTATGAATATGCATTAGACGGCATTTCGAACACGTTCTCGATCGTACCAAAAGCGCTCGGGAAAGATGAAGCGACACGCATTCAAAACCTTGTCGCGATTTTAGATGGCTATGCGCAAAAACGCGGTCATCATTTAAACGTCAACGTCTTTAACCGCGACACGTTGCTTGACGCGATGGAACATCCTGAAAAATATCCGCAATTGACTATTCGCGTATCAGGTTATGCGGTCAACTTTATTAAATTAACACGCGAACAACAAATTGACGTCATTAATCGGACGTTCCATGAAACAATGTAATGGAAGCTCCCACGCATCGTGGGAGCTTTCTACCTAGGAGGAAACAACATGAACGGATTTATTCATTCAATCGAATCGTGCGGAACGGTGGATGGTCCCGGTATTCGTTACGTCATTTTTACTCAAGGCTGTTTATTGCGCTGCCAATATTGCCACAACGCAGATACGTGGGAGATTGGCAAAGGAAAACAAATGTCTGTTGATGAAGTTATTGCTGATGCAAAGACGTACTTGCCTTTTATGCAAGCATCCGGCGGCGGAATAACGGTTAGTGGCGGAGAACCGCTTTTACAAATCGATTTTTTAATTGAGCTATTTCGCCGTTGTAAACAGCTTGGCATTCATACAACGATTGATTCGTCTGGCGGATGTTATACGACGGAAGCATCATTTCAAAAAAAATTAAATGAATTGCTTCAATACACAGATTTAATTTTGCTTGATTTAAAACATATTGATGAAAAAAAACATCGTAAACTAACAGGAAAAACGAATGAACATATTTTAGCGTTTGCACGTCTATTATCAGAACGAGACGTACCTGTTTGGATTCGCCATGTGCTCGTTCCAACCGTCACAGACGATGAAGAAGATTTACATCGCTTAGCTGACTTCATTCGTACGTTGCACAACGTCGAAAAAATTGAAGTTCTTCCGTATCATCAACTCGGTGTATACAAATGGAAAGCGCTTGGACTCACATATCCACTTGAAGGCATCCCGACGCCATCAGAAGAACTTGTCGAAAAAGCAAGGGAAATATTAGGCGCAAAATAAGCTGGTCGTCATTGACCAGCTTTTTGCATAAATCGCTTTTTTAACTCATCCCATGTCAATTGCTCCGTCCGTTGCACGAGCCAGTCTGGAGATAAAGATGCCAAATGATTCCCGATACCGACGGAAAACATATTTGTTTGCTTAATCGCCTTCATCCCTGCCTCACCGTCTTCAATGGCAACACAAAAGCGCGGATCGACATAAAGATGTTTAGCGGCCGTTAAAAAGATTTCTGGATCGGGCTTCATGCGCGTAATTGTTTTTACGTCGACGATGACGTCGAAAAATGAACGCACACCAAGCCGCTCAACAACTACACTTGCATTTGAACTTGACGATGCGAGCGCCATCGAGACACCGTCGCGCTGAATGTCGCGAAGGAGATCTATCATTCCCGGCAACACGTCACTTGACGACAATTGCTCGATCAACTCGCGATAATATTGACCGCGAAGGTCACCAAGAGCTCGCTTTTCTTCCTCCGACCATTCATGCGCTTTTTCACCGAGAAGCGCCTCAACCATCGCCTGTCTGCTCATCCCTTGTAGCTTTTGATTGAGCTGTCGATCAAACGGTACCCCAATTTCATCGGCGACACGTTTTGTCGCAATATAATACAGTTCAACAGTATCAGCAATGACGCCATCTAAATCAAAAATCACCGCTTCAATCATTGCGTCCTCCTATTTTACTTTCCACCATTTTTCTTAGCCGTGGGCTAAGCGAAAGCTTCATCCAATGTTCGTATATTTCTTTCTTTTCTGCTAGCGATAAATGATAACGCTCCCCTGCCACTTGTTTCGCCCGCTTCGTGATTTCATAAAGGGAAATCGCTGCCGCGACAGAAATATTAAAACTTTGCACAAATCCGTTCATCGGAATGATAAACTTTCCGTCCGCTAAAGCAAGCGCTTCTTCGGATACCCCACGATGCTCATTTCCGAACAAAAGCACCGTCGGTTTCGATACGTCAATTTGTTCAAGCGGAATCGTCCCTTCTCCGAGGTAGCTTGCATATACTTGGTAGCCTTTTTGTTGGAGATGGCGAATCGCCCGTTCAATCGATGAATGTTTATGCACCGTTAACCATTTGTCCGCATGTCGCGTCACCCATTTGTTCGGCTCAAACGGAGCCGCTCCGGTAACGACATGAACATCTTGAATGCCAAATGCCTCCGCTGAACGCAATACCGCTGCCTGATTGTGCGGGTCGTCTACCGCTTCCGTCAAAATAGTAATATACCTTGTTCGTGCACTTAGCACATCATACATGCGCTTTAACCGACTTGGCAAAATCATTTCCGCAAGCAACCGATTGTCATCATCCAACAATCCTTCTTCGATGTGTAGTTCTTCCTCTCTTATCATTCGCATGCGAAAATTCTCCTTTCTACTCTTTGACGACATGTGCGGTTTTTCCATTTGTCAGCTTTAATAAATCTCGAACAGAAAGTTTCATTTGCATGCCAATTTTCCCTGCGCTCACAATGATTTGCTCGTGCGCAAGGGCCGATTCGTCAACATACGTGTCATACATCTTTTTCATTCCAATTGGCGAACAACCGCCACGCACATACCCTGTCATTTTTTCAATGTCTGCCACAGGCAACAGATGCACGCTTTTTTCTCCAACAACGGCCGCTGCTTTTTTTACATGCAACTCCGCTGCGACAGGGATGACGAATACGTAAAGTTGTCCGCTCGCCCCTTTTGTCACAAGCGTTTTATATACAATTTCTTCACGTTGCCCAATTTTTTTCGCAACCGATATTCCATCAATTTGCCCATCCGTATAGTCGTAAGTTAACAGTTCATATGGCACACGTGCGCGCTCAAGCATGCGCACAGCATTCGTCTTTACTTGCTTCATGATCCGTCCCTCACTTTCCCCTATTAGTGTACCATAAACAAAAAGAAGGGACATCCTTCATCGGACGTCCCTAATCATCTTACACTCCCTTATACGCTTGGCGATAAATGTCGGCAAGGTCGCTGACTAATGGCAATTTTGGATTAGCTGTTGTACATTGATCTTCGAAAGCTAATTCAGCGAGTTGGTCAACTTTGCTTTCGAATGCTTCTTTGCTGACGCCTGTTGCTGCGATGCTTAATGGCATGTCGAGTTCTTTTGCGAGCTTAATGATCGCTTGAACGAGGCTTTCTACTCCTTCTTCTGTCGTTCTTGCTGGCAAGCCGAGCAAGCGCGCAATTTGAGCATAACGTTCGTCAGCTACGAAATGTTCGTACTTCGGAAACGCTGTAAACTTCTTCGGTTTTTGCGCATTGTAACGAATGACATGCGGCATTAAAATCGTATTTGCCCGTCCGTGCGGAATATGGAATTCTGCACCAAGTTTATGCGCTAAACTATGGTTAATGCCTAAGAAGGCGTTCGCAAATGCCATCCCAGCAATGGTTGATGCGTTGTGCATTTTTTCGCGCGCTACTTCATCGTTGCCGTTTTTGTATGCGCGTGGCAAGTATTCAAAAACGAGCTGAATCGCTTTTAACGCTAATCCGTCTGTATAGTCGTTCGCCATGTTCGATACGTACGCCTCAATGGCATGCGTTAATACGTCCATACCTGTATCCGCTGTAATATGTTTTGGCATCGTCATAACAAATTGTGGGTCAACGATGGCGACATCCGGTGTTAATTCATAATCAGCAAGCGGATATTTCACATTATTTTTCTTATCTGTAATAACCGCAAATGATGTGACTTCTGAGCCGGTACCAGACGTTGTTGGAATAGCGACAAACTGCGCTTTTTGACCAAGCTTCGGATATTTAAATACGCGTTTACGAATATCTAAAAACTTTTGTTTTAAGCCATTGAAGTCGGTATTTGGATGTTCATAGAACAACCACATTGCTTTCGCTGCGTCCATCGCCGAACCACCGCCGAGCGCGATGATGACGTCTGGCTGGAACGCATGCATCATGTCGGCACCTTTCATCACTGTTTCAATTGATGGATCTGGTTCAACTTCTGAGAAAATTTCACAATGCACATAATCTGGACGTTTGCGCAAATAGTACAACACTTTATCCACATAGCCAAGCTTCACCATGCCCGGATCTGTAACGATAAAGGCACGCGAGATGTTTGGCATTTTCGCTAAATATTGTGTCGCGTATTTTTCGAAATAAATTTTCGGCGGAACTTTAAACCATTGCATGTTTACATTCCTTCTCGCTAATTTTTTAATATTAATTAAATGTGTCGCACCGACGTTTGTCGAAACAGAGTTGCCACCGAATGTGCCGCAACCGAGCGTCAATGACGGAATGTATGCGTTGTAAATATCACCGATCGCTCCTTGTGAAGATGGGGCATTCGAAATGATCCGTCCTGCTTTCATTCGCTTACCGAATTCAAGAATGACTTCTTGATTTTCTGAATGAATGACAGCCGAGTGGCCAAGTCCACCGAATTCAAGCATTTCTTCTGCTCGTTTTAAACCTTCTTCTGTACTATTCACCTTATAGCACGCCAATACCGGGCTTAATTTTTCACGAGAAAGCGGCTCTTGCGGACCAACGCTTTTTAGTTCTGCCACAAGAATTTTCGTATCAACAGGTACATCAACGCCTGCCATTTTCGCAATTTCATATGCTGGTTTACCGACGATATTCGGATTGACTGCGCACGTATTTTCATTAATGACAAGCTTTTCAACTTTTTTCTTTTCTTCTTCATTTAAGAAATAACATTTGTTTGCGATCATCTCATTTTTCACAGCATCATAAATTTCTTTATCAATAATGACCGCTTGTTCAGATGCACAAATCATACCGTTGTCAAACGTTTTTGAAAGGATAAGATCGTTCACGGCACGTTTTATATTTGCGGTTTTCTCAATATAGCAAGGCACGTTACCAGGTCCAACCCCTAATGCTGGCTTTCCTGAGCTATATGCCGCTTTAACCATGCCTGCTCCACCTGTCGCAAGAATAAGCGAAACACCAGGATGATGCATCAATTGTTGAGTCGCTTCGACAGAAGGCGTTTCGATCCATTGAATACAATGCTCTGGCGCGCCAGCTGCAATGGCTGCATCGCGTAAAATGCGTGCTGCTTCACTGCTACATTTTTGCGCAGATGGGTGGAACGCAAAAATGATTGGGTTGCGCGTTTTAATTGAAATAAGCGCCTTAAACATCGTTGTTGATGTTGGGTTTGTTACCGGTGTAACCCCAGCAATCACCCCAACAGGCTCGGCAATTTCAATGATGCCTTCTTGTTCATTTTCTCGGATGACGCCAACCGTTTTATCGTATTTAATGTTATGGTAAATGTATTCTGTCGCAAAAATGTTTTTAATAATTTTATCTTCATACACGCCACGTTTTGTTTCTTCGATCGCTAATTTTGCTAAATACATATGCTTATCAAGTCCAGCTAACGCCATTTGCTTGACGATATGGTCAATCGCTTCTTGATCGTAATCACGAAATGCTTTTAACGCCTTTTGCGCATTCGCCACAAGGGTGTCGATCATTTTCGTAACTTCTTTCTTTTGGTCTAATACTTTTTCATCAACAGCCATATAAGACCCTCCTGTATTGTTCTTGTGAAATTTTTCACAATCTAATTGAAAATAAAATTGTGATTGTTTTCACATTTTCATTATAGCGAAAGGAATTTTGTTCGTGTGTGTCAACTTTGTGAAATGTTGAGCAAGTATGTTTTATAAGAGAACCGCTTCTTCATAAAGAAGGCGGTTACTCACATACTGGATTGCGCGGAATTTTCGTAAACGAAATATCGTTGTACATGCGCGTATTTCGTTTGACAATGACAACATAGTTTACTGTCCATATATAAGAAGGAATTTCTTGATCATCTTCAAACATCATCGCTTCAAATTCATCGCCAATCATTTCTTCAAATAGCTCTAGTGTATATGTTTCCGCATCTGTTGAAAAGTTTCTCCATTCGCATACAAGCATTGTTTGTCACCTCAACTTTTCTTTTGTTACCATCATTGTAACATTCTTTTCTCTATTATAGATTGTGAAATATTGAACAAATCATGAATATTACTTATTCGTCATATATGCTTGTTTCGGATGATTTGGTTGTTCTGGATACTTTAACCTCATTTTTCCTTCTGCTAATAACTTTCCTAAATAGTTGTTTCGTAAACCGTCTGGCGTTCGATCTAATAAATACGCTAATTGTTTTAACATTAACGGTCGATGAGCGCATAGTTGCAAAATGATTTCTTCCATTTTAGTCGGTGCAAGCCTTTTTTTCTTACGTGCAATTTCAGCAATGTTCCATAGCTCCTGATCGACATTTATTTCTTCTTCCTCATCCGATTTATTTACGGAGTCGAAAGGGATATTTACGGAGTTTTCGTCTTTATTTATGGAGCTATCCTTATTATTTATGGAGTTAAGCCCTTTGTTTACGGAGTTTAGCTCGCTATTTAAGGAGTTTTGTTCTTTATTCACGGACTTAATCTCGTTATTAACGGAGTTTTGTTCGATATTATAGGAGTTTTCGTCTTTATTTACGGAGTCCAACAATGGCACATCATCCGTCCAATCACTTACTGCCTCGATCTTCTCTATATGTTCGTGTCTTTCTGAGAAGGACACAATAGGCAATGTAACGACCGTTCGTTTTTGAAAATCATATTGCTCAACAGCAAGTTGCTGTAAACAAATCGTCTCTATCGTTTTTAAACCGACTCCAGCACGTTTACAAAATTGAATGTAAATAAACATTTTAAACATATTCGGATTGCGCAAATGGCTAATCCCGCCGCTATACGCTTGTTCTAAAGGAATGCCGAAAAGCCCAGGATTAGAAAATTGTATATATGATCGCTGCCGTTCAACAATAACGCCTCCATCACCGTTGTAATCGGCATGGACAATCGCGTTGATGAGCGCTTCATGCACAGCTTCTTTTTCAAATGTAGATACATCTTTAAACTCGTTCATCACTTTAAAATAAAAATCATAAATATTTCCCGACCACGTTCCGTCTTGTGAAGTGAAACGATTTGTCCAATGCATATCATTGTCGTCATGCTCACGATATTCTAAAAAGTATTGTGGTAAAACTTCTGTAATCATTCGCTCTTCGCTGAACATAAGGAGCCCTGCTAATGTGAGCCCTTCTTTGTTTGTATCTCGTATTTTTCCCCATGCCCCAATTTTATATAAAAAATCTTTCGTTTCTAACCCGTTCCACGGATGATTTGGCTTTGCTTTTGCAAATTGTTCGCGATAATGACGAACAGATTCTAAATGCAATTCATTAAGCCCATAATGTTCTAACACCACGTTATCTTGTAAACGAATGTTTGCATCTTTATTCACTTTCGATCTCCCTCTTACGTTATGTTATAAAAACGTTTCGATACTCGTCTATTTCCATTTTATCATCTTTACAAATGTTCATCATAAACTTTTCGATTTGGGGAAAATTAAGAAAAACATGGTTATGGAGGAACAAAAACATGTCTTTACCAAAGTTATCACAATCGTATTGGCTACAAACAACAACGATTCCGTCTTTTCCATCTCTGACGCAACCGATTGAAACAGATGTAGCGATTATTGGTGGAGGAATAACAGGCATTACGACGGCTTATTTGCTCGCTAAACAAGGAGTGCGCGTCACCGTCATCGAAGCAGATCGGCTATGTCACGGCACAACAGGACATACGACTGCGAAAATGACTGCCCAGCATGATCTCATTTATCATGAACTGATAGCCCACTTCGGTGAAGATAGCGCCCGTCAATATTACGAAGCAAATAAAGAAGCGCTGCAATCGATTTTGCATATCGTAAAAGAACACGATATTCATTGCGACTTATCGGTAGAAGACGCATACGTGTATACAACTGAAGAAACGCAATTATATAAGCTTGAGGCGGAATGGAAAGCGTATGAAACGCTCGGCATCGACGGGGCATATGTCGATCAACTGTCGCTTCCTTTCTCCATCCAAGGTGCAGTCATGATGCGCAACCAAGCGCAATTTCATCCGCTCCATTATATAAAAACATTAGTCGAGCTTGCAGTAAAATACGGGGCATCTTTTTACGAACAAACTGTCGCACAACATATCGAGACAACGGAGCGGCCGATTGTACGAACGAAAAATGGAGCAACGATCACATGTGACACTGTTGTCATTTGTACCCACTTTCCGTTTTTTGACCCTGCTTTTTACTTTGCACGCTTGCATGCAGAGCGATCTTACGTCATTGCGGTCGAAGCTCACGAACGATTGCAAGGCATGTATTTGAGCGCAAATGAACCGAAGCGATCTCTTCGCTGCACAACGATGGACGGCAAGCCGCTTCTTCTAATCGGTGGCGAGTCGCATAAAGTCGGACAAGGGATCAACATGATTCAACACTATGAAGCGTTACAATCATTTTGTGAACATACGTTCGGTTTATCACATGTGCTATATCGTTGGTCGGCGCAAGATCTCATCACGCTAGACAATCTTCCATACATCGGTCCGATTCGCAAAAGTCTCCCGCACATTCTTGTCGCAACAGGATATCGAAAATGGGGGATGACGACAAGTATGGTCGCAGCTCGTCTTTTGACAGATTTAGCGTTACAAAAAGAACATCGTTACGCACATTTATTTACTCCGTCACGATTTATCGCTGACCCATCACTAAACAATTTGTTTACTGAGGGCATTGATGTCGCCAAACATTTTTTAACTGGAAAACTCGAATATGCTCTTCTTACTCCGCACGACATATCGAAAGGAGAAGGAGCCGTTGTCAATGTGGACGGAAAACGGGCAGGTGCCTACCGCGATGAACAAGGCACACTGTATGTCGTCGATACGACATGTACACATATGGGTTGTGAACTCGAATGGAACAATAGCGAACGGTCATGGGACTGCCCGTGCCACGGTTCACGCTTCTGTTTTACTGGAAAAGTGCTAGAAGGACCAGCTATCGAACCACTTCAACAGCTTAAAGGGGATGAATGATGAACGGAATACAACAAACCGTCACGCACTCGCTCGATATGAACGAACAAACGTTGCGTGATTATTTTACAAAAACGCCTGATCTCATATATTGCCATCTATTTATTGGGGAACCAAAAAAGCGAGCGTTGCTTATTTATCTCAATACGCTCGTGGATAAAAATTCGATTAATAATAACATTATTGATCCGCTTTTATTTGAAACGAAACAAATTCACACGATTGCGGATATTCAACTGCCAATCGGCTCAAAATCATATACGACAAAATGGGAACATGTCATTCAACGAGTGTTTCAAGGGGAAACCGCGCTATTCCTAGACGGTGACGACCACGTATTGCTTTTGGATACGCAAGGATGGCCGCAACGCGCGATCGCAGAGCCGCAAATTGAATCATCGCTTAAGGGGTCGCACCAAGGTTTTATTGAAACGTGTGAAAAAAATATTGCGTTAATTCGTCGTTACTTGCCGCACCAACAATTAAAAATTGAAGAAACGACCGTCGGCAGACGCGGACATACCCCTGTCGCATTATTGTATTTAGAAGATGTCGCCCATCCAGAAGTGCTGCAAGAGTTAAAAGATCGGATTGAACAAGTTGATGTCGATACGATCGTCAATACCGGGGAACTGATGCAATATATTGAAGATAATCCGTTTTCACCGTTTCCGCAATTTTTGTTGACGGAGCGACCAGATGCTGCGGTAAGCAACTTACTGCAAGGTCGCATCGTTATCGTTGTTGACCGCTCGCCTAGCGTCATGATTGGACCGATGACGTTTATTACGTTTTTCCAAACCGTTGATGATTACAGTACACGTTGGATGATCGCCTCGTTTTTGCGACTTTTGCGGTTGCTTGCCTTTTTTATGGCGATTTTTTTACCGTCCGCTTACATTGCAGCACTTTCGTTTCATTACGAAATTATTCCGCTCAATTTATTGCTTACGGTTGGAGAGTCACGAGAACGCGTCCCGCTTCCGCCGATTTTAGAAGCCATTTTAATGGAGCTTGCGCTCGAAATGTTGCGTGAAGCGGGTTTGCGTTTACCTGCGCCAATCGGACAAACGGTCGGCATTGTTGGGGGGGTCGTCATTGGACAAGCGGCCGTTGAAGCCGGTATCGTCAGCAACATTATGGTCGTCATCGTCTCGTTAACAGCGATTGCATCGTTTATTATTCCGAACCCAGATATGTCCGAGTCGATTCGTTTATTGCGTTTTCCAATGATGATTGCTGCTTCTTTGTTCGGTTTAGTCGGAATGGTGATCGGGTTCATGCTTATTATCGGCCATTTAATTTCATTAGAGTCGCTCGGCACACCTGCAGGAAGCCCGTTTGCTCCGACGCGGTTGCGCGATTGGAAAGATACACTTTTACGCTTCCCGCTTTGGATGATGCGTACACGGCCGTTATCTGCTCGCCCAACGCAACTGACAAGACAAAAAAAATTTCGCAAATAAGTGGTGCGTATGAAACGATATCAATTTAACGAAATAACAACGATGCAATATATTTTTCTTATTTCGGGTACACAAATCGGCATCGGCATTTTATCACTTCCAGCCCAACTTGCCGATATCGCCAATACAGATGGATGGATCGCCATTGTCATCGGTTGGATCATTTCGATCATCGCAAGTACGATCATTATAAAAACGATGGAAAAGCATCAGCAAGATACAATTTTTGATCTTTCTCGTCGCTACTTCGGTCGTACATTCGGAACGTTCATCCATATCGCTTTTGTCGCTTACGCTTTATTAGCGTCAATCACCGTCGTTTTTACTGCCATTCATATTACACAAGTATGGATTTTACCAAACACACCAAACTATCTTATTATGATGTTATTTATGCTCCCTGGCTTTTTCATTACGAAAAATGGTGTGCGCATACTTGGGCGTTATGCTGAAGTTGTCTTTTATTTAACGCTTTGGATGCCTATTCTTATCGCTGTGCCGTTACAAAAGGGAACGATTTTGCATATGCTCCCTATGTTAAAAGAAGGATGGGCTCCAATTATTCAAGCGGTGAAAACGACGGTTTTATCTTTTTTAGGCTTTGAGTTAGCGTTCGTGTTTTACCCGTTTTTAAAAGAAAAAAAACATGCCGTAAAAGCGATGGTCATCGCCAACAGCATCTCGGCTTTTACATTTTTGCTCATTACGATCACATGTTTTATTTTTTTTAGTCCAGATGAAACACCTTTGCTCATTTGGCCGACGTTGTCGCTACTGAAAACAATTGAATTTCCGTTTATTGAACGATTTGAAGTGATTTTTTTATCGTTTTATTTGTTTGTTATGTCAACGACAGGTATCCCGTACATTTTTACAACTGTTTTCGGCATTAGTCAACTCATTGGAAAAAAGGATCATACGATCGTATTACTCGTTGCCGTTTGTATATTTATTTTCACGTCTTTTTTATACAATCCATCGTTTTTTCATGTTCAAACGTTAGGATCGTGGTGGGAGAAATACGGTTTGTGGGGAGCTTACTTTTTCCCTATCGGTTTATTTATTTACACCTCCATTGCACGATGGTTTCAAAGGGGGAAAAAGAAATGAAAAAGTGTATATATGCCATACTTTGCTTTTTTATAACTACTGGATGTGGAATGAAAACACAGCTTGACGAATTAACACTCGCATTGACGGTCGGTTTAGATAAGGGGAAAAATGGAAATTTACTCATTTACTCGATTAGCCCGGTATTTAATAAAGAAGCAAAAAACATTTACGAAGTCATTCGTACAGTTGGAATGACACCGCGCGACGGACGTTCAAAAGCAAACGCGTTTGCGTCTGGAAAAATTGTTGGTGGAAAAGTACAAAACGTCATCGCAAGTAAAGCGTTCGTGAAAAAACGCGACATATTTCCCTATTTAGATGTGTTTTATCGCGATCCGAAAAATTCAATAACAGCGAATTTTATCGTTTTCGATGGACCGTTAAAAGATTTGATGTACATTCGTCTTGAGGATAAACCGCGTTTATCTGTCGCTATTCGCGACGTCATTGTAACTGCTCATATCGGGAAACAAACGACAAGAGTCAATATGCTTGAATTCCAACGTTCATCGCTCGATCGTGCCCAAACTTCATTTGCACCCATTTTAAAAGTGCATAAAGGCGACTTAATAGCGGGGGGCATTGCTTTATTTAATAGGCAACGAAAATATGTCGGTAGCCTTTCCCAAAAAGAAAGTCCGTATTTTGCGATATTGAAAAAAAATGTTAAACCTGCTACATCGCTTACTTTTCAAATGAAAAAACAAAAAGAATATGTCAGCATTTCGGTTGAACAGGGTGATTTTTCATATAAACCGTCATTTCGAAACGGGGCGTTCCATTTTGACGTTCGTATGAAGCTCGGTGTCATTGTCACTGAGTCAACAACATACATCGATATGAAAAAAGAAAAGAAAAAGGTCGAGAAATGGCTTGCAAAAGAAATACAAAAACAACTGGAATCCGTCGTTAAAAAAATGCAAAAATACGAAGTCGATCCAGTCGGATTTGGTTTGTATGCCCGCGCTTACGAATACAAACAGTTTCAAAAACAAAAAAGCTGGCCAAAAGCTTTTGCGAAAGCAAAGATCGATATTCATCCAACGGTTGAAATTATTAGCTACGGCGTTCTTCAATAAAAAGTTGCTGAATACAGACGGATCGTTCATAATGAATTTAAAAAATAGCTAAATGAGGTGGGAAAAACAATATGGACGATCGCGTCATCATTCGCTTTGACCATGTGACGAAACAGTACGATGATGATCTTCCTGTACTCGATGATGTCAGCTTTGAAATCGAGCGCGGCAAATTTTATACGCTTCTCGGTCCGTCTGGTTGCGGAAAAACGACCATTCTTCGTTTAGTCGCTGGTTTTATCGAACCGACGAAAGGCGATATTTATTTCCACGGAAAACGAATAAACAATGTTCCAGCAAATAAACGGCAAGTGAATACGGTGTTCCAAGACTATGCGC
The DNA here is from genome assembly GCF_013096955.1 of Anoxybacillus sp. EFIL. Classification (NCBI taxonomy): domain Bacteria; kingdom Bacillati; phylum Bacillota; class Bacilli; order Caryophanales; family Anoxybacillaceae; genus Anoxybacillus; species Anoxybacillus sp. EFIL. Next base: position 41,848 of record NZ_SDLH01000006.1, on the reverse strand, counting down.
TTTTTCCTCACTTAAACGTGTTTGAAAACGTTGCTTTTGGCTTGCGTATAAAAAAAATGCCAAAGGCAGACATTGAACGAAAAGTAAAAGAAGCGCTTCGTTTCGTCAACTTAGAAGGATACGAACAACGCGCCATTCATGAAATGTCAGGCGGACAACGGCAACGTGTCGCCATCGCCCGCGCGATCGTCAACGAACCAGACGTCCTTTTATTAGATGAACCGCTTTCTGCGCTCGATTTAAAGCTGAGAACAGAAATGCAATATGAGTTGCGCGAACTGCAACGAAGACTTGGCATTACATTTATTTTCGTCACTCACGATCAAGAAGAAGCGCTTGCGATGTCAGATGAAATTTTTGTGTTAAATAAAGGAAAGATTCAACAACGCGGTACACCAAAAGATATTTATGATGAGCCTGTTAACCGTTTCGTCGCTGATTTTATCGGGGAGTCAAACATCATTACGGGAACGATGATTGACGATTTTGTTGTGGAATTTGCAAATCAACAATTTACGTGCGTCGATCACGGATTTGCGAAAAACGAACAAGTGGATATTGTCATCCGACCTGAAGATTTAGAATTAACAACGGTTGAGCGAGGCAAATTGCGTGTACGCGTCGATTCCGTTTTATTTCGCGGCGTACATTATGAGCTTTGTTGTTATGATACGCATGGGAACGAGTGGCTCGTTCACTCAACAAAAAAGGCGGACATCGGGGAAGAAATTGGCCTTCATTTTGAACCAGAAGCGATCCATGTTATGAAGCAGAGCGGAGGGGAATAACATGCGCCGTTACGCTTATGCTATCCCATATTGGCTATGGATCGGATTGTTCGTCATTGCACCGATTATTCTTATTGTTTATTATTCGTTTTTCGATATTGAAGGCCATTTCTCGCTCGTCAACTATGAAACTTTTTTCACACCTGTGTATTTACGAATGACGTTCAATTCGTTTTGGTATGCCTTCTTAATTACAGCCATTTCGCTTCTTATCGCTTATCCAACGGCCTATTTGTTGACAAAAACGAAGCATAAGCAGCTCTGGTTGTTGCTTATTATTTTGCCGACATGGGTCAATTTATTGTTGAAAGCGTACGCTTTCCTCGGATTGTTCGGCACGTATGGCGCAGTGAACGCGCTATTTGAAGCACTTGGGATCGGAACGAAACAGTTATTGTTTACAGACTTTAGTTTTGTTTTCGTATCCGTCTATATTTTTATTCCGTTTATGATTTTGCCGATTTTTAATGCGCTTGAAAAATTGAATCCTTCGTTGATCGATGCAGCACGCGATTTAGGAGCGAACGAATGGACGACATTTCGTCGCGTCATTTTTCCGCTTACGCTTGATGGCGTAAAAGCAGGATGTCAAGCCGTGTTTATTCCGTCGCTTTCGCTCTTTATGTTGACGAGGTTGATCGCTGGAAACCGCGTCATTACGCTTGGTACCGCTGTTGAGCAACATTTTCTCGTGACGCAAAATTGGGGAATGGGTGCGACAATCGCTGTCTTTTTAATGATCGCCATGGCTAGTATAATGGCGTTGACAGGGAATAAAAAATGGGGGGTGAGACAATGAAAGTTTCTCGCCTCTACTTAGCGTTTGTGTTTTTCGTGTTATACATGCCTATTTTTTATTTAATTTACTATTCGTTTAATAGTGGGGGAACGATGCATCATTTTGAATCGTTTACGCTCGATTGGTATAAAGAAGTGTTTGCTGATACACGCTTGCTTGTCATCGTGTTGCACACGATGATTATTGCATTATTATCGTCATCGCTAGCGACAATCATTGGCGTTTTCGGAGCAATTGCCATTTATTATGCAAAACATCGTTGGAAACAAACGTTGCTTACGTTAAATAACATCTTAATTGTCAGCCCTGACGTCATTATCGGGGCATCGTTTCTCATTTTATTTACGATCGCTGGCATTCAGCTCGGCTTTACGTCCGTTCTCCTGTCGCATATTGCTTTCAGCATTCCGATTGTCGTGTTAATGGTGTTGCCCAAGCTACAAGAAATGAGCCCAACGCTAATTGATGCGGCACGCGATTTAGGGGCAAATGAATGGAACGTATTGACAAAAGTCGTTCTCCCGTACGTTACCCCTGGCATTTTCGCTGGTTTTTTCATGGCACTCACGTACTCGCTTGATGACTTTGCAGTTACGTTTTTCGTGACGGGAAACGGTTTTTCGACGTTGTCCGTTGAAATTTATTCGCGGGCACGACAAGGGATTTCGTTATCAGTCAATGCTTTATCTACCCTTCTTTTCTTATTTACGCTTTTCCTTGTCGTTGTGTATTACGTCATGACAAAACGGGCTAGCGTCAAGGGGGGACAAAAATGAAAAAAGTAGTGTCGCTTTTTTTACTTGTTTGGCTCGTTGCTTTTAGCTTGCTTTATGTTACAAAAACAATCGAATCGTCTAAAGGGTATGGAGGAAATAATACCGTAACAATTTATAACTGGGGCGACTACATTGACCCCGCACTCATTAAAAAATTTGAAAAAGAAACAGGCTTGAAAGTCATTTACCAAACGTTTGATTCGAACGAAGCGATGATGACAAAAATTGCGCAAGGTGGCACGACATTTGACGTTGCTGTCCCTTCGGAGTACGCCATCAGCAAAATGAAAGAAGAAGGGTTGTTACTTCCGATCGATCATGCAAAAATCCCAAACTTACGCTATATTGATGAGCGCTTCCTTAACTTATCGTTTGATCCAGGGAATCAATATTCCATTCCTTACTTTTGGGGAACGGTCGGCATCGTCTATAACCGTGCTCTACTTGGCGGAAAGGAAATCACGAGTTGGAACGATTTATGGGATCCGGCGTTTAAAAATGAAATTTTGCTTGTCGATGGCGCGCGCGAAATTATAGGAATGGCGTTAAATAGTTTACATTACTCGCTCAACGATACGAACAAAATACATTTACAACAAGCAAAACAAAAACTAGATGCCCTCACGCCAAACGTCAAAGCGATCGTCGGTGACGAAATTAAAATGCTTCTTGCAAACGAAGAAGCAGCAATCGGCATCGTCTGGTCAGGGGATGCGGCAGAAATAATGTGGGAAAATGAACGGCTCGATTATGTCATCCCAAAAGAAGGAACAAACTTATGGTTTGATAATATGGTTATTCCAAAGACGGCGAAAAACATAGAAGGTGCCCATCAATTCATTAATTTTATGCTTGATCCGAAAAATGCCGCCCAAAATGCCGAATACGTCGGCTACTCGACGCCAAATAAAAAGGCGCTCGAATATTTGCCGAAGGAAATTGTTGAAGATGAACGTTTTTACCCGAGCGAACAACTGGCCAATAAACTTGAAGTGTATGAAAATCTCGGAAAAAGCATGCTTGCATACTACAATGAATTGTTTTTACAGTTTAAAATGCATCGCAAATAAGAGGATGGCGAAAAGCCATCCTCTTATTTTTACTTGTGATACGGTTCTCCTCGGTTAATGCGAAAAGCGCGGTAAATTTGCTCGGTTAAAATGAGGCGCATGAGTTGATGCGGAAACGTCATTTTTGAAAATGAAAGCGATTCGTTTGCTCGTTTCATGACGTCATCGCTTAAGCCGAGAGACCCTCCAATGACAAAAGCCACTTTACTTTTCCCGTATGTCGCTAACCGATCAAGCGTTTGAGCGAATTGTTCAGAAGACATCATTTTTCCTTCAATCGCTAAAGCAATGACGTGCATATCGTCTGTTATTTTACCTAAAATACGCTCGCCTTCTTTCTTTTTTACGAGCTCCATTTGTTGTTCACTTAATTGCTCTGGCGCTTTTTCATCCGCTACTTCAATGATGTCGATTTTTGCATACGATGATAATCGTTTCGTATATTCTTCGATCCCTTGTTTTAAATATTTTTCTTTCAACTTACCCACAGCAATAATATATATATTCACAAGTGATCCCCACTTTACAAACATAATATCCACAGGTTTTATCCACATATCCACAATACAAATCCACATATTGTGTAGAAACATTAGTTCCCTACTATATATACCGCACGTTGTTCACAAAAATCGCACATTTCTTCTTTTTTATCCACAGAAACTGTTGATATCTCAGGTGCTTGTTGTTTTTCATCCACATACATATCAATCGCAAGTTCGACATGTTGTTCACAACATTTCCACAAAGCATACCACTCCTCGTTTACGAATGAAACGACAGGGAATGCCCTGCCGTTTCATTATAATGATTGTTTAGCCAATTTTAATGTCACTGTTTGTTTTTTGCCATCGCGATAAAACGTTACTTTCATCGTATCGCCAATTTGTTTCCGATTATATAAATGCTTTCTTAAGGCGATGACATCCGAAATGTTTTCGTCATCTAACGCGACAATGACATCAAATTCACGTAAACCGGCTTGGGCAGCTGGTGATCCCGGCACGACTTGTAAAATAGCAACCCCTTCTTTCACGTTTGCCGGCAAATGAAGCGTCTGTTGCCAATGATATGCTGGAATATCGCTTAATGAACGGAGTTCTACTCCCATATATGGTCGGCGAACTTGTCCAAACTTCTCTAAATCCGCAATGATCGGTTTTGCGTAATTAATCGGAATAGATAATCCGATGCCTTCCACCGCTTCTTGCGCAATTTTCATCGAGTTAATTCCAATGACTTGACCTTCGATATTTACGAGCGCTCCTCCGCTATTTCCTGGGTTAATCGCAGCATCTGTTTGTAATACTTCTGCATGCCAATCTGGGATGCCATCTTGATCAATATCAATTGGAATCGTACGGTTTACCCCAGAAATAATTCCTTGCGTCACAGAACCTGCAAATTGTAAACCAAGCGGGTTTCCAACTGCAATCACTGGCTCCCCGACCTTCACGACATCTGAGTTACCGAATTCAGCTACGTTTGTGACATGTTTCGCATCGATTTCTAATACTGCTAAATCGGTCCATACATCGCTTCCAAGAAGACGAGCTGGCACTTTTGTTCCGTCGCTTAAGCTCACTTCGACACGGCTCGCACCTTCAACGACGTGATGGTTAGTGACGATATATGCCTTATTCCCTTCTTTTTTATAAATAACACCTGAACCTGTTCCGGCTTCCCCGCCTTCTGACCAAAAACTTGCTTCTTGAATATTTACAATGCCGACAACCGCATTAGATACTTTGTTGACTGCTTTCGTTACTTGAGTCACAACATCCACCGCTACACTTTTATCTACTTTTGGCTGCTCTGTCACCGTCGTCTGTTTTTCTTCCGCTTGTTCAAGTGAATAAGGTAACACGTCCCATTTCACTAGCGAAGGAATAGAGACGATGACAAGCATTCCGCCTAAAACCGCTCCGACTAAACCTGCTAAAAACGTTCCTCCGCGGTTCCCTTTTTGTTTTTGACGAACATGTGCATAATGATCATCATAATAGCCCATTTTTCACCCGTCCTTTCTATCTCAAATATTGACCCCTTTTCCATTATAACCTGTTTTTTCGCCAATCATCTAATAATATACATACGGTATGTTGGTGAAAAAACGGTGAAATTTATACGGAAACGAGCGCTGTCGGACGAACCGGATCCGTATCATATAGTTGAAAAGATTCCCCGACGATCATCCCTTTTTTCTCAAGCGTCTGAGCAACTGTCATTCGCGCTAATTCTTTCATATTGTTATCTTGGCTTAAATGAGCTAAATAAATGCGTTTTGTTTTGTCACCGATCACATCCGCTAGGGCGAGACCGGCATCTTCGTTCGATACGTGTCCGACGTCACTTAAAATACGTCGCTTAATGTTCCATGGATATTTCCCCATACGTAACATTTCTACATCATGGTTGCTTTCAAATACAAATACATCCGCATGACAAATGACACCTTTCATTCGTTCGCTAACATAACCTGTATCTGTGATAAGCGCTAGCTTTTTTCCTTCATAATGAAATACATAAAACATAGGCTCGGCGGCATCGTGCGATACACCAAATGACTCAACATCTATATCTCCAAACGTCCGAACGGTACCAGTTGGAAAAATAAATTTTTGTTCAGATGGAATGTCACCAATGAGCCCGTCCATCGCTTTCCATGTTTTTTCATTCGCATAAATCGGAAGGCGATACTTCCGAGCAATGACGCCTAAACCTTTAATATGGTCACTATGTTCATGTGTCACTAAAACACCTGTGACATCTTGAATGTGGCGATCAATATGAGCAAATAGTTGCTCTAATTGTTTGCCGCTTAACCCTGCATCAACAAGTAACCGTTCACGTTCCGTTTCTACGTAAAAGGCGTTACCCGTACTGCCGCTCGCCAAAACGCTAAACCTCATGTTATTCACTCCAACACTTTATTTTCATCGCTAATTACTTGTCCTTCAAATGCATTGACATAATAATCTGTTTTTCCATTCACAACAACGTGCCATGTCGGTGTTAATACTTGCGAAGTCGTGAATTGGACAAGCGCGTAATAGCCAAGATCGATTTTCGTTACTTGATCACCTGGCTTTAAGTAATTTCGCTTATACAACGTCTCTAACGCTTTAATTGCTGGCAAAATTTCTTGTTTTTTCTCGTTTTTTTCTAAATCAATGAGCAACGTTTGTTCATAACCGACCATTTCATTTTGATCGTTCACATAAATAAGCAACATACTGCTTATGTTTTTATAAATCGTCTTGCCTTCGTATTGTTGAAAATAAATGAGCGCTTGTAAATCTTCGTCGTACTTCCAAAACGCATATTGATCACCAGCAATGATATTTTGCCTTAAAAACTCTGTTAAACGATAACCGTCTTTTGGATCTTGTAACGGAACAGGTTTAATAAAATGCGCTTGCAAAACGGTTTCGTTTGCCGTTTCTACTTGCTGGTTTGGCAAATTTTTAACTTCTTCTTCCGTAAACGTTTTACTTTTCCCACTTACATATGTCGCTTTCGTGATCTCCTTCGGCAAATCAACATACGTAATGCCATCCGCTTCAAGTTGCTCTTCAATTGTCGCTTCTAAAATAACATCAAGCTGGCTACTATTTTTTTTCTGAATAAATTGGTACCCTAAAAATATATCAAGAATAAAAAATGTAATAATAAAAATCGTCTTCGTTTTACTCCAATCCAATGATATCCCCTCTTCGTTCATCTGTCGTCATCACAATTTTGCGCCACGTTCCGCTATATAAACAGTACCAAGCTGGTTCTAACATGACGATATTTTCCCGCTCCGAATCACGAATGAGCTCATAACCGATTGCGATGTCATCAATTAACTCATGTTGAATATTTTTTTGTTTTTTCAACTGATCAATGACTTCATATCCAGACGAAAGTGTAATTGGCAAGCTCACCCGATCGGGAATAGCTAATGTAAATAATGGACGTTGGTAATTGATAATCTCATTTTCTCCCCATATTTGTATAATTTCTGCCATACCGTAACGATTAAATACAGGATAACCATTGGCAAACAAACGAAAAGTTACTTTTCTACCGTTTTCGTCTAAGCGATCAAAATAATACGTATCCGTCCAACCACCGTGATCGTTCACAAAATCGATGCTTTTTTGCAAGATCGTTGGATCAAACGTTTGTGTTTCGCCACGAGCCGCTGGGTTGACATACAATAGTAACTTTTTAGATAAATCGACATCCATTAAACGCGAACCATCTGTATATTCTTCTCCAAAACTAAGGACATCTTTTTTCACAAAACTCGGATCTGTAAATAACGCATCTTTAAAACGATCTGCACTTAATTCATCCATATAGTATTGCAATCGGTTTAATACGAGTGGACGAGCTGGTAAAAATAATGATTTTGTTTCGCTTATGTCGTACGATAAAAACGGTGTATAACGCTCTGCGCGTGCATAATATGTTTGTTTCAAATTCTCAATCGACACATCTTGAGCGACCGCTTTATATATACGCTTTTCATTGGCAGATACGAAATATACGTGAATTTCTTCTTCGTCTTCATTCATCGGAATAATGATTCGATCAAAGCGAACTTTTTCAACATCTGTATCGTCTATTTGAAAAATCGTGCGATACATTTCGATTGGTATATCATCTGGATAAATAATTTCTATTTTTCCTTTCCCGTGGATAAATGAAAGAAATTGTTCTTTTTTCACTGTGTCTGATATATTTTCAAAATGATCGAACGTCCAATTTTTCATTTCCTTCATAAATTTATAAATGTCCGAATGATGTGTCATCCCGTAATGTTGTGCATCTTTATGAATAAAAATATAACGCGGCTGAACAACTGTTCCATAATCGACCGCAACATTGCTGACAGGGACGTTTTGAATGTATTTTGCGTTTTCAATGAAGTCATATTTCGGCTGATACGTCCATAAACTCCACGTTAAAAAAACGCTCGTACATACAAGAATCGTCAATACAATCGATTTAATCGTTTCGTATCTCATCATTTTCATCCTTTTTTCTGTTGTTCAATCGGCAAAGTAAAGTAAATCGTTGTCCCTTTCCGTTCTTGACTTTCAGCCCAAATACGCCCACCATGTGCAACGACAACTTCTTTTGCAATCGCAAGACCTAGCCCTGTTCCACCGAGCTTCCGCGAGCGTGCCTTGTCGACACGGTAAAAGCGCTCAAAAATTTTCGATAAATCCGATTTAGGAATGCCCACCCCTTCATCTTTCACACTTACTTCAATATGCTCCTCTTTTTTCTTTACGCGAAACGTAATTTTTCCTCCTTGCGGAGAGTATTTCAAGGCGTTAGAAATAATGTTATCAAGCACTTGTGTAATTTTATCTTCGTCCATATGAACAAAGATTTTTTCGTCTGGAAAGTCTCGAACGAACGACACGTTTTCTTTTTTCGTTAGTTCAAATCGATCGATCACTTTATGAAAATATGGAATAAAATGAACGCGTGTCTTTTTCAATTTGTAGTCTTTACTGTCGAGCTTAGAAAGCTGCAACAAATCGTTGACGAGACGAATCATTCGTTCTGTTTCATTTTGTGTCACTTCAATAAACCGTGGGGCAATTTCCTCATCGCGCCACGCCCCGTCTGCGAGCGCCTCTAAATAACTGCGCATTGTCGTTAACGGTGTCCGTAGTTCATGTGATACATTGGCAACGAATTCTCGACGATCGCGGTCAATTTTCTCGTGTTCTGTAATATCGTGCAACACAACGATTAAACCGTTTACAAACCCTTTTTCTTTTTGAATAACAGATAAAGAAGCACGTAAAATGTACATTTCTTCCTCTGTACTAAAATCTAAAATTAACGTTTCACGCTCTTCAAGCAGCGTTTCAAATGTGTATTGTTCATCTAATCCTAATACGCTCACAATAGGAGCAGACAACACTGTTTCACGTGAAACATTTAAAATGTTTAGCGCTGCATCATTAATTAAAATAATTCTCCCTTTTCTATCTGTTGCAATTACACCATCCGTCATATGCGTTAATACCGATTCTAACTTGCGGCGCTCTCCTTCGGTCGTCGCTTGCGCTTCTTGCAATTTTTTCGTTAAGTTGTTAAAGCTAAGCGCAAGTTGGCCAATTTCATCATACCCATATACTTTTACTTTCCGTGAAAAATTACCTTTGGCCATCGCTAATGCTTGTTTACGCATATCTGAAATTGGACGCGTAATCGTTTGCGCTAGTAAAATGCCTAGCAACGCTGTAATGACTAAAGCGATTCCTGTTCCGGTCGCTAAAATGTTATTAATTTGCCTCATCTGTGCAAAAACATTTTCCATCGAGGCGATAACATAAATAGCCCCTTTTATTTCGTTCTTTAATTTAATTGGAGTCGAGGAAATATACATGCGATGACCTGTTTTCGGGTCGACAAGCATTTTTTCTGTCATTTCGCCCGCGACTAACGTTCGTTTAATTAGTAAATCTGTCGTACGTTTTCCGACAATATTTTGATTGTATGGGTTCGATGTTCCTAATACTTTACTTTTATTATCAATAACGCGCACTTCAGAAATATCTTGTGACACGAAATCTTGTAAAATCGCGCGAATTTCTTCTTCGATTGTAGGGCTTTTTTTATCGCGTTCTTTATTCATTTCTTGTTCAATATTATAAGCAAGCAAAATTACGCGCTCATTCAAAGAGTTTTTAAAGTTTTCAACGAGTTGCGCTTCTAATTGGCGCACGAAATAAGCCCCGATAATTTGCATCGCAATTAAAATAAGCAAAATGTAAATCAAGGCAAATTTCACGTGAATTGATTGGAATATACTTACTTTTCTCATGCGGTTACTCCTGTTCCGGATTTCGTAAATAATATCCTACCCCTCGTCTCGTCACGATCCACGTCGGATGCGAAGGGTTGTCCTCAATTTTTTCACGCAAACGTCGAACCGTTACATCAACGGTACGCACATCGCCAAAATAATCGTATCCCCATACCGTTTGAAGTAAATGTTCACGTGTCATCACTTGACCGATATGTTTCGCTAAGTAGTGAAGAAGTTCAAACTCGCGGTGAGTTAATTCAATTTCCTCGCCTCGTTTAGATACAATATAAGCGTCTGGATGAATGGTGAGCGAACCAATTTTTATTTCGCTCATTTCCTTTACATCTTGTTCTTGTCTTTGTTGATGGCGACGCAAATTAGCTTTCACGCGCGCCAGCAACTCGCGCGTGCTAAATGGTTTCGTGACATAATCGTCCGCACCGAGCTCTAGTCCAAGCACTTTATCAATTTCAGAATCTTTCGCTGTCAACATAATGATCGGCATATCGTATTTTTTACGAATTTCGCGGCATACTTCCATACCATCTTTTTGCGGAAGCATAATATCTAATAAAATTAAATCGGGTTGAATATCTTCTACTTTTTGTAATGCCTCCACACCGTCGTACGCACAATATACGTCATATCCTTCTTTTCTTAAATTAAATTGCAAAATGTCAGCAATCGGCTTTTCATCATCAACAACTAAAATTTTTTTCTCCATTTATGTTCACTCCCCCAAAAAGGCGTATTTACATATAGTGTACCATGTCACTATTATAAAATAAAAAAGCATAGACACATATACGTATCTATGCTTACAAGTGGCTCGGGACGGAATCGAACCGCCGACACAAGGATTTTCAGTCCTTTGCTCTACCGACTGAGCTACCGAGCCATATGAATTGTAGCTTCACACTTTATTTATTCAAAAACATAACGTCCTTCGTCCCGCTCTCGGTTTGCTCACTCAAGATGTGGCTCGAGCGGTACGCTGGTGCCTTATCAATGAAGTCAATTCGAGCGTGCTAATAAAAAAAATGGCGGTTCCGACGGGATTCGAACCCGCGATCTCCTGCGTGACAGGCAGGCATGTTAACCCCTACACCACGGAACCGTATTGTAACAGACATCTATTATTTTATTATATAATTAGTAATAAGGCAATAGTTTTTTTAAAAAAACGTCGACGAACGGGTCATCGACGTTTTTTCTTATGCATATACGTTACGGACAACATTCGTTTGAGAACGGTCTGGCCCGACAGAGAAAATAGAAAGTGGAATGCCTGTCAATTGCGAAATGCGTTCAACGTAATGGCGTGCGTTAGCTGGAAGTTCGTCTAAGCTTTTTACGCCAGTAATATCTTCTGTCCACCCTGGCAATTCTTCATATACAGGTTCGCATTCCGCTAGCACTTTTAAGCTTGCAGGAAACTCTTCTATGATCTGTCCTTTATATCGATAAGCGATGCAAATTTTTAACGTCTCAATACCTGTTAATACATCGATTGAGTTTAAAGATAAATCTGTAATCCCACTAACTCGGCGTGCATGGCGAACAACAACGCTATCGAACCAACCGACACGACGTGGGCGCCCTGTCGTCGTTCCATACTCGCGGCCTACTTCACGAATGCGGTCACCGATTTCATTGTTTAACTCCGTTGGAAACGGACCGTCACCGACACGTGTTGTATATGCTTTAGCTACACCAACAACATGTTTAATTTTTGTCGGACCAACACCTGCACCAATCGTTACCCCACCAGCCACAGGGTTAGATGAAGTAACGAACGGATACGTTCCTTGGTCAATATCTAACATGACGCCTTGGGCGCCTTCAAATAAAACACGACGTCCTTCATCGAGCGCATCGTTTAATACGACGGACGTATCGCAAACATACTTTGCGATTTGTTGCCCATATTCATAATATTCATCAAGAATGTGTTCTAGTTTAAATCCTTCAATACCGTACACTTTTTCAAAAAGTACGTTTTTCTCCGCTAAATTACGGGCTAATTTTTCTTCAAATACTTCACGATCAAGCAAATCTGCGATGCGGATGCCGACACGTGCCGCTTTATCCATATAAGCAGGGCCAATTCCTTTTTTCGTCGTTCCGATTTTATTAGCCCCTTTTCGTTCTTCTTCTACTTCATCAAGCTTTAAATGATAAGGCAAAATCACATGGGCACGGTTGCTGATGCGCAAATTTTCCGTGCTTACACCACGCTCGTGTAAATACGCTAATTCTTGCACAAGCGCTTTCGGATCAACAACCATTCCGTTTCCAATGACACAAATTTTATCTTTATAAAAAATGCCAGAAGGAATTAAATGTAATTTATACTTTTCGCCGTTAAATACAATTGTATGTCCGGCGTTATTTCCACCTTGATATCGTGCAATCACTTCCGCATGTTGTGATAAAAAGTCTGTAATTTTTCCCTTTCCTTCATCGCCCCATTGTGTTCCAACAACAACAACTGAAGACATGGCGAGCACCTCCGCTTCATCAATTCCAAACAAAGTAAGTGTACCAAATCAACTACGAAAAATCAATAAAAAACCGAACGTTTATATATGATTTTATGTTTTTTATTCGTATTCAATTAAGCTCCCGGCGGAACGTTTGCATCATCGAAGCGGCGCTCTAAGTTGACAAACTTGTTATACTCTTTAACAAAAGCAAGCTGTACAGTACCAACCGGACCGTTCCGTTGTTTTGCGATAATAATTTCAATGATGTTTTTGTTTTCCGATTCTTTATCGTAATAATCATCGCGATATAAAAAAGCAACAATATCCGCATCTTGCTCAATACTTCCCGATTCACGCAAGTCAGACATCATCGGGCGTTTATCTTGGCGCTGCTCTACGCTACGAGAAAGCTGTGATAAAGCAATGACAGGAACATCTAATTCACGAGCTAATGCTTTTAATGAGCGAGAAATTTCCGATACTTCTTGTTGACGATTTTCGCGGTTTCGTCCACTTCCTTGGATAAGCTGTAAGTAGTCGATTAATACCATTCCAAGTCCTTGTTCTTGTTTTAAGCGACGACACTTGGCACGAATTTCACTTACGCGAATGTTCGGCGTATCATCAATAAAAATACCAGCATTCGAAAGGCTTCCCATCGCCATCGTCAACTTTCCCCAGTCTTCCGGTGTCAGTTTGCCCGTCCGCAAGTTTTGAGCGTTAATGTTTCCTTCCGCACAAAGCATACGCATCACAAGCTGTTGCGCTCCCATTTCTAAGCTGAAAATGGCCACATTCTCACCTGTACGCGTCGCCACATTTTGCGCAATATTTAATGCAAATGCCGTCTTCCCGACAGATGGACGAGCAGCAACAATAATAAAATCGCTTCGTTGAAATCCAGCCGTCATTCGATCAAGCTCAATAAAACCGGTTGGGATTCCGGTGATTTCACCTTTACGATTATGGAGCATTTCAATATTGTCATATGCTTGAACGAGCACATCTTTTATATTTTGAAATCCGCTCGTATTTTTTCGTTGCGATACTTCTAAAATTTTTCGCTCCGCTTCATTTAACACATCTTCTACTTCATCTTCCCGCGTATAACCGTCTTGAGCAATAGATGTAGCTGTACGAATTAAACGGCGTAAAATAGATTTTTCTTCTACAATTTTCGCATAATATTGTACGTTTGCCGCCGTCGGAACAGCATTCGCTAGCTCGGTTAAGTATGAAACGCCTCCTATTTCTTCAAGGGCATTCGCATCTGCTAGTTCAGATGTAACGGTTACTAAATCGACTGGTTCACCACGATCAGATAGTTGCAACATCGTTCGGAAAATTTTTTGATGGGCAGCTCGATAAAAATCTTCGGGAATTAATATTTCTGAAGCGGTCGTGAGCGCGGATGGCTCCAATAAAATCGCTCCGAGCACAGCTTGCTCAGCTTCAATATTTTGTGGGGGGAGTCGATCAGCAAATACGTCGTTCATATACGCTCACCATCCTTTCTCATAAGAAAAATGTGATTATATGCACGGAAAAAAATCCGGCATAAAATCACATTTCATTACTTTTGCTCTTGCACATGTACTTTTAATGTTGCAGTCACTTCTGGATGAAGCTTAATTGGTACATTCGTATATCCTAGCGCTCGAATCGCATCATCTAATTCAATTTTCCGTTTATCAATCTTAATGTCATGTTGTTGCTGGAGCGCCTCAGCAATTTGTTTGCTTGTGATCGAACCGAATAAACGACCTCCCTCACCAGCTTTCGCAAACAACTCGACTGTCAACGTATCCATTTTTTCTTTCAATTGTTTTGCGCGAGCTAATTCTTCTTCCGCTTCTTTCTTTTGTTTATTTTTTTGCGCTTCTAACGCTTTTAAGTTCGCTGGAGTTGCTTCAATCGCCAGCCCTTGTTTAAATAAAAAGTTTTGCGCATAACCATCAGCAACGTTTTTTACTTCTCCTTTTTTCCCTTTTCCTTTCACGTCTTTTAAAAAGATGACTTTCATGTTTCTTTACCTCCTTCAATATATTCTCGAATGGCTGCTCGCAATCGTTTTTCCGCTTCGTCAATCGTTACATTGGCAAGCTGAGTCGCAGCATTCGTCAAATGGCCTCCGCCATCAAGCTTTTCCATAATTAACTGAACGTTGACATCTCCTAATGAACGAGCGCTAATTCCAATCGTTTGATCGTTTCGCTTCGAGATGACAAACGAAGCGACAACGCCATGCAAAGATAATAACGTATCCGCTGCTTGGGCAATTAAAACAGGGTCATACGTTTCGTTCACATTTCCTTTCGCAATCGCGAAACCGTGTTCATCGATGATAGCGTTCTCAATTATTTTAGCACGTTTAACGTAATGCTCAATATTTTCTTTTAACAATTTTTGGACAAGTGTTGTATCCGCCCCTTGCGCACGTAAATATGAAGCGGCATCGAACGTCCGCGATCCTGTGCGCAACGTAAAACTTTTCGTATCAACAACAATGCCAGCTAATAAAGCTGTCGCCTCAAGCATAGAAAGCTTCGAACGTTTCGGTTGGTATTCTAACAATTCCGTCACTAATTCTGACGTTGATGACGCATACGGTTCCATATAAACGAGAATCGGATCTTGAATGAATTCTTCACCGCGACGATGATGATCAATGACTACAACCCGATCTAGTCGCAACAATAACCGTTCCTCAATCACTAGGGAAGGTTTATGTGTATCTACGACAACAAGCAACGTATCTTCTGTCGCTAACTCTAATGCTTGCTCAGGAGAAATAAAGCGAGACCAAAGTTCCGTCTGCTTTTTCACTTCCTCAAGCAACCGTTGTACTCCAGAGTCAATACGGCTCGTATCAATAATAATAAACGCTTCCTTTTGATTCATTTGGGCTACTTTTAAAATACCGATGGCAGCACCAATGGCGTCCATATCGGGATATTTATGTCCCATAATAAACACTTGCTCACTTTCTAAAATGAGCTCTTTTAGCGCATGCGATATGACACGGGCTCGGACTCTTGTCCGTTTCTCCATCGGATTCGTTTTCCCACCGTAAAATTTCACTTTGCCATTTGGTTGTTTAATCGCTACTTGGTCGCCACCACGCCCAAGCGCTAAATCTAAACTTGACTGAGCCAATGCCCCTAATTCCGGCAAAGAAGGAGAGTTTGTTCCAATACCGATACTTAACGTTAACGGCACATGATTTTTCGCTGTTTGTTCACGCACCTCATCTAAAACGGAAAATTTATTTTTCTCGAGCTGTTGTAAAATATGTTCGTTTAACACAGCGACAAATCGATCTGACGACGTCCGTTTTAAAAATAACCCATATTCGCTTGCCCATCTGTTTAAAATGGACGTCACTTGACTATTGAGCTGGCTTTTCTTTTGATCGTCCATCCCTTGCGTCACATCATCGTAATTGTCGAGAAAAATGACGCCTAATACGATTTTTTCTTGCTCGTATTTTTTCTCTAGTTCTGCTTGTTCAGTAATGTCAAAAAAGTAAAGTAACCGCTCTTCTCGACGAATGATTACTTTAAACGTTCGGTCATGTAACGTAATGACTTCTTCTGTCGCTTCTTTTTTCATTAACGGAACGAGTTGCTCAGCAACATCATATAACGATTGGCCGACTAACGTATCGACTCCAAAACAAGAGGATAAAAAGGTGTTTGTCCACTCGATTTCTAACTCATCGTTAATGAGCATAATGCCAATTGGCATACCCATTAACGCTTCTTCGCCAACTTTTTTAATGCGGTAAGAAAGAGTAGAAATATAATCTTCAATTTCCTCTTGGGCGACTTTATACGATCGAAATACGTGGAATAACGTAGGTCCAAGGAGCACAGCAGCAACTATCCCAATTACCCATTCAAAGTACGTCACGATAACAAGCAATATGAACGTAATACCGATCAAAACATACAAGGGATAGCGATGCCTCTGCTTTTCATACAAACTGGACATGAACGTCAGCTCCTTGCGTCATTAATCTTTCAACCTCTTTCGCAAATCAAATCCTAAATCAATTATACCTAATATTCGCACGAGGTGAAGTAAAAAAGGGAAAAATAGAGATAGAACAACAATCGCAATAGCGCCTTTACGTCCCATATGTTTATGATGCATCCAGTAGAAAATGAACGAGAACCCTTGGATCATCATAAGCAACTGTAAAATTTGAAATAAATTGATGAGCGCAACATAAAGAAATGAGCCGTGCCCGATCGGAAAAAATAATAAAAGCATTGTCGCTAAATAGTACCACAATAAGCTTTTTGGTAAAACGAGTTCCCGGAACGGTTGCCAGTTGCCAATCGGCATATTTAATCGCTTTAAAATAGGCAAAGCAGCTTGTTGAGTAATCCAAGCAAAACATGCAGCAGCGAAAACGAACGCAGTCGGCAATAAATCGATGACAACGTCCATCGTTTGTTTCATCGTTTTTTCAAATTGTTCGTTTGCTGGTTGCCCGATTGTTTCTAATATGGTTTGTGCACTTTGAAATGATTGTTGCATAATTTCTTCAATTTGTTTGCCAATGTGAATGTCAAAAAACAAAACAGAACTCGCATAAATGATGATCATACTGACTAAAAAAGAGAGCGTACCAACGAGTAAAACCGCGTATTTCCCACCGTGTTTTCGCCATACATGCCCCATGGCTACTCCGCTACTTGCAAACATAAACGTCATCGGAACAGAGAAAAGTGAACCGAACCAAATGGACGGAATAAATGATGTAGCAAGTAAAAATAAACCATTTTTATATGTATGGCGCATCGTAAATAAAAGAAATGGAATCGCTAAAAAAAACGTAGCAACCATCCCGAATACAGGCATATATAAACTAAGTAAAAGGAGCACAGTAAAAATGGCGAGTTGCACAGCCCCTTCTGTTAATACACGCGCGTTTTTCACTTTTTTCCCTCCTCGAAAACAAAAAGCAGTAAGGCTCCGTCCCCCTTACTGCTTTTCTTTTTATTCGCCCGCAACGTATGGTAATAAAGCCATTTGACGAGCACGCTTGATTGCAATTGTTAATTTACGTTGATATTTTGCGCTCGTACCTGTTACGCGACGAGGTAAAATTTTACCACGCTCAGAAATAAATTTCTTTAATGTGTCTACATCTTTGTAGTCGATGTGTGTAATTCCGTTTGCTGTAAAGTAGCAAACTTTACGACGTTTTGTGCGTCCACCTTTACGTCCTGCCATCGTATATCCTCCTTTCATTGATCGTGTGTATATTAAAACGGCAAATCATCATCCGATATATCGATTGGTTGTCCATCGTTCGCAAATGGATCATCATCAATTCGACTGAATCCGCTGCTACGTCCTTCGTTCGGGTTCTGATTTGATCCAAATGGAAACGGCTCGCCATAGCTGCCTGATGCCATGCCACGTTGCTCACCGCCACCTCGCGGCTCTAAAAACTGCACGCTATCAGCGACAACCTCTGTCACATACACTTTTCTTCCTTCTTGGTTTTCGTATGATCTCGTTTGAATTCGACCTTCTACTCCAGCTAAACTACCCTTTTTTAAGTAGTTTGCCACATTTTCAGCTTGCCGGCGCCAAACGATACAGTTAATGAAATCTGCTTCACGTTCACCTTGTTGGTTTGTATATGTTCGGTTCACCGCTAGCGTAAACGTGGCAACAGCAACTCCATTTGGAGTATAGCGTAATTCTGGATCTTTCGTCAGTCTTCCGACGAGAATTACGCGATTAATCATCAGAACCACTCCTATTCATGAGGAAATTATTCTTCTTCCTTCACGACGATATGACGAATGATATCTTCGCTGATGCGTGCTAAACGGTCAAACTCTTGAACTGCCGCTGGCTTCGCAACAACGTTCAAAATCATGTAGTAACCGTCACGGAATTTTTCAATTTCATAAGCGAGACGACGCTTACCCCATTCTTTTACGTTTGTAATTTCCGCACCGTTTTCAGTTAACACGTTATTAAAACGCTCAACAACTGCTTTTCTCGCTTCTTCTTCCATGTTCGGACGGATAATGTACATAATTTCGTACTTTCTCATCACAGTCACCTCCTTTTGGTCTACACGGCTCTGTACAGAGCAAGGAGCAATATATCATTACTCACATTTGATAATTATATCACGAACACCTTTCATATGCAAGATTAGACGTTGAAACGGAAATGAATAATATCGCCATCTTGCACTTCGTAATCTTTGCCTTCTAATCGTACTTTTCCTGCTTCACGAGCAGCGGCCATCGATCCTGCTGCAACTAAGTCTTCATACGATACTGTTTCTGCACGAATAAATCCTCGTTCAAAATCAGAATGAATAATGCCTGCGCATTGCGGTGCCTTCATTCCTTTACGGAACGTCCATGCACGCACTTCTTGCTCACCCGCTGTAAAATATGTTGCTAGTCCAAGCAAGCTATATGATGCACGAATAAGTTGGTCTAAACCGGATTGTTCGATGCCAAGCTCTTGTAAAAACATTTCTTTTTCTTCATCGTCTAACTCCGCCATCTCGGCCTCAACTTTTGCGCAAACGACGATCACTTCTGCGTTATCCTCTTTTGCGAATGCTTTTACTTGTTGGACGTACTCATTGTTGTTCGGATCAGCTAAATCTTCTTCCCCAACGTTCGCAACATACAACATCGGTTTAATCGTTAATAAATGCAATTGCTTTACGACTTTCATTTCTTCTTCTGTAAACGAAAGCGTTCTAGCTGGTTTTCCTGCTTCAAACGTTTCCTTCAAGCGACTTAAAATGTCGTATTCGAATACCGCTTCTTTATCTTTTTGTTTAGCCATTTTCCCAACGCGATCGATTCGCTTATCTACTGTTTCTAAATCGGCAAAAATAAGCTCTAAATTAATCGTTTCAATATCGGCAATCGGATCGACTTTTCCAGCCACATGCGTAATATTTTCATCAGAAAAACAACGAACAACTTGGCAAATCGCATCGACTTGACGAATGTGAGATAAAAACTTATTCCCTAATCCTTCACCTTTGCTCGCACCTTTTACAATTCCAGCAATATCCGTAAACTCAAATACCGTTGGAACAGTACGTTTTGGATTAAATAGTTTTGTCAACGTTTTTAGCCGCTCATCTGGCACTTCAACGATCCCGACGTTTGGTTCAATCGTACAAAACGGATAGTTGGCAGATTCGGCACCTGCTTTTGTAATCGCATTAAACAACGTTGATTTTCCGACGTTTGGAAGACCAACAATTCCTGCTGTTAAACCCATCATCATACTCCTCTCTTCATCTACTCCTCATGTTTGACAAGCACTTTTTTCATTTTTCGCTCGAATTCTTTCCGCGGTAACAAAACGCTGTGCCCGCATCCTTCACATTTAATGCGAATATCCATGCCCATTCGAATGATTTTCCAACGATTTGTCCCGCAAGGATGCTCCTTTTTCATTTCGACGATATCATGCATGCCATACTCTTTATTCAATATAGCACACTCCTTTCCGATGTTTAAGCACGTTCCGCTTGTTGTTCACGATTATAAAGAACTAAACGAGGAAACGGAATTTCAATGCCACGCTCGTCCAAACGAAGCTTAATTTCTTTTCGCAAGGCGCGAGCAATATGCCAATGACGCATCGGCTTCGTTTCGCACGTAATGCGCATGACCACTTCAGACGGTCCTAAATTTTGTACGCCTAACAATTCTGGCGTGCTCACAATATCTTCATATTTGCTTGGCATTTCTTGTAATACTTCGCGAATCACAGCTTCCGCCTTCTCTAAATCACCTTCATAAGCAATACTTACATCAACAACTGCTACGCTATTATTTAAAGAAAAGTTTGTCACTTGCGTAATCGTCCCGTTCGGCAAAATATGCACTTCACCCGTAAAGCTTTTCAGTTTCGTTGTACGCAAACCGATTTCTTCTACATGTCCTTCAAATGTCCCGATACGTACATAATCTCCAACCGCAAATTGATCTTCAAGAATAATAAAAAACCCCGTGATAATATCGCGAACAAGGTTTTGTGCTCCGAAACCAACAGCAAGCCCAACGATGCCAGCGCCAGCTAAAATGGCACGAATATCGACGCCAACAGCATCTAAAATCATCATAAACGTAATAAAGTAAATGCTATACGTAGCCATATTGTTCAATAAGCGCATCAATGTTGCTTCTCTTCGTTCAGATAATCGGAGCGGTGCTTTTTGCCGAACGGCAAAAAACTTCGCGATCGTTAATTTAACAACCTTCAGCAAAATTGATGCTACGAGAATGATCGCCATCATTTTAAACAAACTGACACCGACTGTGACGAGCCAGTCACCTTCCAATATTTTCTCAACAACACGAACGTATACTTTTTTGATTTGCTCCATTTAAACACCTCCACCGTGGCAAAATGACCTATACAAGCTCCCTTGTTTACGCATAAGTTATTGTAACAGTATTTTGCTTACATTTGTAGCGCGTGAACTTTCTAGGACGTTCAATGTATATATATTCACATTTTTCCGTATACTGTTACCATGTCATTTAATCGGAGGAGGGAACGGACGTATGCAAAACAAATTTTTTTACGATGAACCGAATGCGGCATCCCAACTTGCATCATCGATTTTATATTTACTTCCAACTTCTACACATACACCTGTCGTCATCATTTGCATCGGTACCGATCGTTCGACTGGCGATTCACTCGGTCCACTTGTCGGCACAATGCTCGAGCAAAAAGGATCGTTGCCGTTTTATGTGTATGGAACGTTAAAAGATCCAATTCATGCCGTTAATTTAGAAGAAAAGCTAAAAGACATTCAACAACAACATAAACAGGCATTCATTATCGCTGTTGATGCTTGTCTCGGGCGCGTGAAAAACATCGGGATGGTTACAATTGAAAAAGGTCCATTAAAACCAGGAGCGGCTGTCAATAAAAATCTCCCTTCTGTCGGTGATGCCCACATTACCGGAATTGTCAATGTGAGCGGATTTATGGAATTTTTCGTGCTACAAAACACCCGACTTCATTTAGTAATGAATATGGCAGAAACAATTGCAACAGGCATTTATGAAGCTGGAATGCAACTGAAAAAACAACAACGATTTGCGTCGTTGAAAGTGAACGAACTGAAATATAAACTATCAGAATAACATATGCATGAAAGCAACAATTAACGCATTGATTAAAATACTTGGTAATAAGTTTGCGACACGAACAGATGTAAGATTTAACATGTTTAACCCAATCGCAATAATTAAAATTCCGCCTGTTGCGGTCGATTCAGCAATAAATGCTTCAAGGGCGCTTGATGGAATGAACTGATTAATTTGCGTAGCCAGTAAGGCAATCGATCCTTGATAAACGACAACGGGAATGGCTGAGAAAATAACGCCGATGCCAAACGTAGCGGTTAAGATGATGCTCGCAAAGCCGTCTAAAATCGATTTTGTATATAGTACAAGATGATCGCCTCTTAACCCGCTATGTAGCGCACCGACGATAGCCATCGAACCAACGACAAACAGAAGCGTGGCACTAACAAACCCTTTAGAGATTGCCCCTTCTGCTCCGTATCCTATTTTTCTTTCCACCCATTTTCCTAACCTTTCAAGCTTTTCTTCAATATCCCATATTTCCCCTAGCACTCCACCAAAAACTAAACTAATAATGACAATTAAAAATTGATCACTTTCTAATCCCATTTTTACGCCGAGCACGACGACGGAAAGCCCAATTCCGTTCATTACCGTTGATTTTACGCGCTCTGGGATATTTTTGAACATAGCACCTAACAGAGATCCAATAATAATACATATTCCGTTAACAAGCGTACCGAGTAAAGCCAACTAATTTCACATCCTATTCGTCCATTTGTTCATCGTACGCATTTAACAGTTGCAAAATACGCGTCAAATCTTCTTCTGAGAAAAATTCGATTTCGATTTTCCCTTTTTTTCGATGCTTTTTAATACATACTGCTGTTCCTAAACGCTCGCGCAATAACGCTTCACTTTGTGCCAAAAATAAATTTTTTTCCTCTTTCTTTTTCGATGTTTCACGTGGAACATTTTTGTTTAGTTGCTGAATAAGTGCCTCGAGTTGTCGGACATTAAGCGATTCTTGCATGACTCGTTGAATAACAGCTGCAAGCTTTTGTTTGTTTTTTAATGCAAGTAACGCCCGACCGTGTCCCATCGATAATGTACCTTCTTCAATCATTTGCTGAACATCACTTGGAAGTGAAAGAAGCCGAAGGTGGTTCGCAATATGCGGTCGGCTCTTTCCTACACGTTTCGCTAACTCTTCTTGCGTTAATTTGCATCGCGTAAGCAATAATTGATAGGCTGTTGCTTCTTCAATTGGATTTAAATCTTCACGCTGTAAATTTTCAAGTAATGCAATCTCCATCATTTTTTCATCCGAAAGTTCACGCACAACCGCTGGAACAGTTTTCATTCCTGCTAATTGCGCTGCTCGAAAGCGCCGCTCACCGACGACAATTTCATACCCTTTGATCGTCTGACGAACGATGAGCGGTTGGACGATCCCATGTTCCATAATCGATTGCTTTAATTCTTCTAGCGCTTGTTCATCGAACGTTTTGCGCGGTTGATATGGGTTAGGACGAAGTTGTTGAATATCGATTTCTTGAACCGTTTCCCCTTTTTCTGCTTCCAAGTTAGTAAAAAGAGCATGAATGCCTTTTCCGAGCCCTTTAGCCATTTGCGATCACCTCTTTGGCAAAGTCTGCGTATACTTCCGCTCCCCGCGATTTCGCATCATACAAAATAATTGGCTTCCCGTGGCTTGGTGCCTCACTTAGTCGTACATTGCGCGGGATAATCGTTTCATACACTTTTTCACGGAAATACTTCTTAACTTCTTGAATCACTTGAATACCAAGGTTTGTGCGCGCATCAAACATCGTGAGCAATACACCCTCGATGCGTAAATTCGAATTTAAATGTTTTTGCACGAGACGAATCGTATTTAATAGTTGACTCAATCCTTCCAATGCGTAATATTCACATTGCACAGGAATTAATACTGTATCTGCTGAAGTTAACGCATTAATCGTCAACAATCCGAGGGAAGGTGGACAGTCGATAATAATAAAATCATACATATCTTTCACCGGACTTAATGCTTTTTGTAAGCGCACTTCCCTTGAAACGATTGGAACGAGCTCAATCTCAGCTCCTGCTAATTGAATGGTGGCAGGAATAATATGCAATCGCTCAATATTTGTCGGGCGAATGACTTGACGTACATCCACTTCCTCAACTAACAAGTCATATGCACATTGTTCAATTTCATGTTTTTCCACACCAATGCCACTTGTCGCATTTCCTTGCGGATCAATATCGACAAGTAACGTTTTCTTCCCCATATGAGCTAAACACGCCGATAAATTTACCGCCGTTGTCGTTTTGCCAACACCGCCTTTTTGATTGGCAATCGCAATAATTTTCCCCACAACGCTCCCCATCCTTTACCTATAATACTTTTATTGTATCATGAATTTTTCAATATTTTCATATACAAAAAGAAAACCTCATCGTCGTTTTTGATGAGGTGTTATTTTTGTCTTTTCGGGATGCGGATTGTAATTTGGTAATAGTCTTCAAACTCTTCTTCTTCTGAATCAATAGCTACACCACTATCAGCGACCATCGTTAACGACTGACGAATCGTATTGACAGCGATACGCATATCTTTACTCAACGATTTTCGCTTCGGTTTCGGGCGTTTTTCATTTGCATCTCCTTCTAGCATTTTTGCGACTCGATCTTCTGTTTGTTTCACGTTTAGTTGCTTTTCGATAATTTCTTCAAGCAACTTTAACTGTTTATCGTAATCTTTTAACGCAATTAAAGCACGAGCATGCCTTTCTGTAATTTGACGTTGTAATAATGCGTCTTGTACTTCTTGAGGCAGCTTTAATAAGCGAAGTTTGTTAGCAATCGTCGATTGTCCTTTTCCGAGCCGTTGCGCTAACGCTTCTTGCGTTAAATGATGCAATTCTAGCAAGCGAGCATAAGCCATCGCCTCTTCAATAGGCGTCAATTCTTCCCGCTGTAAGTTTTCAATTAAAGCAACAGAAGCTGTTTCCGTATCGTTTAAATTTTTAATAATGGCAGGGATATCCGTCCAGCCAAGCTTTTGTGCCGCCCGCCATCTTCGTTCCCCGGCAATAATTTCAAACTTCCCATCTTCACATTCTCGAACGACAATTGGCTGAATCATTCCATGTGTTCGAATCGTTTGAGCAAGCTCGTCAATTTTATCTTCAACAAAAATGGTCCGCGGCTGAAAACGGTTTGGGACAATTTGTGAAATAGCGATTCGCTTTATTTCTTCATTTGGTACAACGATTTCTTCTTGCTCTTTCTCACCAAAGCTAAAAAAGCGCGAAAAAGGATGCTTCATTTCCCCCTGACACCACCTTTGAGAACTCAAAACATTCATTCAATTGGAAGTTTGTTTGGTACCCCTGGTTTGCGTGGATATTTCTTCGGTGTTTTTCGTCTCTTTTCAACAAAAACAATCGCTCGTTCGCTTTCCTCAATCGGCAATAAAAATTGTTCTACTTTTGTCACTTCGCCGCCTAGCACGCGGATCGCTGTGCTCCCTTGCTCAAGCTCTTCGTGTGCTGATGCTCCTTTCATCGCGATAAACGTCCCGCCTACTTTTACAAGCGGTAAACAAAGTTCACTTAGCACAGACAAACGAGCAACCGCACGAGCCATCACGACATCAAACGACTCTCGAACCGTTTTTTGTCCAAACGTTTCAGCACGATCGTGATAAAAAGCTACTCCTTCAAGCTGAAGTTGTGCAGCTAAATGATTTAGAAACGTAATTCGTTTTTGCAATGAATCGACAATTGATACATGTAAGTGAGGAAAGCAAATTTTTAACGGTATGCTCGGAAACCCTGCCCCCGCCCCAACATCGCAAATGGATAACGGCCGCGAGAAGTCGTAATAAAAAGCAGGTGTAATGGAATCGAAAAAATGTTTTAAATATACGCCTTCTTTGTCTGTAATAGCCGTTAAGTTCATTTTTTCATTCCATTCGACAAGCAATTGATAATATGTTTCGAATTGAGCGAGTTGTTGAGGAGAAAGCAAAATTCCTTTCTCCTCTAACATTTGTTTAAATACATTTACATCCATCATTCATCCCTCTTTATTCATTTGACACGCGTGCGATTTTTCCCTGCTCCAAATAAACTAATAAAATTGAAATATCCGCTGGATTGACTCCCGAGATGCGCGATGCTTGTGCAATTGAAAGCGGACGAACTTGTTTTAATTTTTGTCGCGCCTCTGTCGCCAACCCTGTAATCGCATCGTAATCAATGTCTTCTGGAATTTTTTTATTCTCCATTTTCTTTAATTTTTCAACTTGTTGTAGCGATTTTTCAATATACCCTTCGTACTTAATTTGAATTTCTACTTGTTCCGCTACTTCAGGATCAATCGGTTGTTCTCCCGGTGCAATCATTTGAATATGCTCATACGTCATTTCTGGACGCTTTAACAAGTCAGCTGCTCGAATGCCGTCTTTTAACTCGCTTCCCCCAACGTGACGAATCATTTCTTGCACTTGCGGCGTCGGTTTAATAATGTACGATTTTAAACGTTTCTTTTCCGCTTCGATCGCTTCTTTTTTCGCTACAAACTTTTCGTATCGCTCTTGGGAAATTAGTCCGAGTTTATAACCAATCTCCGTTAAACGTAAATCTGCGTTGTCATGACGCAATAAAAGACGATATTCCGCACGAGATGTTAACAGGCGGTACGGCTCGTTCGTTCCCTTTGTAACAAGATCGTCAATTAAAACGCCAATATATGCTTCTGAGCGACTTAAAATTAACTCCTCTTTTCCGAGCGCTTTGCATGCCGCATTAATGCCGGCAATAAGCCCTTGACCAGCCGCCTCTTCATATCCTGATGTCCCATTAATTTGTCCTGCTGTATATAACCGTTGAACGACCTTCGTTTCTAACGTTGGCCACAGTTGCGTTGGAACGATCGCATCGTATTCAATCGCATAGCCAGCTCGCATGAGTTGCGCTTTTTCCAACCCCGGTATTGTCGCTAACATTTGGCGTTGAATATGCTCCGGCAAGCTTGTAGACAATCCTTGTACATACACTTCTTTCGTATGTCTTCCTTCTGGCTCAAGGAAAATTTGGTGACGTGGCTTGTCATGGAAACGAACAATTTTATCTTCAATCGATGGACAGTAGCGCGGACCTGTCCCTTTAATCATCCCTGAATACATCGGTGACAAATGTAAATTTTCATCGATAATTCGGTGCGTCTCCTCTGTCGTATAAGTAAGCCAACAAGGGAGCTGATCGGTAATATATTGTGTCGTCTCATATGAAAATGCGCGCGGCACTTCATCGCCTGGCTGAATTTCTGTTTTGCTGTAGTCGATCGTATGGCTATTGACACGCGGTGGCGTCCCCGTTTTAAAACGAACCAATTCAAAACCGAGTTCCTCTAAATGTTCTGAAAGCTTAATTGATGGCTGCTGATTGTTCGGACCACTCGAATACTTAATGTCCCCGATAATGATCTCACCGCGTAAAAACGTTCCTGTCGTAATGACGACAGCCTTGGCATGATAGCGAGCACCTGTATGCGTAATAACTCCTTTACATACACCGTCTTCTACGATTAATTTTTCTACTTTTCCTTGCAATAATGTTAAATTCTCTTGATTTTCTAGCGTTTTTTTCATTTCTTGTTGATATAAAAATTTATCTGCTTGTGCACGTAACGCCCGCACAGCCGGCCCTTTTCCTGTATTCAACATACGCATTTGAATATGCGTTTTGTCGATATTTTTCCCCATTTCTCCGCCTAATGCGTCAATTTCGCGAACGACGATACCTTTCGCAGGGCCACCGATCGATGGGTTACATGGCATAAAAGCAATCATATCGAGATTGAGTGTGATCACTAACGTACTTGCTCCCATGCGCGCAGCAGCAAGCGCTGCTTCACATCCTGCATGCCCAGCACCTACAACGATGACATCATAAGATCCTGCCTCGTAATGCATAAATACCCTCCTTATTTTCCTAAACAAAATTGTGCAAACAATTGATCAATTAAGCTTTCGTGCACCGTATCTCCAATGATTTCCCCTAACAATTCCCACGCTCTCGTTAAATCAATTTGCACGATGTCGATTGGCATATCTGCTTCGATGCCGTGAATCGCTTCTTCGATCGCTTTTTTCGCTTGCGTCAATAACGCAATATGACGCGAGTTTGATACATACGTTAAGTCGCGCGCTTCCACATCTCCGCTGAAAAATAATGAGGCAATCGCCTCTTCTAGTTGGTCGATTCCCTTTTCTTCTAACAGCGATGTTGTAATGATTGGTGCGCCTTGCGCCAATTGCTGTACTCGCTCCATATCAATTCGTTTCGGTAAATCTGTTTTATTAACAATGACAATAACATCCATCCCTTTGACCGCTTCGAACAATCGTTCATCTTCTTCCGTTAACGGTTCGTTATAGTTGAGGACGAGTAAAATTAAGTCTGCCTCTTTTAACACTTTCCGTGATCGCTCGACCCCAATTCGTTCAACAATATCTTCTGTTTCACGAATACCTGCTGTATCTAATAGACGGAGCGGTACACCGCGAACGTTGACGTACTCCTCAATGACATCTCTTGTTGTACCTGGAATGTCGGTGACAATCGCTCGGTTTTCGTGGGCCAAGCTGTTTAATAGCGACGATTTCCCAACATTCGGTCGCCCGACAATGACTGTCGCTAATCCGTCTCGTAACACTTTTCCTTGTTGTGCTGTTTGTAACAGTCGCTCAATTTCGTTTTTCACTTCTGTTGCCTTTTCAAGCAACAATCGATGCGTCATTTCTTCGACATCGTCGTATTCGGGGTAATCAATATTTACTTCGACATGTGCCAACGTCTCTAAAATTGTTTGACGTAATCGACGAATGAGTTTCGATAAACGTCCTTCCATTTGGTTCAATGCGACAGCCATCGCTCGATCGGTTTTTGCACGAATTAAATCCATTACCGCTTCTGCTTGTGATAAATCGATACGCCCGTTTAAAAAAGCTCTTTTTGTAAATTCTCCGGGTTGTGCTAGACGAGCTCCATGTGCTAACACGAGCTGAAGCACGCGATTAACAGAAACAAGCCCCCCGTGGCAATTAATTTCAACAACATCTTCACGTGTAAACGTTTTTGGAGCTCTCATCACTGTGACCATCACTTCTTCAACAATTTCTTTCGTCTCTGGATGCACAATGTGCCCGTAATGGATTGTGTGAGATGGGACGTCTTTTAGTTTCTTCCCCCCAACACCGACAAACAGTTGATCAACAATTTTTATCGCTTCATCCCCACTTAAACGGACGATCGCAATCGCCCCTTCACCCATCGGAGTTGAAATCGCTGCAATTGTATCAAATTCCATCTTGTTCACCTTCTTTCATAAAAACAAAAATATCCACAATCTATATCATGTATGTTTTCCTCACAATGATAATCAAATAAATTTTAACTTATCCACATGTGAATAACAACATACACGTAACGTTTCAATTGACAAAAAAAATTCTCTAGGAACGACTTCCCCTAGAGAATGTTTATCGTTTTAGTGAAATAACGACATGACGATACGGCTCCGCCCCAGCTGAAAACGTTTGTATCCTTTCATCATCGCTTAACGCTGTATGAATGACTTTCCGTTCCCATGCACTCATTGGCTCTAACGAAATATCTTGTCCCGTTTGGATTGCTTTTTTCGCCATATTTTTCGCTAAACGAACGAGCGTCTCTTCTCTTCGTTTCCGATACCCTTCCGCATCAATCACAACATGAAGCGGACGATCGGTGCAACGGTTTAAAACTCCTTGCGCCAATAATTGTAAAGCGTTAAGTGTTTGACCGTGTCTTCCGATTACTCGTGCTACATCTTGCCCCGAAAGCGAGACAACGAAACGATCTCCTTCCGCTTGACAAGAAAGATTGACACGTACATTCATTTGTTCAATCACATGTTTTAAAAACGATTCCACACAAAAAAACGGGTTGCTAATCGTTACTTCAACGACCGCTTCTTTTCCGCCGAACAAGCCAAGAAACGGCCTTTTTTCTTGTTGAACAACAACAATATCGACCGCTTCTTTCGGCACATGTAATTGCGCTAACGCTTTTTCCACTGCCTCTTCTACCGTTTGGCCACCCATCGTCACTCGTTTCACTTTCCTGTTCCCCCAGCTTGTTTTGTTGCTTTTAAGTCTGGTCCTTTAATGAAATACGTTTGTGCAATCATAAACAAGTTTCCGACAACCCAATAAAGTGAGAGGGCAGCTGGAAAGTTAATGGCAAATACAACGACCATAATTGGCATTAACCAAAGCATCATTGCCAGTTGCGGATTTTGTTGTTCCGTGCCCGCCATCATCATCTTTTGTTGGATAAATGTCGTTACCCCTGCGACAAGCGGCAGGATAAAGAACGGGTCTTTTTCCCCTAAGTCAAACCATAAAAAGTTATGGCGTGCAATTTCTTCTGTACGCATAATAGCGTGGTAAAATCCAATTAAAATCGGCATTTGAATGAATAACGGCAAACACCCTGCTAACGGATTCACACCGTGCTTTTGGAAAAGCAACATCGTTTCTTGTTGCAGTTTTTGTTGCGTTTGCGCATCTTTTGAACTATATTTTTCACGAAGTTTTTGTAGTTCTGGTTGTAACGCTTGCATTGCTTTGGAACTTCTCGTTTGTTGAATCATCAACGGCAAGATAGCTAGGCGAATTAAAATCGTAACGACAATAATCCCTAAACCGTAATTGGAGCCAAACAACTCAGACATGTATGTGATTAACCAAGATAGTGGGTAAACGATGTACTCGTTCCAAAATCCTTTACTTTCTGCAGTAATTGGCTGGTTAATTTCTGAACATCCTGCTAACACAACAGCAAGAAGTAAAAACAGCCATGCGACTTGCCTTTTTTTCACTCGTTTTTCCCCCTTACTTTATACGTTCCACGAAATATTTTAACATATCGCTCGTCCAAACATTTAATGAAAAACGTTCGCCCGCCTCAAAACATGCAATAAACTTTTTTTTACCTCTTCATACCCCATCGTAGCTACTGGCATTCGCGCAATAATGACATAGTCTTTTCCCGCTTCGATCCGATCACGTTCTTCGTGAAACACTTGGCGAATATAACGTTTCACGCGATTTCGAACGACTGCTTTTCCGATCTTTTTGCTAACGGATAATCCGATACGAAAATAACATTGTCCCGGTTGATCTAAAACGTATAAGACAAACTGCCGATTCGCTACCGATGTTCCTCGTTGAAATACTTCTTGAAATTCATCATTTTTTTTTATGCGATATTTTTTTTTCATGTGTCCCAATCACACCTCGATCGTAACTCCCGTTAGAAAAAAGACCACTGATCGTTCAGTGGCCTATGCAGATAATACTTTTCTTCCTTTACGACGACGGCGAGCAAGAACTTTTCTTCCGTTCTTTGTGCTCATGCGCGCACGGAAACCGTGTACTTTACTACGCTTCCGCTTATTTGGTTGATACGTTCTTTTCATATATGACACCTCCCTGAGGAATAACTGTTAAAAGACAGTCTTTCTAATTATAGTGAGAAATTTAGAGAAATGTCAACTACTCCAGGAGTATCTTTTTTTGACTATGTTGTGATTATTGTTGTGGATAAAATTTTTGTCGTTTTTTTCGTATCCACAACATTTATCGACAAGTTTTTCACATCTTATAACCTTGTGGATAAATTTTTTTCACATCTTTTTCGTTTTGTGGATAATCTTTTAAACCCATTGCAACATAAGTATTTATCTGCTATTATATTGTTGTTTTTACTCTGGATAATTCTATAAGTTTTTTTCATTATCCACAAAATGTGGATAATGTGTGGACAGTTCCGTCCACATCCTGTGTAAATATTTGTCCACAACCGGTGAAAACTGTCGAAAAAAATTTTTTTTATAGACAAAGTTGTACAAATATTGAACACCCGCGCGGAGAAGGAGGGAGAGCGGCGTGGAAAATATTTCGGACTTATGGAATAAAGCTTTAGCCGAGATTGAGAAAAAAATTAGCAAACCGAGCTTTGAAACGTGGTTAAAATCGACATCTGCTCATTCGCTAAAAGGCGACATCCTTATTATTACCGTTCCAAACGAATTCACAAAAGATTGGCTCGAATCGCGCTACACACGGCTCATTGAGCAAACGCTCTATGACATTACCGGAGAAGAGTTAAAAATTAAATGCACGATCCCTAATCATCAAACACTAGAGGAATTTGATCTAAAACCATCGAGCAAACCGCGAAAACACGATGACGAACAAACAGAATTTCCACAAAGTATGCTGAATCCAAAGTATACATTCGATACTTTTGTCATTGGATCTGGCAATCGCTTTGCCCACGCTGCATCTTTAGCAGTAGCAGAAGCACCGGCCAAAGCATACAACCCCCTTTTCATTTATGGTGGTGTAGGCCTAGGCAAGACGCACCTCATGCATGCAATCGGCCATTACGTTCTTGAACATAATCCGTCAGCAAAAGTTGTTTATTTATCTTCGGAAAAGTTTACAAATGAATTTATTAATGCCATTCGCGATAATCGTCCAGATGATTTTCGCAACAAATATCGTAACGTGGACGTACTGTTAATAGATGATATTCAATTTCTTGCGGGAAAAGAACAGACGCAAGA
This sequence comes from Anoxybacillus sp. EFIL, assembly GCF_013096955.1. Lineage (NCBI taxonomy): Bacteria > Bacillati > Bacillota > Bacilli > Caryophanales > Anoxybacillaceae > Anoxybacillus > Anoxybacillus sp. EFIL. Next base: position 9,298 of record NZ_SDLH01000006.1, on the reverse strand, counting down.
GGAGTTTTTCCATACGTTTAATACATTACATGAAGAAAGTAAGCAAATTGTCATATCGAGTGACCGACCTCCAAAAGAAATTCCGACGTTAGAAGATCGCCTTCGTTCTCGTTTTGAGTGGGGATTAATTACGGATATCACTCCTCCTGATTTAGAAACGAGAATTGCCATTTTGCGTAAAAAAGCAAAGGCGGAAGGCTTCGACATCCCGAACGAAGTGATGTTGTACATCGCCAATCAAATCGATTCGAACATTCGTGAATTGGAAGGTGCACTCATTCGCGTCGTTGCTTACTCCTCTTTAATTAACAAAGAAATTAACGCAGATTTAGCAGCAGAAGCATTAAAAGATATCATTCCAAGCTCCAAACCAAGAGTCATTACAATCCAAGACATTCAACGCGTTGTTGGGGAGCATTTCAACTTGAAACTCGAAGATTTTAAGGCAAAGAAACGGACAAAATCGGTTGCATTTCCGCGCCAAATTGCAATGTATCTTTCGCGCGAGCTGACGGATTGCTCACTTCCGAAGATTGGTGAGGAATTTGGAGGGCGTGATCATACGACTGTCATCCATGCTCACGAGAAAATTTCAGCACTCATCCAAACAGACGTTCAATTACAAAAACAGCTGAAAGAAATTATGGAGAAACTGAAATAATGTGAATAACTGCTTTATGTTTGTGCACAGTCTGTCCACATGTGGATAGTCTGTGCTTCCTTTGTTTTATTCACTTATCCACATAATCACAGCGCCTAGTACTATGATTAATAGTTTTTTAAAAAAATATAATAAATAAATTAGGGAGGTTTTCTTTGTGAAAGTTATTATTGATCGCGATCACTTAGTGAGAAGTGTACAAGATGTGATGAAAGCTGTATCATCTCGAACAACGATTCCGATTTTAACTGGAATTAAAATTGTTGCCTCGAAACAAGGTGTTACTTTAACAGGAAGTGATTCGGATATTTCGATCGAATCATTCATTCCAGCTGAGGAAGAGGATCGAGTCATTGTAGACGTCATTACCCAAGGTAGCGTTGTCTTACAAGCACGATTTTTTAGTGAAATTGTTCGTAAGTTACCGAAAGAAACGATAGAAATCGAAGTAAAAGACAAATTCGTCACGACGATCCGATCCGGAAAAACCGAATTTCATTTGAATGGATTAGATCCAGAAGAATATCCACGGCTACCACAAATTCAAGAAGAAAACATGTTTAAAGTACCAGCTGATTTGCTAAAACATGTTATTCGCCAAACGGTATTTGCGGTGTCTACCTCAGAAACACGCCCGATCTTAACAGGTGTAAACTGGCGGATTGAAAATAATGAACTGGTGTGTACTGCAACAGATAGTCATCGACTAGCAATGCGGAAAGCAAAAGTAGAAACGGAATCAGAAGCGTATTACAACATTGTCATTCCAGGCAAAAGCTTAAACGAGTTAAATAAAATTCTTGAAGAATCAAATGAGCCTGTTCATATTGTCGTAACTGAAAACCAAGTGTTATTCAAAACAAAACATTTATTGTTTTTCTCAAGGTTGTTAGACGGAAACTATCCAGATACATCTCGGCTAATTCCAACAGAAAGCCAAACAGATATGATTGTCAAAACAAAAGAGTTTTTACAAGCAATTGATCGAGCGTCATTGCTAGCACGTGAAGGAAGAAATAACGTTGTTCGTTTATCGACATTGTCTGACAAAGTCGTTGAAATTTCGTCGAACTCACCTGAAATCGGAAAAGTGGTCGAAGAAGTACAATGTGAGCAGGTAGAAGGTGAAGAATTAAAAATTTCTTTCAGCGCAAAATATATGATGGATGCATTAAAAGCGTTAGAAGGGGCGGAAATTAAAATTAGTTTTACCGGTGCCATGCGGCCGTTTGTCATTCGACCACTTCATGACGACTCTATGCTTCAGTTAATTTTGCCTGTACGCACATACTAAAAAAGCTGCTAGAAGATCTAGCAGCTTTCCTTTTCTTCCCCCTTCTTTTTTAGTACAATGAAAAAATGGACACTTTTACAGAAAGTGAGCGGATGATGCATGAAAGAAATAAAAATTTCAACGGAAACAATTACGCTTGGACAATTTTTAAAACTAGCAAACGTCATTTCAACAGGTGGAATGGCGAAATGGTTTTTACAAACAAACGATGTGCTCGTTAATGGTGAACGGGAACAACGCCGCGGTCGGAAGTTGAAAGTAGGAGATGTTGTTCATATTCAAACAATTGGTACATTTACGATTCGTTCGTAAAGGCGGGGGGCACCTTTGTTTTTAGAACAATTAACTTTAAAAAATTATCGGAACTATGAGCAAGGTTGTTGGCAATTTCGAAATAATGTAAACGTCATTTTAGGAGAAAACGCTCAAGGTAAGACGAATATTATGGAATCCATTTACGTCTTGTCGATGGCGAAATCACACCGAACAACAAACGATAAAGATTTAATTCGTTGGGAAGAAGATTATGCTAAAATAGAAGGTAAAGTAGAAAAGAAAAACGGTCAAATTTTTTTACAGTTGATCGTGTCGAAGAGAGGAAAAAAAGCAAAATTAAACTATATTGAACAGGCAAAACTAAGCAGCTACGTTGGCCATATGAACGTTGTCATGTTTGCCCCTGAAGATTTAAACCTTGTCAAAGGGAGTCCACAAATTCGAAGACGCTTTATCGATATGGAAATTGGCCAAGTATCACCTGTTTATATGCACGAGCTCGGACAATATCAAAAAGTGTTGCAACAAAGAAATCAATATTTGAAACTGCTTCAGTCGAAAAAACAGACGGACGAAACGTTTCTTGATGTGCTTACGGAACAGCTTGTGGAGCTCGCTGCAAAAATCACTCTAAAAAGATATGAATTTATTGAATTGTTACAAACGTGGGCAAAACCAATACATGCCGAAATTAGCCGGGGCAATGAACAATTAGGGATTCATTATTGTCCTTCAGTTGATGTATTAGACGAACAACAATGGTCGAGAATAGTAGAAGTGTATAACGAAAAGTTCGCAAAAATAAAAACAAAAGAAATAGAACGAGGTACAACGCTCATTGGGCCACATCGAGATGATTTATCGTTTACGATTAACGGGAAAGATGTGCAAACGTTCGGTTCACAAGGTCAACAACGAACGACAGCTCTTTCATTGAAACTAGCTGAAATTGATTTAATTTTTTCAGAAATTGGCGAGTACCCTATTCTTTTACTTGATGATGTACTATCAGAGCTTGATGATTTTCGCCAAACGCATTTGTTAAATGCTATCCAAGGCAAAGTACAAACATTTGTAACGACAACGAGCATAGATGGGATCGAGCATCGCGTCATTCGTGAGGCAGATGTGTATGAAGTTGTCTCTGGACAAATGACGAAACGATAGTTTTTCTATAAACCTCGAACGTATTGTTCGAAAAGGAAAGCGTAGGTGATCAATAATGACGATGGAACAAAGAGAACAAGTCGTTTATGATGAAAGCCAAATTCAAGTTCTCGAAGGGTTAGAAGCGGTACGAAAAAGACCAGGGATGTATATCGGATCAACCGGTCCAAAAGGATTACACCATCTCGTTTGGGAAATCGTTGATAACAGCATTGATGAAGCGTTAGCTGGATTTTGTACGGAAATTAACGTCATTGTTGAAGAAGATAACAGCATTACAGTAATCGATAACGGCCGTGGGATTCCTGTTGGCATCCATGAAAAAATGGGGAGACCAGCTGTTGAAGTAATTATGACTGTGTTACACGCCGGTGGAAAATTCGGCGGCGGTGGATATAAAGTGTCTGGCGGTTTACACGGAGTTGGGGCATCTGTTGTAAATGCGTTGTCAGAAGAATTAGAAGTATATGTGCATCGTGATGGGAAAATTCACTATCAAAAATATACGCGCGGCGTGCCTTGTTCTGATTTGCAAGTTGTAGGCGAGACAGATCGGACAGGGACAACCATTCATTTTAAACCAGATCCAGAAATTTTTGTAGAAACGACTGAGTATGATTATGATACGCTCGCACATCGCTTACGAGAGCTTGCTTTTTTAAATAAAGGGATTCGCATTACGCTGGAAGATCGACGTGGCGAAAAGCGGCGCAACGAATATTATTACGAAGGTGGAATTTCTTCATACGTCAAACATTTAAATCGGACGAAAGAAACACTTCACGAGGAACCGATTTACGTTGAGGGAGAAAAAGACGGGATCCAAGTCGAAATCGCCTTGCAATATAACGATGGCTATACGAGTAATATATATTCATTTGCTAATAACATTCACACGCACGAAGGCGGTACGCATGAATTAGGTTTTAAAACGGCGTTAACGCGAATCATTAATGATTATGGTCGAAAAAACAATATGTTTAAAGAACAAGATGCCAATTTAACAGGAGAGGATGTGCGGGAAGGATTAACAGCAATCATTTCCGTAAAACATCCGTCTCCACAGTTTGAGGGACAAACGAAAACAAAACTCGGAAATAGCGATGCTCGCACCGCGACAGAGTCTATTTTTGCGGAGCAATTTGAAAAGTTTTTACTTGAAAATCCATCAGTCGCCAAAAAAATTGTTGAAAAAGGAATTTTAGCTTCACGGGCACGTCTAGCAGCTAAACGGGCGCGAGAATTGACGAGAAGAAAAAATGCGCTTGAAGTATCAAGTTTGCCTGGGAAATTAGCGGATTGTTCTTCGAAGGATCCATCGATATGCGAACTGTATGTCGTTGAGGGAGATTCAGCGGGTGGTTCTGCAAAACAAGGACGTGATCGTCATTTTCAAGCTATTTTACCGTTGCGTGGAAAAATTATTAACGTTGAAAAATCAAGATTAGATAAAATTTTATCAAACAATGAAGTGCGTGCCATTATTACAGCTCTTGGTACAGGAATTGGAGAAGAGTTTGATATTACAAAAGCTCGTTATCATAAAATTATTATTATGACAGACGCGGATGTCGATGGGGCGCATATTCGTACACTGTTGCTGACATTTTTCTACCGCTATATGCGCGAGGTCATTGAACAAGGTTACGTTTATATCGCTCAGCCACCTTTATATAAAATTCAGCAAGGGAAACGAATTGAGTATGCATATAGTGATCGACAACTTGAGGAAATATTAGGACGTTTACCAGAACAACCAAAACCGATTATTCAACGTTACAAAGGTCTTGGAGAAATGAACCCAGAACAACTTTGGGAAACGACGATGAACCCAGAAACGAGAACGTTGCTAAAAGTGAGTTTGCAAGATGCGATGGAAGCAGACGAAACATTTGAGATTTTAATGGGAGATAAAGTAGAACCACGTAGACAGTTTATCGAAGAAAACGCGAAGTATGTAAAAAATCTTGATATTTAAGTATGTCGGAGAGTGTTTGTTCACCCTCCCCTTGTTTTATTATTTTGTTAAGTAAGGGAGGTTCGTCTATATGTCTGAACGTGTAAAAGAAATAAGTATTAGTCAAGAAATGCGTGCATCGTTTCTCGACTATGCTATGAGCGTCATCGTATCGCGTGCACTTCCTGATGTGCGTGACGGACTAAAGCCGGTACATCGCCGAATTTTATATGCGATGCACGATTTAGGAATGACAGCGGACAAGCCTTACAAAAAGTCCGCACGTATTGTCGGTGAAGTGATCGGGAAGTACCATCCACATGGGGATGCAGCGGTGTACGATACGATGGTGCGGATGGCACAAGATTTTAACTATCGATATATGCTCGTTGATGGTCACGGAAACTTCGGATCAATTGATGGAGATGCCGCAGCAGCTATGCGTTATACAGAAGCAAGAATGTCGAAAATTTCGATGGAGCTGTTGCGGGATATTAACAAAGACACGATTGATTACCAAGATAACTACGACGGATCAGAACGTGAGCCCATTGTGTTGCCAGCTCGTTTTCCGAATTTACTCGTGAATGGATCTTCAGGTATTGCGGTCGGAATGGCGACAAACATTCCGCCGCATCAACTTGGGGAAGTCATTGATGCGTTATTAGAGTTGATGAAAGATCCTGATATGACCATTGCTGAACTAATGGAGTATTTGCCTGGTCCAGACTTCCCAACAGGCGCGCAAATTATCGGAAGAGGCGGTATACGAAAAGCGTATGAAACAGGACGAGGTTCGATTACATTACGCGCGAAAGCAGAGATTGAACAAAAAGAAAACGGAAAAGAAACAATTATTGTCCGAGAATTGCCTTATCAAGTAAATAAAGCAAAGTTGATTGAAAAAATTGCTGAACTTGTACGTGAAAAGAAAATAGAGGGTATTACGGATTTGCGTGATGAATCTGATCGGAGCGGCATGCGCATCGTTATTGAAGTAAGAAGAGATGTAAGTGCCCATGTGGTGCTCAACAATTTATACAAACAAACAGCTTTACAAACAAGCTTTGGTATTAATATGCTTGCCCTTGTTGACGGTCAACCAAAAGTGTTGAACTTAAAACAATGTTTACAACATTATTTAGATCATCAAAAGATTGTCATTCGTCGTCGGACGCAGTTTGAATTAAACAAAGCAGAAGCTCGTGCCCATATTTTAGAAGGGTTACGCATTGCCCTTGATCATTTAGACGAAGTGATTGAGCTTATTCGTCAATCTGCGACTGTAGACGTAGCGAAAGAAGGATTAATGACGAAGTTCCAGTTAAGCGAAAAACAAGCGCAAGCCATTTTAGATATGCGTCTGCAACGTTTAACGGGATTGGAACGCGAAAAAATTGAACAAGAATATGCGGAGCTAGTGAAGCTCATTGCGCATTTAAAAGCCATTTTAGCTGATGAACAAAAAGTTTTACAAATTATTCGCGACGAATTACTTGAAATTAAAGAGAAGTTCAACGATGATCGTCGTACAGAAATTGTGAATGGCGGTTTAGAAACAATTGATGACGAAGATTTAATTACTCGCGAAAATATCGTTGTTACATTGACACATAGAGGGTATATTAAACGTCTCCCTGTTTCAACATACCGAAGCCAACGCCGAGGTGGACGCGGCATTCAAGGAATGAATACGAATGAAGACGATTTTGTTGAACATTTAGTCATTACATCTACACATGACATTGTTTTATTTTTTACGAACAAAGGGAAAGTGTATAAAGCAAAAGGATATGAAATTCCAGAGTTTAGCCGAACAGCGAAAGGAATTCCGATTGTTAACTTATTAAACATTGAAAAAGATGAAGTAATTAATACAGTGATTGCAATTGATCAATTTCGTGAAGATGCATTTTTATTTTTCACAACAAAGCAAGGAATTGCAAAACGATCACCGCTATCGTCATTTGCTAACATTCGCAACCACGGTTTAATTGCTATTCATTTGCATGAAGGGGATGAATTAATATCCGTAAAACTGACAGACGGTCATAAACATATCATTGTAGGGACGAAAAACGGGATGTTAATTCGTTTCCCTGAGAAAGATGTTCGTTCGATGGGACGCACAGCTGCAGGTGTGAAAGCAATTACGTTATGTCCGGGTGACGAAGTAGTCGGTATGGAGAGTTTGAATGGAAACGAAGAAATTTTAATTGTGACGAAAAATGGATACGGAAAACGGACACCAGCCTCAGAATATCGTATTCAAAGCCGTGGAGGAAAAGGGATTAAAACGTGTAACATTACTGAAAAAAATGGGGATGTTGTCGCAGTAAAAACGGTTACAGGTGAAGAAGATTTAATGTTAATGACTGCAGGTGGTGTAATGATTCGTATGGCGGTAAGTGATATTTCTGTCATGGGACGAAACACCCAAGGAGTCAAGTTAATGCGTCTTGATGGAGAAAACGAGCAAGAGTATGTTGCGACAGTAGCTAAAGTGCCGAAAGAAGAAGAAAAAGAACAAGAACAATTGCAAGAAGAGTAGAGGGGAATTCCCCCTCTATGTTCTTACAAAGGCGGGGGAGAAAGACGTGTTGTTAGTAAAAACAGCTCAATTGCAAGAAGGCTGCATCTTAGCCGAAGATGTTATCGGGAAATCGAATCGTGTCATCGTTCCGAAAAACACGGTGTTAACTCCAAAACTTTTAACTGTATTACAAAAGTTTCTCGTTTCTCAAGTACGTGTACAGTCAGTTCTTGTCGATGGGAGTACATTTCGACCAAGTGAAATTATTCAAGAAGATGCGCCAAAGCCAAAAGCAGTCGATAACAAAGATATATTGACACTATATTTAGAAGCTGTGCAGCAGTATAAACAAATGTTTCAAGGTTGGCAGTCTGGGTTACCGATTGACATCGGCAAAGTCCGTCACATGTTTATTCCTTTATTTGAAAAAGTATTGGAATCGGAAAAAGAATTGCTCTTTTTTCATCACTACTCTACAAAATCAGAGTATTTATTCCATCATGCAGTAACGGTCGGCCTTCTCTCAGGCGTATTGGCGAAAAAATTGCAATATACAAAAGGAGACTATTATCAAGTCGCAATTGCTGGATTATTAAGCGATTGCGGTATGGCTAAAGTTGATCCGAAAATACTTTACAAAAGCACAGCACTTACGCCAATGGAATATAAAGATATGCGCCAACATACCGTTTACGGATATAAAATGGTTCAAAAAATTACAGCGCTTCAAGAAGGGGTAAAGCTCGCTGTTTTGCAACATCATGAACGAAATGACGGCAGCGGGTATTTACTTGGCGTTCAAGAAGAAAAAATTCACCCGTATAGTAAAATTGTTGCTGTTGCTGATGTTTACCATGCGATGATTTCTGAGCGGCCTTATCGTAATAAGCAATCTCCTTTTAAAGTATTTGAACAAATTCATAAAGATTGCTTTGGAAAATTTGATCTTTCTGTTGTTCGAGCGTTGGCTTCTCTTTTAATGACTCTTTCAATCGGGGCAAGAGTGAAATTATCAAATGAACAAATCGGGGAAATCATCTTTTTTGAACAAGATTCACCAAATCATCCGATGGTTAAGATAATTGAAACAAACAAAATTATTTCACTCAAAGATAAAAAGGATTTGTTCATTGAAGAGATTATAAAATGACAATGGTTATTGCCGTTGTCATTTAATTTTTTAATAAAAAATAGCATAAAAAGTGTTGACAATAAAAAAAGCATCTTGTATGATATATCTTGTGCTTGATGTTCTTTGAAAACTGAACAAAACAGCAGCGTAAAAGCTAAGGATAACTTTTCTATGGAGAGTTTGATCCTGGCTCAGGACGAACGCTGGCGGCGTGCCTAATACATGCAAGTCGAGCGGACGATTCAAAAGCTTGCTTTTGAATCGTTAGCGGCGGACGG
>NZ_SDLH01000069.1:0-456 GCF_013096955.1 Anoxybacillus sp. EFIL | reverse complement strand
CGCCAGCGCCAGGCCCTGGCGATTCTCAAGCAGCATCCGCACGGGGTGTCCCATGAGTTGCTGAACCAGTTGCAGATAAACAAGGACAGCCTCGACCTGCTCAAGGAAAAAGGCTTGGTCGAACTGGAGGTGCGGCGCCACAGCACCCCGCCGCGCGAAGGCGGCTGGCTGGCCCAGGCGGAGTTGCCGCTGAACCCCGAGCAGCGCGCCGCCTTCGAGGCGGTTCGCGCCAGCCACGGCGGTTTCCATTGCTTCCTGCTGGCCGGGGTCACCGGCAGCGGCAAGACCGAGGTCTACCTGCAACTGATCCGCGAAACCCTGGCCGCAGGCCGCCAGGCCCTGGTGCTGATTCCCGAGATCAACCTGGGGCCGCAGACCCTGGCGCGTTTCGAACGCCGCTTCAACGCGCGCATCGCCCTGCTGCATTCGGCCCTGACCGACCGCGAGCGCCTCGAC
>NZ_SDLH01000068.1:0-459 GCF_013096955.1 Anoxybacillus sp. EFIL | reverse complement strand
CCCTGATGCGCGACTGCAGATGTATTTTTCAGCGTCACCTTGCCGCCATTATAAATTTTAGCAATCGCGGTGTCAGGACCCGTTGTATGAATTTCTCCCTGGTTAAATGAAACAGTCCCCTGGCGAGCAGCGATGGCATGAGCATTGTCCCCATGCGTGGTAATATCAACATCGGTTAATGTAACGCTGGCATTGGTATAATCAAGCTTGCTACCCGCCTTGACGACAGTGCCATTAGCGTAAGCGGCATAACTTTCTGTTCCGTGGGTTGTTATCTCCCCTTTTGCCATATCCAGTTTTGCTTTGGTGTTATTTTCATTACTTCCTGTATCGGCAGTACTTTCTTCATCAAGAGAAGATACACACGCACGCGCGCTTCCGGGAGATGCACAAGCAAGAACGCCGACTGCGTGATTACCCGCAGTAACAATAAAAGTAATACCTTCGTCAGATAAATGG
>NZ_SDLH01000067.1:0-460 GCF_013096955.1 Anoxybacillus sp. EFIL | reverse complement strand
GCATGAAGCCGGAATCGCTAGTAATCGCGGATCAGCATGCCGCGGTGAATACGTTCCCGGGCCTTGTACACACCGCCCGTCACACCACGAGAGTTTGCAACACCCGAAGTCGGTGAGGTAACCCTTACGGGAGCCAGCCGCCGAAGGTGGGGCAAATGATTGGGGTGAAGTCGTAACAAGGTAGCCGTATCGGAAGGTGCGGCTGGATCACCTCCTTTCTAAGGGATATCATTGATATGATGAAAAAACGCTTTTTCGCTTCGTTTAGTTTTGAGGGAATATCCCTCAACTCGCGCCTGCGTCTACTCACTATAGAGGAGACGAGGTTGAAATTGTTCTTTGAAAACTAGATAACAGGCTGAAAAGTGTGTTTAGTTAAGTTAGAAAGGGCGCACGGTGGATGCCTTGGCACTAGGAGCCGATGAAGGACGGGACAAACACCGATATGCTTCGGGGAGCT
>NZ_SDLH01000066.1:0-460 GCF_013096955.1 Anoxybacillus sp. EFIL | reverse complement strand
GTTATGTACGGCAAAATGGTCGACCGGGTATTCGTAATACTGTGCAGGTAATCTTTATGGTGGAGTGTGCCAGCCATGTCGCTAAAAAGATTGCCGCAGGATTTCCTTGTCACGACGTGCAGTATTTTGGTTTTTCAGGTTGTTATCCCAGCGCTTATGGCTATCGTCTGGTAAAAAATCTGGCGATTCATAGCAACGTAGGTGGTGTACTGATTATTTCGCTGGGGAGCGAGAATTTTGATCGCCGTCGGCTGGAGCAAGAAGTACGAGAAAGTGGGCGACCGTGCCATACGCTGGTCATTCAGGAAAATAAAGGCACGACCAACACCATTACTCTGGGTAAGCAGTTGGTCGCTGAAATGCTGGAACAGCTTGCGGATACACTGCGTTGTATCCTGAACTGGAGCGACCTGGTGGTTGGTACTATCTGCGGTGGCTCCGATGGCACCAGTGGTATCAC
>NZ_SDLH01000065.1:0-461 GCF_013096955.1 Anoxybacillus sp. EFIL | reverse complement strand
CTTGCTTGCCATCAACGATCACACGCGTCAATCTTTGAACGCTTGGCTCATCCGGATCCTGCTCAGGAGGATTGTTCGGCGTCCCTTCTTTTTTTCTCAATCCAAGCGCCCGTTCTAATCCGTTGACATGACCGCGGGCAATCGTCCGCAAAAATTCGGTGTCCGCCAATTTTTTTGCGTCTTCCTCATTATCGATAAACCCGTTCTCCGTCAACACCGCCGGCATCGCTGTCTCCCTTAGCACATGAAAATTCGCCTTCTTTTTTCCACGGTCGCGGAATCCTGTCGCCCGAATCACTTCTTCATGCAGCACATCACGAATGCGCGCCGTTCGGGAATTTTCGGACAGCTCGTAGTAAATGTAATCTTCGTATCCCGTGCCACCGCCCGCGTTCACGTGGATCGAAACGTATAAATCGGCCCCCCAGCGGTTGGCTCGCTCCGTCCGCTCGTTCAATGAC
>NZ_SDLH01000064.1:0-465 GCF_013096955.1 Anoxybacillus sp. EFIL | reverse complement strand
GGCCTGAGCGTATCATCGACGACACTTCTCACGGCGACTTGGGCGCTGGGTGCGCTGCTAGGTTTCGCCTTGGCGGCGCGTGTTCTGGCCAAAGGCGGTAACACCTACCGCATGGCGTCTGTCGGATTGCTGGCTGGGGTCGCAGCCTTTTGCATCGTAATTTTTGCAGCGCCGATGAATTCGACATTTTTGTTTTTCCTCGGCGCTGGCCTGATCGGGTTTGGCGGAGGCTATTTCGCAATCTCGACCCTGACAGCGGCCATGACGCTCCCCTCTGATGGACTTGCCGGGCGCGGCCTTGCGCTGGGCGCTTGGGGTGCAGCTCAGGCCACGGCGGCTGGTTTGTCGACCCTTGTCGGAGGCGCCACCCGTGACGGCGTCAACATGGTCGCAATGTCCGGGAATCTAGGCGAAGCGCTTGCCACTCCGACAACCGGATATTCCGTCGTTTATCATATCGAAATC
>NZ_SDLH01000063.1:0-465 GCF_013096955.1 Anoxybacillus sp. EFIL | reverse complement strand
GTGCGCGGGAGGCCGCAATCCAGAAATCAGAAGGGGAAAAGCAGGCCGCCATCAACAGGGCACAGGGTGAAGCGGCGGCGATCCTGGCGGTGGCTGAAGCCAACGCCCAGGCGATCCAGAAGATCGGTCAAGCCATTCGCACCGAAGGGGGCATCGATGCGGTCAACCTGAAAGTGGCGGAAGAGTATGTGAGCGCGTTCGGCAACCTGGCGAAGCAGGGCAACACGCTCATCGTGCCGGGCAACATGGGGGACCTGAGCACGATGATTGCGTCAGCGTTGACGATTGTGAAGCAGCAGCAGCGGCCGGGCGCGTAAAAGTCGGGAAGCGAGACGGCTCAGGCCTTTTCGCGCATGAGGCGCGCTTTTTCGCGCTGCCAGTCGTGGTCTTTCTCGGTTTCGCGCTTGTCGAAGAGCTTCTTGCCCTTGGCGAGGCCGATTTCGCATTTCACGCGGCCGCGCGTGT
>NZ_SDLH01000062.1:0-466 GCF_013096955.1 Anoxybacillus sp. EFIL | reverse complement strand
TTAACTAAACACACTTTTCAGCCTGTTATCTAGTTTTCAAAGAACATGGCTTCTTCTTGAAGCTACATCTTCGCTGCCATGCGCCGAGGAATTTATCATCTTCGTAATCACTCGCAGACGCAGGCGCGAGTTGAGGGATATTCCCTCAAAACTAAACGAAGCGAAAAAGCGTTTTTTATTATACGATGTCTAGCTTCAAACGAAAGTTCTCCGCTTTTCTTATTGTCTAGCTCCGGCTCCTAGCCCCTCGAGCCGCTTCGATCCTGCTGTGGCGGCAACAGCCTCCTCGCAGGCCCTCCAGCGCTTGTCGGGGCTAAACAGTCGCCTCCGCTTTTCTCATTATCCTTAGAAAGGAGGTGATCCAGCCGCACCTTCCGATACGGCTACCTTGTTACGACTTCACCCCAATCATTTGCCCCACCTTCGGCGGCTGGCTCCCGTAAGGGTTACCTCACCGACTTCGGGT
>NZ_SDLH01000061.1:0-467 GCF_013096955.1 Anoxybacillus sp. EFIL | reverse complement strand
TCTTAGCTCAGTTCCATATGATTTTCTGTATAAGGCACTTGGTAAAGGCGACATAGGCGTTTCGGATTTCGAAGCTATCCCAGCCACCGCGCTTAACGATGAAGCGAGAGCACGGGTTCTGGCTCTTAACTGCCTAACGCAGGACTATGCGGAGCTATGGAATCGAAACAAGAATGTGCTCGCTGGCTTCGAGTGGTCTCTAAGTGACGTCAGGCTGTCTAAGGACCCAATCGCCTGCGAGGATTGGCATTTTCAGGTGCCCTTGCGGACAGATTATGCTCGACGGCTCGCCCTGGTTGAAATCGACGTGCTGGTGGCTCAGCGACTTGGTTGGACCCTCGAGCAACTTATCGATGTATTGAAGCTGTCTTTCCCGCTTCTGCAACTTAACGAGGCCGCGACTTGGTATGACCAACAGGGCCGAATTGTTTGGACCGGATCACGAGCGCTCTCCGGCGTTGGCTGGT
>NZ_SDLH01000060.1:0-472 GCF_013096955.1 Anoxybacillus sp. EFIL | reverse complement strand
AATCAGATGCTTGTTTCTGGTTACATCGAGCCTCATGCTCATCCGTTTCAGTTATATAATCCCCAGACGTTAGCGGAATATGCAGCACAGTTCGGTACGACAACACTTATTAACGACAATTTATTTCTTTTTTTGCAGTTGTCAAAAAAGAAAGCGTTTTCTTTTTTGGCGGCCATGGAAAAACAGCCGATGACGATGTATTGGTGGTGTCGACTTGATCCGCAAACAGAAATGGACGGAGAAGAACATTTCTTTTCATATAAAAACATGAAAAGTTGGCTTGAAAATGATGCGGTTTTGCAGGTCGGAGAACTAACCGGATGGCCACGTCTATTGGAGGGCGACGATTTCATTCTCCATTGGATGCAAGAAGCGAAAAAAATTGGTAAAAAAGTAGAGGGTCATTTTCCGGGAGCTTCAGATCGCACGTTAACGAAAATGAAACTGTTTGGCGCGGATGCTGACCATGAAG